>NZ_CBFIIK010000003.1:0-103038 GCF_965662675.1 Roseicyclus sp. | reverse complement strand
TCAGCATGGCCAGCACGAAAATGCCAGCCCCCAAGAGGTGCAGCGCCGACCAGATCGCGCGCCGCCGACCGATCCCCACTGCGGGGCGTGTCGGCATGGGCCGATGCGCCGCCAAGGCGGGTTGCGGAAATGTGGCGGTGATCCGGTTCAGCCGCATGCTGGGATGCCCCTCGTTCAGCCCTTGACCGCTTTCACGATCTTTTCGGCCGCATCCGACAGGTTGTCGGCGGCGATGACGTTGAGGCCGGAGGTGTTGATGATCTCCTTGCCCTTGTCGACATTCGTGCCTTCGAGCCGGACGACAAGCGGCACCTTCAGGCCCACTTCCTTGACGGCGGCGACAACGCCCTCGGCGATGATATCGCAACGCATGATGCCGCCGAAGATGTTGACCAAGATGCCTTTGACGTTGGGGTCGGAGGTGATGATCTTGAAGGCCTCGGTCACTTTCTCTTTCGTGGCCGAGCCGCCCACATCGAGGAAGTTGGCCGGTTCCGAGCCGTAGAGCTTGATGATGTCCATCGTGGCCATCGCAAGGCCCGCGCCGTTGACCATGCAACCGATCTCGCCATCCAGCGCGATGTAGTTGAGGTCGTATTTCGAAGCGGCGAGTTCCTTGGGGTCTTCCTCGGTCTCGTCGCGCAGCGCCATGATGTCGGGTTGGCGGTACATGGCATTGCCGTCAAAGCCCAGCTTGGCGTCCAGCACCTTGAGGCTGCCCTCATCGGTGACGATCAGCGGGTTGATCTCGAGCATTTCCATGTCGCGCTCGATGAAAGCCTTGTAGAGCAGGGCCATCAGCGCGACGCATTCCTTGACCTGCTTGCCCTGTAGGCCGAGCGAGTAGGCGATACGGCGGCCATGATAGGGCTGGTAGCCGGTGGCCGGATCGACCGAGAAGGACAGGATCTTTTCGGGGGTGTGGGCCGCGACCTCTTCGATATCCATGCCGCCTTCGGTCGAGCAGACGAAAGAAACGCGGCTGGTCTGACGATCGACGAGAAGGGCAAGGTAAAGCTCGCGCTCGATGCCCGAGCCGTCTTCGATGTAGATGCGGTTGACCTGTTTGCCCGCTGGGCCGGTCTGGTGGGTGACCAGTGTGCGGCCAAGCATTTTCTTGGCTTCCTCGGCGGCTTCCTCGACGGATTTGGCAAGGCGCACGCCGCCCTTTTCGCCGGCGTCGGCCTCTTTGAAGTGGCCCTTGCCGCGACCGCCAGCATGGATCTGAGCTTTGACGACCCAAAGCGGCCCGTCCATCTCTCCTGCTGCGGTCTTGGCGTCTTCCGCCTTGAGAACCACGCGGCCATCGCTGACCGGTGCGCCGTATTGCCGAAGAAGCGCCTTCGCCTGGTATTCATGAATGTTCATGAAACTGTCCCGTCCTTGGTGGTGTTTGATAGGGCATAAGCACAACCAAGGGGCGCAATGAAACGCATTTTTCGCCGAAAAGAGGCCATTTCGGGAAAAAACCGACATTTGTGATCACAGCCAGAAAAGCTGTGATCACAAGTTAACCGTGTTGATGGTATGCAATTGTATGCGGAACCGACTCACGCCACGGCGCGCGCCGCGATCTGCAGCATCAGCCGTGTCGCAAGCGCCATATCCTGCACCGAGACGAATTCGAGCGGGCCATGCACATTCTGCATGCCGGTAAACAGGTTGGGGCAAGGCACGCCCATTTCGGTCAGGCGCGAGCCATCGGTGCCGCCGCGGATCACCGCCTCGATCGGGGTGACGCCGATCTCGCTCAGGGCTGTGCGGGCGAGGTCGATGGGCGACATGTCATCTTCGAGCCAGTAGCGCATGTTGCGGTATTGCGGCGTGATCTGCACATCGATCCTGGCGCGTGGTTCGGTGGCGGCGATGGCGGCGCAGACTTGGCGGACAAGATCGCCCTTGGCCGCCAGGCCATCACGTTCGAAATCGCGCAAGATGAAGCGGACGACCATTTGATCGGCGCTGCCCTTCATGTCGACGGCGTGGATGAACCCCTCGCGATCCGCTGTGGTTTCAGGCGTCATTGTCGCCTGCGGCAAGGTTTGCACGATGCGGGAGGCGAGGTGGATCGCGTTGACCAGCTTGCCCGTCGCTTCGCCGGGGTGGATCGATACGCCGGTGACGGTGACGACTGCAAAATCGGCGCTGAAGGTCTCGTAAACGATCTCGCCCGCGTCGCCGCCATCGAAGGTGTAGGCGAAATCGACACCCAGATCGGCGGGGAGTTTCGGGTCGACGCCGCGGCCGATTTCCTCGTCGGGGGTGAAGGCGATGCGAATCGTGGGGCGCGGCAGCTCGGGGTTGGCGATCAGGTGGCGGGCGGCGGTCATGATGATGGCGATGCCCGCCTTGTCATCGGCACCCAAAAGCGTGGTGCCGGAGGCGGTCACGACATCCTCGCCGATCTTGGTTGCGAGATAGGGGAAATCATCGGGCGACAGCGTCAGATCGGGGGCATCGGGAAAGCTGATCGCGCCGCCGTTGTAGCCACGGATCACGCGAGGCTTCACGCCGGTGGCGTTGAACTGCGGCGCGGTATCGACATGGGCGAGAAAGCCGATGGTGGGGCCGGGGGCATTGCCGGGGATGGTGGCGATGACAGTGCCATAGGGGGTCTTGGTCACATCGGCCGCGCCGATGTCGTGTAGTTCGGCCACCATCAGGTCGAGCATCGCGTGCTGGATGCCGGTCGAGGGTTGCGCGGGGCTGTCCATGTCGGATTGGCTGTCGATGGCGGCGTAGCGGACCAGCCGCTGTTCCAATTCATTGTCGAAATCGCGCATCTTTTTCCCCCCGGTTCTCTCGTCCCCGCACTCTGCGCCCAAAGCCCGGCTTGTCAACGGGGGGCGGAAAACGCGCGTCTTCTGAATGGAAAAACTGCAGTTTTTCTTGACGTTTTCCTGAAGGAAAACGCCCCGCTCAGGCGCAGAACAAGACCTGTCCGCGGGGCAGGCGATCTGGCTGGCGGGTGATGGTTAGGCCTGCCGCATCCGCCATCGCCTGAAGCATGGTTTCGGTAAGGTGATAGGGCGGTCGGTCGGGGTGGGTGACGACGCCATCGGGCTGGCGCAGGCTTGCACCCTCTTGCCCCGCGGGGGCGAGAAAGACGGTGAACAAGAAGACGCGCGGGGCAGGCCAGCGGCGAGCGATCTTGGCCAGCGCATCTGCCGTCTGGTGGGTGGGCAGATGGGTGAAGACGCCGAAAGCGATCACGTAATCCATCCGATCAGGCAGGCCGGGAAAGGCGAAATCGGCGTCTTCCACAAGGTGATCCGCAGGCAGGCAGTCGGGGTCGGGCAGTTCCACTTCGCGGCCACGCAGCATCAAGGCGCGGCTTGCGTCGGTGCCCCAGTAATGGCCGGGGTCGAGGTAAGGCACCGCCTTGCAGCCCAGCCGCAGCGATCCGGCACCGACATCGAGAAGCTGGTGATGGGGTTTCAGCCCTTGGGCCGTGAGCAGCGCCATTTGCAGCCGACCCGTTTCGTCCCACCGCCCGCCGACGATGTCGCGGTGGCGACCATCGCGCAGCGCGCGGTCGTAAAAGCCGGGTTCGAGATAGGGGGAGGGGGGCCGCGTCATCTGGCGCGTCTGGGGGTGCGGCGGCCCCTTGGATCGGGGGCCGCCGCGAAAATCATCAGGCGAGGCTTTCGTCGATTGCCTTGCAGGCGTCGACAAGGCCTTTCACCGCGGCGACCGAATTGTCGAACATCGCCTGTTCGTCCTTGGTCAGCTTGATCTCGACGATACGCTCGATCCCGCCTTTGCCGATCACGGTGGGCACGCCGACATACATCTTTTTCAAGCCGAACTCGCCATCGCAATGGGCCGCACAGGGCAGGACGCGCTTTTGGTCCTTGAGGAAAGCCTCGGCCATTTCGATGGCCGATGTCGCGGGCGCGTAGAAGGCCGAGCCGGTCTTGAGCAAGCCTACGATTTCCGCGCCACCATCACGCGTGCGCTGCACGATGGCATCCATCTTTTCCTTGGTGGTCCAGCCCATCTCGATCAAATCGGGCAGCGGGATGCCAGCGACGGTGGAATAGCGCACCGAGGGGACCATCGTGTCGCCATGCCCGCCGAGAACGAAGGCGGTGACGTCTTTCATCGATACTTCGAACTCTTCGGCCAAGAAATGGCGGAAGCGCGCAGAGTCGAGAACGCCGGCCATGCCGCAAACCATGTGGGGGGGAAGGCCCGAGAATTTCTGCAGTGCCCAGACCATCGCATCAAGCGGGTTGGTGATGCAGATCACGAATGCCTTTGGGGCATGCTTGGCGATGCCTTCGCCCACCGATTTCATGACCTTGAGGTTGATGCCCAAGAGGTCATCGCGGCTCATGCCGGGTTTGCGCGGCACACCTGCGGTGACGATGCAGACATCGGCGCCTGCGATATCGGCGTAGTCGTTGGTGCCCTTGAGCTTGGCATCGAAGCGTTCCGACGGGCCGCTTTCGGCGATGTCGAGTGCTTTGCCCTGTGGTGTGCCCTCGGCGATGTCGAACAAGACGACATCCCCCAATTCCTTGAGCGCGACGAGGTGGGCAAGAGTGCCACCGATCTGACCGGCGCCGATCAGCGCGATCTTGGGTCTGGCCATGAGATTGATCTCCAAGTCCCTCATTGATATCGGCGATGGCGTAGCCCTGCGCCGTGTCTTGCGCAAGTCTGCTGCAGCGCGGCGGAAAGCCCCACTGCGCGGCCACAGGCCGCTGCATTTGGGCAAGCCCCTGAAACACTTGGGAAAGGATGAACCGTGCTGGAAGGGTGGATCTTTGGGCTGGCCGCGCTCGGGGCGCTGCTGGCGGGCATATCCAAGGGCGGTTTCGGCGGTTCGCTGGGATTTGCAGGGTCGGCGATTCTGGCCATCGTGATCGAGCCGGGCGTTGCGCTGGCCTTGATGCTGCCGGTCTTGATGGCGATCGATGTCGCAGCGGTGCGCGCCTATTGGGGCCGCTGGGACAAACCATCGGCGGGCGCGATCCTGACCGGGGCGGTGCCGGGGCTGGCGCTGGGGGCGGCGCTGTTCAGCATTGTCTCGGCCGATGCGATCCGGGTGCTGATCGGGGTGGTGGCGGTGGGGTTTCCGCTGTTTCGGATCGCCTTAGCGCGGGGGCTGATCGCGCCACGGCCTACGGGGTTCGACCGGCGCAAGGGCTGGGTCGCGGGTATCGGCGTGGGCTTCACCAGCTTTGTGGCCCATGCGGGCGGGCCGCCATTCGCGGTATTCATGCTGGGCCAAGGCGGTATCGACAAGACGCGCTATCACGCGACTTCGGTGATCGTGTTCTGGGTGGTCAATGCGATGAAGGCGGCACTTTATACCATGCTGGGGCTGTTCTCATGGCAGCTATTGGGGTGGAGTGCGGCGCTTATTCCCTTTGCACTCCTTGGCACGTTGATCGGGGTCAAGGCGCATAAGCTGATCCCCGAGCGGGCGTTTTTCATGGTGGCCTATACCGCCTTGATGCTGACGGGGCTCAAGCTGCTTTGGGATGGGTTGATGTGATGGGGCTAGAGGTTCTGACCGCGCGGGGTGGGGGCGAAGCTTTCGAAATGCTGCCCCGAAGCGATCAGGCAAGTGATCCCGTCGACGCCGGTGATGGTGATGGTCCAGCTGCCCGTGTTGTCGGAGACATAAAGCTCGATGATCCTGTTGCGGCCCGCCAACCCCATCGAGCGCCGCTCTTCGCCGAAGCGGGCCTGTAGCTGGGCGATGATCTGGTCGCGCTGGCCGCAGATCATCGCCTGCTGCGCCATGACGGGTGTATGAGGCCAAAGCATTGCGACCAGCGCGACTACGGCGGGAAGAAGACATATCCGAAACATCGGCAACCCTTTCACAAAGGGCGTGCGCGCGGGGCAAGGAGCATCGGCATCACGCCCGTCTCGCACAAGCGGCAGCTTCGCAGCGCCGCACCGATCCTGAAGATGCCTCATCTCGGTTAACATCGTGTGAAGGGGAGGGGCTTGGTGTTTTCTTGCGCCAAGCGCGCCCCTTGCGACATTATTTTGCTGCGATGCGGCATGCCAAGGCTTGCCTTCGCGGCCAAGCTGTGATCCCTCGGACGCCGAGAACTGCCCCAGCCTGCCGAGAAGGAGGTGGTCGATGGACCTTCGCGCACGCCCTTACCGTTCCGTTCTTTATATTCCCGGATCGCGCGACCGTGCGCTGGAAAAGGCGCGCGGCTTGGCCGTCGATGCGATCATCTTCGATTTGGAAGACGCGGTCAGCATCGAGGAAAAGGCCAATGCGCGCGCGCTGTTGGCCGCGACGCTGGCGCAAGGCGGCTACGGCGCGCGGGCGCAGATCGTACGGATCAACGGGATGGACACGATTTGGGGCGCCGACGATCTGGCCGCGATTGCCGCTGTCGGGCCGGAGGCGATTTTGTTGCCCAAGGTGGGATCGGCGGCCGATGTGGCGGCAGTGGCCGGAATGCTCGACGCGATCCCGGCGGCAAAGGACACGCAGCTTTGGGCGATGATGGAAACGCCCATCGGCATCTTGAACGCCGCCGAGATCGCGCGCGCGCCGCGCATGGCGGGGTTCGTGATGGGCACCAATGATCTGGCCAAGGATCTGGGATCGCGCACGCGCGGTGCCATGACCATGGCCTTGCAGCATTGCCTGTTGGCGGCACGCGCGGCGGGCATCATCTGTGTCGACGGGGTCTATAACGCGTTCAAGGACGAGGAAGGCTTGGCCGCCGAATGCGCCGAGGGGCGCGATTTCGGCTTTGATGGCAAGACACTGATCCACCCGGCGCAGGTGGCGATCGCGAATGCCGCCTTTGGCCCCAGTGCGGACGAGGTCGATCTGGCCCGGCGTCAGATCGCGGCCTATGAGGCGGCGCTGGCCCAAGGTCAGGGGGTTGCGGTCGTCGATGGCAAGATCGTGGAAAACCTGCATGTCGAAACGGCCCGTGCTACACTGGCCAAAGCCGATGCGATTGCAGCGGCAGAGCAAGCACAAGGGGATGTCGCGTGATGGGTTATCTGGTTTTGATCATCGGGATCGGTCTGTTCGCGGGGGGGCATTGGGTCAGACGGCTGGCGCCCGAGAAACGCGCGGCTTGGGGTGACAAGGGCAAGGGGATCTTGTCGCTGATCATGCTGTTGGGCGTGGTGGCGATGGTGATCGGCTACCGCAACGCGGGCTTCGCCGCCGTCTGGGTGCCGCCCGCCTTCATGACGCATATCGCCAACCTGTTGATCCTGATCGGATTTTGGTTTTTTGCCTTGTCGTCGATCAACGGCACGATGGCCGCGCGGGTGCGTCACAAGCAGTTGACGGGCGTCAAGGCTTGGGCGGTGGCGCATCTTTTGGTGAATGGCGATCTGGCCTCGATCATCTTGTTTGGCGGCATGCTGGCTTGGGCGGTCGTATCGGTCATCTTGATCAACCGCGCCAACCGCGCATGGGAGCGGCCCACTGATACCAGCGTGCTGAAGGATGCAATCGCCTTTGGCGTGGGTGCGGTGCTTTATGGCGTCGTCGCATGGGTCCACACATGGCTTGGCTATTACCCTTTCCCGATGTGAGGCTGGGATGAAGATCTATCGTTTGCTGACCGAGGATGACACCTCAACCTTTTGCCACAAGGTGTCCGAGGCGCTGTCGAAGGGCTGGGTGCTGCATGGCGACCCTGTGATGTCTTTCGATGCGGCGCGCGGCGTGATGCGCTGCGGGCAGGCCGTGACCAAGGAGATCGACGCGCCCTATAGCCCCGAGATGAAGCTGGGGGCGCAATAGGATGGCGGCGACCAAAACCAATGCCGGCCGTTTTTTCGAGGATTATCGGCTGGGCGAGGTGATCGCCCATGCCGTGCCGCGCACCGTATCGGGCGGTGAGCGCGCGCTTTATCACGCGCTTTACCCTGCGCGCGGGGCAATCCATTCCTCGGATGAATTCGCGCGGGCCTGCGGGCTCAAGGCCAGTCCGATGGATGATCTGATCGCCTTTCACACTGTCTTCGGCAAGACGGTGCCCGATATCTCGCTCAATGCGGTGGCCAATCTGGGCTATGCGGAGGGGCGCTTTCATGCGCCTGTCTGGCCCGGCGATACGCTGACCTCGCGCTCGACGGTGATCGGGCTGAAAGAGAACTCCAACGGCAAGACCGGGGTGGTCTATGTCCGCAGCGAGGGGCGCAACCAGCATGGTGATGTGGTGCTGGATTATGTGCGCTGGGTGATGGTGCGCAAACGTGATGCGGCGGCCCCGGCGCCCGATCCCGTGGTGCCGGAACTGGCATCGGTCGTCGATCCGGCGACATTGGTGATCCCGGCGGGGTTGGATTTCACGGGTTATGATTTTGTGCAGGCCGGCGAGCCGCACCGCATCGGCGATTATGCCGTGGGCGAGGTGATCGACCATGTCGACGGCGTCACCATCGAGGATGCCGAGCATATGATGGCGACACGGCTTTGGCAGAACACCGCCAAGACCCATTACGACGGCACGCTGCGCGAGGATGGGCGGCGGTTGATCTATGGCGGGCATGTCATCTCGCTGGCGCGTGCGCTGAGTTTCAACGGGCTGGCCAATGCGCAGATGATCGTAGCGATCAATGGCGGCGCCCATGCCAACCCATGTTTCGCGGGCGATACCGTTCGGGCATGGTCGGAGGTGCTGGATCTGGCCCCCACCACGGCCCCCGGTGTGGGGGCGATGCGCCTGCGGCTGGTGGCGGTGAATGCCGCGGGCCAAGCAGGCGCGCTGCGCGATGCAGCGGGGAAATACCTACCGCATGTCTTGCTCGATCTGGATTATTGGGTGTTGATTCCATCATGATAGGTGGTGAATGCCACTTCGTGATCACATGATTGAAAAGCGTGATCACAAAAGACAGATCTGCGGCGTTACGCCCCAAGGCTTGGCCCGATAAGCCCGATCGTTGCAGGTGACAGTGACGTAAAAGGCGCTATTGATTATCATGACAACCGCCAGACCTTGAGAGAATAGCCGGAAGGGGTTCAGCCATGGCCGATGTGAACCGGGGAAACAGACCGCTTTCCCCCCATTTGACGATTTATCGCCCACAGTTGAACTCGATCACCTCGATCTTCGTGCGTATCACCGGCAACGGTTTGATGGTCGGCGCGATCGCGGTGGTTTGGTGGTTAATGGCTGCCGCAAGCGGTGGCGCTTATTTCAGCGTGATCGACGGGCTGATCACATCGGTCTTGGGCGATATCGTGATGGCGCTGTCGGTTCTGGCGCTATGGTATCACGCGCTGGGCGGCGTGCGGCACCTGATCTGGGATACCGGGCGCGGGCTTGATGTGGCGATGTCCGACAAGCTGGGCTGGGCGATGATCATCGGTTCGGTCGTGCTGACCGCGCTGACCTTGATCGCGATCTGAGGGGGGGCATGATGGCCTATGTAACCGACCGCAAGCGCGTGACGGGTCTTGGTTCCGCCAAGTCGGGGACCGCGCATCATTGGACGATGACGGTCACCTCGGTGGCGCTTTTGCTGCTGACGCCGTTCTTCCTTTTCATCATTGGCGGCCTTTTGGGCCAGCCCCATGCCGATGTGGTGACCAGCCTGTCGCGGCCCATGCCCGCGCTGGTCGTATCGGCCTATCTGGTTGTGGGGATGCACCACATGCGTTTGGGCATGCAGGTGTTGATCGAAGATTATTTCCGTGGGTTGAGCCGCAAGGTCGGCCTGATCGTCACGACGATCCTATGCTACGGGCTTGCCGCAGGCGGGCTGGTGGCACTGGCGCAGATTGCACTGTGAGGACGTAGATGAAAGATACACTCTCCCCCGCCTATGAGCTGAACACCCATACCTATGACGTCGTCGTGGTGGGTGCGGGTGGCGCTGGCTTGCGCGCGACGCTGGGCATGGCCGAGCAGGGCCTCAAGACGGCCTGTGTGACCAAGGTTTTCCCGACACGTTCGCACACCGTTGCGGCCCAAGGCGGCATCGCGGCAAGCCTGAGCAACATGGGGCCGGACCATTGGCATTGGCACATGTATGACACAGTCAAAGGGTCCGATTGGCTGGGTGATACGGATGCGATGGAATACCTCGCCCGCGAAGCGCCCAAGGCGGTTTATGAGCTGGAACATTACGGCGTGCCCTTCTCGCGCACCGAGGATGGCAAGATCTATCAGCGCCCCTTCGGCGGCCACACCACCGAATTCGGCGAAGGCCCCCCGGTGCAGCGCACCTGTGCCGCCGCCGACCGGACGGGTCACGCGATCTTGCACACGCTTTACGGCCAATCGCTGAAGAACAATGCCGAATTCTATATCGAGTATTTCGCCACTGATTTGTTGATGGATGATGAAGGCAAATGTGTCGGCGTCGTGGCGTGGAAGCTCGATGATGGCACCATGCATGTCTTCCGCGCCAAGATGGTCGTCTTGGCGACAGGCGGCTATGGCCGCGCCTATTTCTCGGCGACTTCGGCCCATACCTGCACCGGCGATGGCGGCGGCATGGTCGCGCGTCAGGGCTTGCCCTTGCAGGATATGGAATTCGTGCAGTTCCACCCCACCGGCATTTATGGCGCGGGCTGCCTGATCACCGAAGGTGCGCGTGGCGAGGGCGGTTATCTGACCAATTCCGAAGGCGAGCGTTTCATGGAGCGTTACGCGCCGACCTACAAGGATCTGGCGTCGCGCGATGTGGTCTCGCGCTGCATGACGATGGAAATCCGCGAAGGGCGCGGTGTGGGCAAGGATGGCGATCACATCCATCTGCACCTGAACCATTTGCCGCCCGAAACGCTGGCGCTGCGCCTTCCCGGCATCTCGGAATCGGCGCGCATTTTCGCAGGTGTCGATGTGAACAAGGAACCGATCCCGGTTCTGCCGACGGTCCATTACAACATGGGCGGCATTCCCACGAACTACTGGGGTGAAGTGCTGCGCCCCACCGCCAAGAACCCCGACGCGATCGTGCCGGGCCTGATGGCCGTGGGCGAGGCGGGCTGTGCGAGCGTGCATGGTGCGAACCGCCTTGGATCGAACAGCTTGATCGATCTGGTCGTCTTTGGCCGGGCCGCCGCGATCAAGGCGGGCGAAGTCGTCGACCGCGACAGCGCGGTGCCTGATGTGCCGAAAGCCTCGCTCGATTTCGCATTGTCGCGTTTCGACGGAATCCGCCATGCTTCGGGCAATATCGCCACCGCCGAATTGCGCCTCGAGATGCAAAAAACGATGCAGGCCGACGCAGCGGTGTTCCGTACCGACAAGACCCTGGCCGAAGGCGTGGAAAAGATGACGGGCGTCGCTGCCAAGATGGATGACATCAAGGTCACGGATCGCTCGATGATCTGGAATTCGGACCTCATGGAAACGCTGGAGCTGACGAACCTGATGCCAAACGCGATGGCCACCATCGTTTCGGCAGAGGCGCGCAAGGAAAGCCGCGGCGCACATGCGCATGAGGATTATCCCGATCGCGACGACAAGACATGGCGCAAGCATTCGCTGGCCGTGGTCGATGGCGAAAAGGTCGATCTGGATTACCGCCCCGTGCATCTGAACCCGCTGATGGGCCATAACGAGGGCGGTATCGATCTGGAGAAGATCAAGCCCAAGGCGCGGGTCTATTGATCCGCGCGCTGCCCCTTTTGGTGCTGGTGCTGCCCTTGCTCGCGGCCTGTGGGCAGGTGAGCGAAGAGAATGCTTATGCGCAATGCAGCGAGCGTGCGCGTCTGGCCGTCCAACCCCGTGGCGAGATCGGCTTCGGGGTCGGGTCGGACGGGCCGGCGGCAAGGGGTAGCGTAACGATCAGCAGCGATTTCATCGCAGGGCGCGACCCGCAAGTCGTGTATGACAATTGTTTTCGACAACTCACAGGTGCGGGGCCGACGCGGCCCTTGATCTTGTGACCGCCGACCGGACCCGGAGGATATGATCCATGGTTGAACTGGCTCTTCCCAAGAACTCCCGTATGCGCACGGGCAAGACTTGGCCCAAGCCCGCAGGGGCGAATAATCTGCGCAAGTTCCAGATCTATCGCTGGAATCCCGATGATGGCGAAAACCCGCGCGTCGATACCTATTGGGTCGATATGGATAGCTGCGGCCCGATGGTTCTGGACGCGCTGATCAAGATCAAGAACGAGATCGACCCCACGCTGACCTTCCGCCGGTCGTGCCGCGAGGGGATTTGCGGTTCTTGCGCGATGAATATCGACGGGATCAACACGCTGGCCTGCATCTACGGCATGGACGAGATCAAGGGCGATGTGAAAATCTACCCGCTGCCGCATATGCCGGTGATCAAGGATCTGATCCCGGATCTCACGCATTTCTATGCCCAGCATGCTTCGATCATGCCATGGCTCGAGACCAAGACCCAGCGCCCCGAAAAGGAATGGCGCCAGTCGATCGAGGATCGCGACAAGCTTGATGGGCTGTATGAGTGCGTGATGTGCGCCTGCTGTTCGACCTCTTGCCCCAGCTATTGGTGGAACGGTGATCGCTACCTTGGGCCAGCCGCGCTTCTCCATGCTTATCGCTGGATCATCGATAGCCGCGACGAGGCGACGGGTGAGCGCTTGGATGATCTGGAAGATCCCTTCAAGCTGTATCGCTGCCATACGATCATGAACTGCGCCAAGACCTGCCCCAAGGGGCTGAACCCGGCCAAGGCGATCGCGTCGATCAAGAAGATGATGGTGGAACGCCAGCTGTAAGGCGCATTTTCAGCGCAAAAGCGAATGACCCCGCCCCCAAAAGGCGGGGTTTTTCGTTAGCTGCGCAGCATGCCGACGATGTCATAGGTGTGCGCAAGGATCGGCGCGGTGATCGCGCGCGCGCGCTCGGCCCCACGTCCCAAGATGCGGTCGATCTCGGCGGGGTCGGCCATCAGCCGCGTCATCTCGGTCGAGATGGGGGCGAGCTTGTCCACGGCCAGATCGGCCAAGGCCATCTTGAAATGGCCGAAAAGCGCGCCGGCATGCTGGTCCAGCACCGCTTGGGGGGTGGTATCGGCAAGGGCTGCGTAGATATTGATCAGATTGCGCGCCTCGGGCCGCGCCTCAAGCCCCGCCAGCGCTTCGGGCAGCGGGTCGGGGTCTGTCTTGGCCTTGCGGATCTTCTTGGCGATCTCATCGGCGCTATCGGTCAGGTTGATGCGTGTCTTGTCCGAGGGGTCGGATTTCGACATTTTCTTGGTGCCATCCTGCAGGTTCATCACCCGCGTCGCCGCCCCCTCGATCACCGGCTCGGCGATGGGGAAGAAATCGACGCCGTAGTCATGGTTGAACTTGGCCGCGATGTCGCGGGTCAGTTCGATATGCTGTTTCTGATCCTCGCCCACCGGCACATGGGTGGCGTGATAGACCAAGATATCGGCGGCCATGAGCGCGGGATAGGCGAAGAGCCCAAGGGAGGCGGCTTCGGCGTTCTTGCCTGCCTTGTCCTTCCACTGGGTCATGCGGCCCATCCAGCCCATGCGCGCGATGCAGTTGAAGATCCACGCCAGTTGCGCATGTTCGGGCACTTGGCTTTGGTTGAAGAGGATGGATTTTTCCGGGTCGATGCCGATGGCGAGAAATCCCGCGCACAGCTCGCGCGTGTTGTGGCGGAGTTGCCCGGGTGGGGGCAGGGTGGCGGTGATCGCGTGCAGATCGACCATGCAAAAGATCGTCTCATGGGTGCCGGCTTCCTGCATCTCGACGAAGCGTTTCATCGCGCCGAGGTAATTGCCCAGCGTCAAGCCGCCGGAAGGCTGGATGCCGGAAAACACGCGCGGTGTGAAAGCGGTCTGTGCCATGATCATTCCTTGGCTGGTCGATGACGCCGCCCCACTGGCCAAGCGCCGCGCCATCGCTTACCCACGGGGGCAGAGCGCGTCAACCGAGGGCAGGCCGGGCATGGAAGACTACAAGACATCACCGTTCAACGCCTTGCCGCCCGTGGTGATTGCATTGGCGGTCGTGATCATGGGGTTGGAGCTGATGTTCCAAGCGGCGAGCATGGGGCTATTGGGTGGCGCGGCCGGGGTCGGTTGGCGGCTTGATGCGATCCGCGACTGGGCCGTTTTCGATGAAATCGCGGCCTATATGCGGGCGCGTGGCGAGGTGTTGCCGGGGGAACTGGTGCGGCTTGTCAGCTATCCGCTGATCCATAGCGGGTTCGTGCATGCGGCATTCGTCGTGGTGTTCATTCTCGCCATCGGCAAGATGGTGGCCGAGGTGTTTTCGCCGCTTGCCTTCGTGGTGCTGTTCTGGGCTTCGGCGATCTGCGGGGCGGTGGGGTTTGTTGCGCTGATCGACAGCCCCTATCCGCTGATCGGGGGGTATCCCGGTGTCTATGGGCTGATCGGGGCCTTTACCTTCATCATGTGGACCGAGGCCCGTTTGCGCGGCGGCAACCGCTACCGCGCCTTTGGCCTCATCGGGATGCTTTTGGCGATCCAGCTGTTCTTTGGCCTGCTGGAAGGGCAGTTCGCCAATGTGGTGGCCGACCTGTCGGGCTTTGCTGCGGGGTTTGCGCTGTCCTTTGTGCTGCGTCCGGGGGGGATCGCGCGGCTTTTGGACAAGCTGCGGCAGCGCTAGCGCCGTCTGAGGGCGTTGGTGAATTCCGAAAGCCGGAAGGCACCCAAAAGTTGGCCCGCCGCCGCATAAAGCGCCATCCCGCCCAACACCAACACCAAAAGCGCGATATAGCGCCAGCCCGACGTTCCGAGCAGCGGTGCCAGCACGGTCGCGCCGATCACAAGGCCCAGCCCCATGATCAGTGCCGCCAAGATGATCCGGCCCATCCTGTCGCGATAGCGTTCGTCGAAGCGGGCGACCTCGCCCATGCTGCGCTTGCCGCGCAGAAGCAGCCAGACCATCGTCCAACCCGCCACGCTGGTGGCCAGTGCCGCGCCGACGAAGCCGATGACGAAGGACAGCCCGATCGCGACGACCGCATTGACCACCATCGCCACCAGCGCGAAGCGGAATGGGCTGCGCGTATCTTCGCGCGCGAAGTAAAGCGGTTGCAGCACCTTTTGCAGCACGAAGGCCGGTAGCCCCAGACCATAGGCCGCCAACGCGAGCGCCGTTTGCGCGGTGTCTTCGGGGCCAAAGGCGCCACGTTCGAACAAGACCGCGACCAAGGGCGCGGGGATCACGCAAAGCGCCACTGCGGCGGGCACGGTCAGGGCAAGGCTGATTTCGCCCGCCCGGCTGAGCGCATCGCGCCCGCCGATGGTATCGCCCGCCTGCAAACGGCGCGACAGGTCGGGCAAAAGCACGATGCCGATGGCAATCGCCACCACGCCCAGCGGCAATTGGTAAAGCCGGTCGGCCAGCGACATCCATGCGATGGCACCGTCGAAAAAGCTGCCGACTTGGCGGCCGACGAGCAAGTTCACCTGCACCACGCCAGCGGCCAGCATCGCGGGCAGCATGATGATGGCCAGACGCCGCATATCGGGGGTGATCTTGGGCATTTGCGGCACCAACCGAAAGCCGATCCGCGCGGCCACGATCCAGACCAAGGCAAGCTGCGCGATCCCCGCCAACACGCTGCCCCAGACCAGAAGCGTTCCGTGATGCAACCCGGTCAACGAAGCGGTGGTCGGGGTGTCGACGGCGATCGTGGCCCCGGCCACAAGCCCGCTTTCGGCCAAGATCAGCGCCGCGATCAAGATCAGGTTGAGCAAGATCGGCGCGGCTGCGGCGGCGGCGAAACGCCCCGTCGCATTGAGAAGACCCGACAAAAGGGCCGCAAGCGAGATGAAGATGATATAGCCAAAGGCCACCCGCCCCATATCGACGGCCAGCTCCAAACGGATATCGCCCGCGAAACCGCCCGCCATCGCCAGCACGAACCACGGCATCGCCAGTTGCGCCAAAAGCGTCAGCACGATCAACACGCTGGCCAGCCCCGAAAACGCATCACGCGCAAAGCCCAGCGGGTTTTCGCCCGCCTCGAGCTTTTTCGAGAACATCGGCACGAAGGCCGTGTTGAAGGCGCCTTCGGCGAAAAAGCGGCGGAACATGTTGGGCAGCGAAAAGGCGATGAAAAACGCCTCGGCCACCGGCCCCGTGCCCATATAGGCTGCAATCAGGATGTCGCGCACGAAGCCGAGGATGCGGCTGGCCAAGGTCCAGAAACCGACAGTGATAAAGCCCGCGATCAGGCGGATGGGACGCGCGACCGCCGCCATCTCAGGCGCCCGCCCGTTCAGCCACGCGCGCGATCGCGTCACGCAGCTTGCGCTCAAGCGCCTCTTGGCGGGATTTGGTGTGCAGCTTCAGGCCGAACATGTCCTTGACGTAGAAGGTATCGACCACCTGCGCGCCATAGGTCGCGATCACGGCAGAGGAAATATAGATGTTGGAGGCCGCCAGCGTCTTGGTCAGATCATAAAGCAGGCCGGGGCGGTCGCGGGTGTCGACCTCGATGATGGTGTAGATTTCCGAGCCGTCATTGTCGAAGGTGATATTGGTCGCCACCTTGAAGGGGCGCTCGCGCTTCTTGATCTTTTCGCGGCCTTCCAGCGCGCGCGAGGCCACGACCTCGCCCTTGAGCGTCTTGTCGATCATCTCGCGCAGGCGCGGCAGGCGGCGCGCCTCGTAGGGGTTGCCCTCGGCGTCTTGCACCCAGAAGACGGCGGTCGCATAGCCATCCTTGGAGGTATAGGTGCGCGCGTCCACCACATTGGCGCCGACCAGTGAGAGCGCACCGGCAAGCCGGCTGAAGATGCCGGGGTGATCGTTGAGCGCAAAGCATACGCGCGTCGCGTCGCGGTCAAGGTCTTCGCGGGTGTCGATGCGGATCTCGTCTGCGCCCAGATCGCGCAGCATTTCGGCGAAGGTGACTTGGGTGGCGAGATCGAGACCTTGCCAATAGGGGCCATAATGGCGGTCCATCTCGGCCTTGAGATCGGCCTTTGCCCAACCGCTCAGCGCGTCGCGCAGGGCGCGCTTGGCCTCACCCTCGAGCTTGTCGCGGTTGAGATCCTCAAGCCCGGTATCAAGCGCCATGGCGGTCGCGCGATGCAGACCGCGCAACAGCGTGGCCTTCCAATTGTTCCATGTATGCGGCCCGACGCCCCGAATGTCGCAAACCGTCAGCACTGTCAGCAGGTCGAGCCGTTCGCGGGTTTTCACCGCCTTGGCGAAATCGCGTACCGTGCGCGGGTCGGCGATGTCGCGCTTTTGCGCCATGTCCGACATCAGCAGATGGTAGCGCACCAGCCATTCCAGCGTTTCTGCCTCGGCCTGTTTGAGCCCCAAGCGCGGCCCGATACTGCGCGCGATGCGGGCCCCAAGGATCGAGTGATCCTCTTTCCGTCCCTTGCCGATATCGTGCAGCAGGCAAGCCAGATAAAGCACCTTGCGGTTGATCCCCTCCTTCAAGATGCCAGAGGCGACCGGAAGTTCCTCTTTCAACTCGCCGCGTTCGATCTGGGCCAAAGTCGAGATGACTTGGATCGTATGCTCATCGACCGTGTAGCTGTGATACATGTTGAACTGCATCATCGCGACGATGGGGGCGAATTCCGGCAGGAAGGCGGCCAGCACGCCAAGCTCGTTCATCCGGCGAAGCGCGCGTTCGGGATTGCCATGCTTGAGCAGCAGATCGAGGAAAATCCCCACCGCCTCGGGGTCGCGGCGCATCTCGTCGTCGATCAGCTTGAGATTGGAGGAGAGCGCGCGCATCACATCGGGATGCAACAGGTAGCCCGTGCGCAACGCCTCTTGAAACAGGCGTAGCATGTTGAGCTTGTCGGCGAAAAACACCGCCTCATTGGCCACGCTGATGCGATTTTGCTTCACCACGTAGCCGGGCTTGAGTTTCTTGCGCCGCGTGCGCCCGCGCAGAAAGCCCAAAAGTCCCGGCTCCTGCTTGACATGGCGCGCTTCGAGCTCGGTCAGGAAGATGCGCGTCAGCTCGCCCACGCGGGTGGCGTGGCGGAAATAATCTTGCATGAAGTGCTCGACCGCGCGCCGCCCAGAATGGTCACGGTAGCCCAAGCGCTCGGCCACGGCGACCTGATTGTCGAAGGTCAGTTGGTCCTGCGCGCGCTCGGCGATCAGATGCAGATGGCAGCGCACCGCCCATAGAAAGCGTTCGGCCGCGTCGAATGCCGCGAATTCCTCGGGCAAGAACACGCCAAGTGCCACCAACTCACCCGCCCGCGTCACACCATGTTCGTATTTCGCGATCCAGTAGAGGGTTTGCAGATCGCGCAGCCCGCCCTTGCCTTCCTTGACATTGGGCTCGACGACGTAGCGCTGGCCGCCTTGCTTGCGGTGTCGGGTGGCGCGTTCTGCAAGCTTGGCCTCGATGAAATCGCCCACCGTGCCGCGGAAAAGCTGGTTGCGCAGGGTTTTTTGCAACTCTTGTGCGATGGCGGCATCGCCGGTGATCTGACGCATCTCGAGCAAGCTGGTGCGGATCGTCACATCTTGTTTGCCGAGCTTGAGACACTCCTTGAGCGTTCGGCTGGCATGGCCGACTTTCAGATGCAGATCCCACAGCATGTAGAGGGCGAATTCGATCACCTTTTCCATCTGCGGCGTGATCTCGCGGGAGCTGACGAAAAGCAGATCGACATCGGAATGCGGGGCCATTTCGCCACGGCCATAGCCGCCCACGGCCATCACGGCCATCCGCTCGGTTTCGGCCGTGCCACTTGGTGCGACATGCGCATGGGCGGCATGCAACACCGCCCGCACCAGGCCATCGGTTAGATGGGTATAGGCGCGGGTGATGCGCCGCGCGGTCAGCGGCTGCGCGGCGATCCCCGCGGTGATGACCGCGCGGCCCTTGTCTTGTGCCGCCTGAAGGCATTGGGTCGCCGCCGCGCGCAATGCGCCCGCATCGGTCAGCCCTGCGATCGCGGCGTCAAGTTCGGCACAGAGCGCGGCTTCATCCAGAATCTCATGCGCCGGTGCGATCAGCTCGCCCGGTTCGGATGCGGTCGGTGGAAGGGTCGGGTTTCGGTCAGAAACCGAAACCGCCAAGGCGTCTTGGGGCGGGGTCAATCATGGCCACCTGATTTTGGGTTACCTGCGCGATCGCCATGGCCCGTTCGTTCGTGCCATCGCTGCGCAGCCGGAATACCCCGTTCGCGCCCTGAAAACCAGAGCTTGCCGTCAGATCGCCAGTGCCAATACGGCCCGTGGCGGCGGCGGTCTCGCCCACCGCGCGGATCGCGTCATAGCCCAAGGCGCCGAGGATATGCGGTGGTCCGCTGAAGGACGCCGCGTAGCGGGCGTTGAAATCGGCCGTGGCCTGTGGGTCGGGCACGGCGAACCAGCCCCCTTGCAGCCCCGAAAGCTCCAGCGTTTGCGGCGGCGTGTCCCAACGCGTCAGCCCCATCATCCGCACCGCGCCGACATCGAGGCCGTTCTCGGGCAACAACTGCGCCAAGAAGGGCAGGGCGCCGGCGCTGTCGGCGGTCATCATCAGCGCGTTCGCGCCGCTGTCATTCACCGCCCCCACGATGCGCGGCACGGCCTCGATCACGCCGGTTTGCGAGAATTCATATGGCACGACCGAGACGACAGTCGCGCTCGAAGCTTGCGCTGCACGCAAGACCGCGTCGCGCGCCACATCGCCGGCCAAGTTCTGCGCATGCGCCACCACGATGCGATTGCGCCCCTGCGATGCGGCATAGGAGACGACCCGCGCCGCGGTATTGGCGAAGGTATGGCCCAAGACGAAGACATTGCCGCCCGCGATCTCGGTGTTATTGGAGAAACTCAGCACCGCGACATTGGAGCTGGCGACCGCAACGCCGACGGCGGCGGCGGCATCCGAGCGCAAGGGGCCGACGATGACATCGGCACCGGCGGCGACCGCTTCGCGCGCGACATTGGCCGCGGTCGCGGCCTGGCCCGCTGTATCATAGACCGTGATCTCGATCGTGATCCCCTGCAGATCGGCGACCGCCATGCGCGCCGCATTCTCGAGGCTGCGCGCGATGACCGCGTCGCCGCCTTGTTGCGAACTCATGGGCAAAAGCATGGCTACCTGAACGGTCTGGCCGCCGACACGCGGACCCGCGCCCGTGCCGGTGCCTTGGCAGGCCGCAAGCAGGGCCATGGCTCCAAAAAGACCGACGAGCCGCAAGGGCTTGCGGAAAAGACGCAAAGCGGAAATCATCGCACACTCACCTCCGATGGACGCTGCCATTCCTACGGCCCTAGGCTAAGGCGTTCGCGGTGACAAGTAAACGATGCCGACACCATGTGCGGCGCGACGGGCGGGACCTCACCGATGCATGATGACGAACAGGCCGCCGATGCGGCGATCGCGCGGCAAAAGCCCTTGGTCGCCGGGCTTTACCTCGTCGCCACCCCGATCGGGGCGGCACGCGACATCACCTTGCGCGCGCTCGATATTCTGAGCAGCGCCGATGTATTGGCGGCCGAGGATACCCGCACGCTGCGCCATCTGATGGAAATTCATGGCATCAAGCTGGGTGGCAGACCGCTTTTGGCCTATCATGATCACAATGGGGCCGAGGTGCGCCCGCGCATCTTGCGTGCGCTGGCCGATGGCAAGAGCGTGGCCTATGCCTCGGAGGCGGGGACACCGGTCGTCGCTGATCCGGGCTATCAGCTGGCGCGTGCGGTGATCGAGGCGGGAATGCCCGTGACCGCCGCCCCCGGACCATCCGCCGCGATCATGGCATTGAGCATCTCGGGCCTGCCGTCGGATCGGTTCATGTTCGCAGGCTTTCCCCCGGCGCAGGCCGGTGCCCGGGCACGCTGGTGCGATGAGATCGGCACGGTGCCTGCGACGCTTGTCATCTATGAAAGCCCCAAACGCATTCACAGATTGTTAGGTGAATTGTGCGAAGCATGGGGTGAAGCGCGAGAGGCGGCGTTGTGCCGGGAGCTGACCAAACGCTTCGAAGAGGTGCGGCGCGGCACCTTGGGCAGCTTGCGCGACGCGCTGGCGGATGCCCCTGTGAAGGGGGAAATCGCCTTGGTCATCGGGCGGCCCTTGGCCGTGGTGGCCGATGCGGCCGATATCGACGCGGCCCTGCGCGACGCCTTGGGCCGTTTGCGCGTGAAGGAAGCGGCGGCAGAAGTGGCCGAGGCATTGGGTTTGCCCCGGCGGGATGTGTATCAGCGCGCCTTGGCGCTCAAGGATGAGGATGCGGGATGAGTGGTTTGAAGTCCTATCTGGCGGGCAAGGCGGCGGAGGATACGGTTTTGGCGGCCTACCGTGCATCGGGTTATCGGTTGTTGTGCCGCCGCTGGCGCGGTGCTGCCGGTGAGATTGATCTGGTCATGTCGAAGGCGGGCGAGATTGTTTTCGTCGAGGTGAAATCCTCTCGCAGCTTCGCGCAGGCCGTGGCGCATCTGACGCGGCACCAGGTCGGGCGGCTCTTGGCCAGCGCCGAGGCCGCGCTTGGGTTTTTCGGCACAGGCTCGCTGACACCAATGCGCTTCGATGTCGCCTTGGTCGATGGCAGGGGGCGTATCGATGTGATCCCCAATGCGCTGCAGGCAGGTTAAGGCGCGGCGTCACCGCCCGGTCTTGCGCCTTGGCCCGCGACGGGCCAAACAAGGGTGTCGCGCAAAGCCCGGGAGCTTGAAGCATGAAAGTCGCCTTTCAGATGGACCCGATCGGGTCGGTCAATATCGATGCCGATAGCAGCTTTCGCCTGGCCGAAGAGGCGCAGGCGCGCGGCCATGACCTTTTCTTCTATACCCCTGATCATCTGAGCTATCGCGAGGGGCGCATCATGGCGCGCGCGCACAGCCTTCGCGTGCAGCGGGTCAAGGGCGATCATGCGCATTTGGGGCCGATGATCGATTTGGATCTTGCCGATGCCGATGTGGTCTGGCTACGCCAAGATCCGCCTTTCGACATGGGGTATATCACCACCACGCATCTGCTCGACCGGCTCAAGGGCCAAACCTTGGTGGTCAATGACCCGTTTTGGGTGCGTAACAATCCCGAAAAGCTGCTGGTTCTCGATTTCCCCGATCTGACGCCGCCCACCACCATTGCGCGCGATCTGTCGGTTTTGCGCGCGTTCAAGGAAAAGCACGGCGATATCATCCTCAAGCCGCTTTACGGCAACGGCGGCGCAGGGGTGTTCCGGCTTCCCGAAAGCGACCGCAATCTCAATTCCTTGCATGAGCTGTTCACCGGCATGAACCGCGAACCGCTGATCGCGCAGAAATTCCTGCCCGATGTGGCCAAGGGCGATAAGCGGATCATCTTGGTCGACGGACATCCCGCGGGTGCGATCAACCGGGTGCCTGCGGTGGGCGAGACACGCTCGAACCTGCATGTGGGTGGGCGGGCCGAAAAGATCGGCCTGACCGCGCGCGAGCATGAGATTTGCGCCGCCATCGGCCCGCGCCTGCGCGAGATGGGGCAGATCTTCGTTGGCATCGATGTGATCGGCGGCTACCTGACCGAGATCAACGTGACATCGCCCACAGGAATTCAGGAATTGGAACGTTTCGATGGTGTTAATGTCGCCGGCCTGATCTGGGATGCGATCGCGGCGCGGCTTGGCTGAAGCTCAGCCTGCACCGCCCATCAAACGATAGCCGATGGCCTCGGCGATATGGGGATGGCCGATTGTGTGGTCCCCCTCCAGATCGGCGATGGTGCGTGCCAGACGCAAGATCCGGTGATAGCCGCGTGCGGTCAGCTTGAAGCGGTCGGCGGCCTGCAGCAAAAGCGCCTTTCCCGCCGCATCGGGGGTGGCGATCTGGTCAAGCAGCGCGCCCTCGGCATCCGCGTTCACCCGTGCCGACGCGCCAAGCGCGGAGAAACGGGCCGCCTGCACCGCACGCGCGGCCGCAACGCGCTTTGCCACGACGGCGCTACGTTCACCCGTCGCGGGCAGGTCGAGATCGGCATAGGCCACCGGCGGCACCTCGAGGCGCAGATCGAAGCGGTCCATCAAAGGCCCCGAAATGCGCCCCATGTAGTCCGATCCGCACAAGGGCGCGCGCCCGCAGGCCTGCGCCGCATCGTAAAGCTGGCCACAACGGCAGGGGTTGGCCGCCGCGATCAGCAAAAAGCGGCAGGGATAGGTGACATGGGCATTGGCGCGCGCCACCACCACATCGCCCGTTTCGATCGGCTGGCGCAGGGTTTCGAGGACCGCGCGAGGGTATTCCGGGAATTCGTCGAGGAACAGGACGCCGTTATGCGCAAGGCTGATCTCGCCCGGCTTCGCCCCGCGCCCACCGCCCACGATGGCCGCCATGGAGGCCGTGTGATGCGGCGCGCGAAAGGGTCGCGTGCGCGAGATGCCGCCATCGTCAAGCAGCCCTGCCAGCGAATGGATCATCGAGGTTTCCAAAGCCTCCGGCGCGGAAAGCTGCGGCAAGATGCCGGGCAGTCGCGCGGCCAGCATCGACTTGCCTGAACCCGGGCTGCCGACCATCAGCAAATGGTGGCGGCCGGCGGCGGCGATTTCCAGCGCGCGTTTGGCGCGTTCTTGGCCGCGCACTTCGGAGAGGCATTTGGGATGGGCTGTCGCCACGACTTCGCCGGGGCGGGCGGGTTCCAGCGGTGCGCGCTCGGTCAAATGGGCGATCAGCGCGGCCAGATCGCGGGCGGCAAAGACCGTGGTGGCGCCGACCCAAGCCGCCTCGGCCCCGCAGCCTTGGGGACAGTAGAGCACGCGACCATCCTCGCCTGCCGCAAGCGCCGTGGGCAGCGCGCCGATGACCGAGACCAAACTGCCGTCGAGCGACAATTCCCCCAGCGCCATCGCCTCTTCGACCTTTTCGCGCGGGATGATGTCGAGCGCCGCCAAGAGTGCCAGCGCGATGGGCAGGTCGAAATGAGACCCCTCCTTGGGCAGATCGGCGGGCGAGAGGTTCACGGTGATCCGCTTGGAGGGGAGCGCGATGGCCATCGCCGAAAGCGCGGTGCGCACCCGTTCGCGCGCCTCGGACACGGCCTTGTCGGGCAGGCCCACCACCGAAAAGGCCGGGATGCCGGGGGTGATGGCGCATTGCACCTCGACCCGGCGCGCCTCGAGCCCCTCGAAAGCGACGGTATTGATACGGGCGAGGCTTTCGGCGCGGGCTGTGTCGAACATGGTTAACGCTTAGCGGCGAAGCCTTAACCAATGGTAAATGCCGCCGGTCACATCTCCGGCGGCGCGATGGGAAAGGGCAGGCGCGGCAGGCCCATCTCGTAGGTCGGCTGTTCCGGGCCGTCGGATAATCCCAAAGCGCGCCAACTGCGCAGCGGCATATGGGCCAGATGTGCCGCGACATAGGCTTGCGCGTGGTCCGATACGGGCAGGCCATAACCCGCGATGCGCATGGCCACAGGGGCGTAGAACACATCGGCCAGCGTGTAGGCACCAAAGAGGAAGGGCCCCGCCGCGCGGGCACGCGCGGCGGCCCAAATCGCCTCGATCCGGGCGAGGTCGGCCAGCACCGCCTCGGACGGGGTGAAGCCCCCCCATGCCGTGCGCAGGTTCATCGGGCAGGCGCCGCGCAGGGCGGCAAAGCCCGAATGCATCTCGGCGATCAGGCTTTGGGCCATGGCGCGTTGTGTCGGCTCGAGTGGCAAAAGCCCACGCTCGGGAAAGGCCTCGGCCAGATGCCATGCGATGGCGATACTATCGGTCAAAAGCCCGCCTTGGGGCGTCTTGAGCGCGGGCACGCTGCGCAGGCCGGGGGCGAATGCCGCCAGATCGTCGGCAAATTCCGCGCGGTAGAGGATATTCGATTGCACCCGGACCGGGATGTCGAAGGCCGCGAAGGGAAGCCAGCCGCGCAGCGACCAGCTCGAGTAGGAGCGATCCCCGATCAAAAGCGTGTAGTCCATCGTAAAATCCTTGTGTGATCCGGGCCGAATCCCTGGTGTCGCTTGGCGTTTCGGCACGATGTCACCGAAGGCAAATTTTTTTCCATCCCAAAAGTGAACCGGAACGCGATTGGCTGCGTAACACTTAACAGAACGTGACTTGCCGATGCGTGATCAAGAGGAACCGGGGGGGTCCCAGATGGCACTAGACATGGGTAGCGATCAGAACCTCAGCCGCCGCGCGATGCGGGCGGAGCTTCTGGATGCGGAAACGGAATTGCGGCTGGCTTATGCCTGGCGCGACCAGCGCGATGAAGAGGCGCTGCACCGGCTGGTGACAGCCTATATGCGCCTTGCGATCTCGATGGCGGCCAAGTTCAAACGCTACGGCGCGCCGATGAACGACCTGATCCAAGAGGCGGGTCTGGGCCTGATGAAAGCTGCCGACAAGTTCGATCCCGATCGCGGCGTGCGCTTTTCGACCTATGCCGTGTGGTGGATCAAGGCATCGATTCAGGATTACGTCATGCGTAACTGGTCGATGGTGCGCACCGGGTCCACCTCGTCGCAAAAATCGCTGTTTTTCAATATGCGCCGTGTTCAGGCAAGGTTGGAACGCGAGGCACAGGCTGCGGGCCAAAGCCTTGATAAGCACCAGCTGCGCCAGATGATCGCCACCGAAGTGGGCGTGCCACTGCATGATGTCGAGATGATGGAAGGGCGTTTGGCCGGGTCCGATTACTCGCTCAACGCCACGCAATCGGTCGATGATGATGGGCGCGAATGGATCGATGCGCTGGAAGATGACAGCGCGCAGGCCGCCGAGATCGTCGAGGCAAGCCATGACACCGCCCAGCTGCGCGATTGGCTGATCATGGCGATGCAGGCGCTCAATGAGCGTGAACGCTTCATCGTGCGCGAACGCAAACTGCGTGACGAGCCGCGGACGCTGGAAAGCTTGGGCGATGAGCTGGGCCTGTCCAAGGAGCGTGTGCGCCAGCTTGAGGCGGCAGCATTCGCCAAGATGCGCAAAACGCTCGAGGCGCAATCCAAAGAGGTTCGGTCATTCTTCGCCGCGTGATCCTCCATGCGCCATTGGCGCTTTTGGCGGGGCTGTTCGTCCTGTCGATCTCTGTCGCCGCACCCGATGCGCGGATAGGGTCCGATGAGGCCGTGGTGCCGACCCAGATCATCGCCTTTCTGCGCTAGGCGTCGGGCCGCAGCGTTCGCGTGACGCAGCACCTATGGCGCGCGCCGCAGGGGCGGCCGAGGGAGATTGGCATTGCCCTTGGCATGGCGGGCCCCTAACCTTCCGCGCGGAGCAAAAGGGCGACCGGGGATGCTGGCGGATAAGCGGATTCTCTTGATCATCGGCGGCGGGATCGCGGCCTACAAGGCGCTCGACCTGATCCGGCGACTGCGCGAGCATGGCGCGCATGTGACCCCGGTGCTGACGCGGGCGGGCGAGGAATTCGTCACACCACTGTCAGTCTCGGCCCTGGCCGCGCAAAAGGTTTACCGCGATCTGTTCGATCTGACCGATGAGGCCGAGATGGGCCATATCGAGTTGAGCCGCGCCGCCGATCTGGTGGTGGTGGCCCCCGCCACGGCCGATCTGATGGGCAAGATGGCGGGGGGGCTGGCGGGTGACTTGGCCACGACGCTTTTGTTGGCGACCGACAAGCGGGTGCTGATCGCGCCCTCAATGAATGTGCGGATGTGGGAGCACCCTGCGACGCAGCGCAATCTGACGCAATTGCAGGCCGATGGCGTGCTGATGGTTGGGCCGGGCGAGGGGCCGATGGCCTGTGGCGAGTTCGGGCCGGGGCGCATGGCCGAGGTGCCCGAGATCGTGGCGGCCATTTCTGCCGCACTTGGCGATGGGCCGCTCAAGGGGCGGCATGTGCTGGTCACATCCGGCCCCACCCATGAGCCGATCGACCCGGTGCGCTACATCGCCAACCGCTCATCAGGGGCGCAAGGGGCGGCACTTGCGGCAGCGCTGCGCGATCTGGGGGCAAGGGTGAGTTTCATCACCGGTCCCGCCAGCGTGCCGCCGCCTTTCGGTGTCGATGTGTTCGCGGTGGAAACGGCGCAACAGATGGCCGATGCGGTGGCGGCGGCACTTCCGGCCGATGCGGCGGTCTTTGCCGCGGCGGTGGCCGATTGGCGGGTGGCCAATGCCGCCGGGCAGAAGATGAAGAAGGATGGCACGGGCAGGCCGCCCGCGCTGGCGTTCGCGGAAAACCCCGACATCTTGGCCCATGTCGCGCAGATGGGCGCGGGGCGTCCGCGGCTTGTGGTGGGCTTTGCCGCCGAGACCGAGACGGTCGTGGCCCATGCCGAGGCCAAGCGCGCGCGCAAGGGCTGCGATTGGATCGTGGCCAATGATGTCTCGCCCGAGACGGGGATCATGGGCGGGGCCGAGAATGCGGTCACGCTGATCACCGCCGAGGGCGCGGAAAGCTGGCCGCGCTTGGCCAAGGCCGAGGTCGCCCGGCGGCTGGCCCTGCGCATTGCCGATGCGCTGGCCTGAGCGGCAAGGACGCATGCGTATTTTTGGAAAGATGAAGGGGGCGTTATGGGCGTTGTGATCGAGACCTTGCGCGAGGCATGGGCCGATCCCGGCGTGGCGCTGCCCGATTATGCCACTGCGGGGGCGGCGGGGGCCGATCTGCGCGCCAATCTGATGCCCGAGGATCGGGCGGCAGGGTTGATCTTGGTCCCCGGTGCGCGGGTCTTGGTGCCGACGGGGCTGCGCGTGGCGATCCCGCAAGGCTATGAGATGCAGATCCGCCCGCGCTCGGGCCTCGCGCTGAAGCATGGGGTGGGGCTGCCCAACAGCCCCGGCACGATCGACAGCGATTATCGCGGGCCCTTGGGGGTGATCTTGGTGAATTTCGGGCAGGAGGATTTCGTGGTGGGCCACGGGGACCGCATCGCGCAAGCGGTGATCGCGCCGGTGATCCAGGCGCGCTTCGTCATTGTGGATGGCTTGGATCAGACCGCGCGCGGCGCAGGCGGTTTCGGCTCGACCGGGGTGGCTTGAATGGTGTTCGTGCTGGCGCTGGGCGCAATGCTTTGGGGCTTGGGGCATCTGATGAAGACCCCCTATCGGGCGCGCTTCGTCATGCTGGCTTTGCTCTATCTTGCGGTCGTCGCGGTGCAGATCGTGCTGCCCATTACGCATCCCTTGCGACAGGCGACGGGTGGCTCGCTGGGTGAATGGTTGTTCGTGGGCATCTTGGTTGGGGTGGTTCTGGTCTATCGCGGTGGGCTTGGATGGTTGCGCGCGCGGGCGGATCGCAGCGTGCAAGCCGCGCCTGTAGCCGCACCGAAGGGGCCGTTCTCGGATGAGGAGTTGGAGCGCTACGCCCGCCATATCACGCTGCGCGAGATCGGCGGGTCGGGCCAGCGCGCGCTGAAGGCGGCGCGGGTGCTGGTCGTGGGCGCGGGGGGGCTGGGGGCGCCTGCGCTTTTGTATCTTGCTGCCGCCGGTGTGGGGCGGGTGGGCGTGATCGACGCCGATACCGTCAGCCTGTCGAATTTGCAGCGGCAGGTGATCCACACGGATGCGCGCCAAGGCATGCCCAAGGTTTTTTCGGCGCAGAAGGCAATGGCGGATTTGAACCCCCATGTCGAGGTCAGGCCCTATAACCGGGCGCTGGAGGAGGGGATCGCGGCGGAGCTGTTCGCCGAATATGATCTGATCCTCGATGGCACCGACAGCTTCGCTGCCCGCGCGATGATCAACCGGGCCGCAGTGCGCGCAGGCAAGCCGGTCGTGGCGGGCGCGATCTCGGCTTGGGAGGGGCAGGTGACGGTCTATGACCCGGCGCGCGGCGCGCCCTGCATGGCGTGCATCTTTCCGCAAGCGCCCGCGCCCGGGCTGTCGGCCACCTGTGCCGAAACGGGCGTCGTCGGGGCCTTGCCGGGTGTGATCGGAGCGATGATGGCGATGGAGGCCGTCAAGCTGATCACCGGGGCGGGGGTGCCCTTGGCCGGGCGGATGGTGATCCATGATGCCTTGATGGCGGAAAGCCGCGAGATCAAGCTGGCGCGGCGGGGCGATTGCCCGGTCTGCGGCGGCGTTTAGGGGGGCGCTGCCCCCCACACCCGTGCCGGGTGTTCCCCCCGGGATATTTTTGAAACGAAGAAGGGGTGCAGGATCGGCCCCTTTGGCCTATCTCGTGATCTGAAGGAGATTTCGCATATGACAAATCCGCTGCTCGAGACATGGGATACGCCCTTTGGCCTGCCGCCTTTCGCGCGGATCGCGGATGGGGATTTCGCGCCCGCGATGGCGGCGGCTTTGGACGAGGGGCGGGCGGCCGTGGCGGCGATTGCCGAGAACCCCGCGCCGCCCAGCTTCGCCAATACCATCGCTGCTTTGGAATTGGCCGATCAGCTGCTCGACCGGGTGGCCGGCGTATTCTACAACCTGTCCGGCGCCGATGCGAACCCGGCGCGCGATGCGTTGCAGCGGGACTTCGCGCCGATGCTGTCGGCCTATGCATCGGAGATCACCAATAATGCCGCGCTCTTCGCGCGGGTCGACGATCTGTGGCAGCGGCGGGATGAACTGGGGCTTGGCGATGAAGAGATGCGCGTGCTGACCCTGACGCATCGGTCCTTTGTCCGGTCGGGCGCGGCGCTGGAGGGCGCGGCGCGGGATCGGTTGACGGCGGTCAAGTCGCGGTTGGCGGTGTTGGGCACGCAATTCACGCAGAACCTGTTGGCCGATGAGCGCGATTGGTTCATGGCGCTGTCTGAGGCCGATCTGGCGGGTCTGCCCGAGTTCGTGGTCGCGGCCGCGCGTGAGGCGGGGCGTGAAAAGGGGCAGGCGGGGCCGGTGGTGACGCTGTCGCGCTCGCTGATCGTGCCGTTCTTGCAATTCTCGCCCCGGCGCGATCTGCGTGAGCGGGCCTATCGGGCATGGGCTGCGCGGGGGGCGAATGGGGGCGAAAGCGATAACCGCGTGCTGAGTGCCGAGATTCTCGCGCTGCGCGCCGAGCGAGCGGCGTTGCTGGGATATGAGAGTTTCGCGGCCTACAAGCTTGAGACCGAGATGGCGGGCAATCCGGCAGCGGTGCGCGATCTGTTGATGGCGGTCTGGGCGCCCGCGCGCGCGCAGGCCGAGGTTGATGCGGAGCGGCTGACCGCGATGCTCCATGCCGATGGGATCAATGACGCGCTCGCGCCGTGGGATTGGCGCTATTATTCGGAAAAGCGGCGCTTGGCCGAGCATGATCTGAACGAGGCGGAGCTGAAGCCCTATTTCCAGCTCGATGCGATGATCGAAGCGGGTTTTGATAGCGCGACGCGGCTGTTCGGGTTGGAGTTTCGGCCGCTCGATGTCGATCTTTACCACCCGGATGCGCGGGCATGGGAAGTGACGCGCGGGGGGCGCCATGTGGCGGTGTTCGTGGGTGATTATTTCGCGCGCGGCTCGAAACGGTCGGGCGCGTGGTGTTCGGCGATGCGCAGCCAGAAGAAACTGGGCGGCGATGTACGCCCCATCGTGGTCAATGTGTGCAATTTCGCCAAGGGCGATCCGTGCCTGTTGTCCTATGACGATGCGCGCACGTTGTTTCACGAGTTCGGCCATGCGCTGCACCAGATGCTATCGGATGTGACCTATGGCTCGATCAGCGGCACAAGCGTGGCGCGCGATTTCGTGGAATTGCCCAGCCAGCTTTACGAGCATTGGCTGGAGGTGCCCGAGGTGCTGGATCGCCATGCCCGCCATGCCGTGACCGGCGCGCCGATCCCTGTGGCCTTGCGCGACCGGCTGCTTGCGGCGCGGACCTATGACATGGGGTTCCAGACAGTGGAATATGTCGCCTCGGCCCTTGTCGATCTGGATTTCCATGACGGCCCCGCGCCCGCCGACCCGATGGCGGCGGAGGCCGCGACGCTTGCGCGCATCGGCATGCCTGCGGCGATCGGAATGCGCCATGCGACGCCGCATTTTGCGCATGTGTTCTCGGGCGATGGCTATTCGGCGGGGTATTATTCCTACATGTGGTCCGAGGTGATGGATGCCGATGCCTTTGCCGCCTTCGAGGAGGTGGGCGATCCCTTCGATCCTGAAACGGCGGCGCGGCTGGAGCGGTTCATCTTGTCGGCGGGCGGCAGCCAAGAGGCCGATCAGCTTTACACCGCCTTTCGTGGCCGGATGCCGGGGGTGGAGGCGCTGTTGAAGGGGCGCGGCCTCGACCGGGTGGCCTAGGGTCGGCTGGCGCGGGCGGCGGCCAAGGGAAAGGCCGCCATCGCAACCACCAAGGCACCGAAGGCTATGGCAAGGCTGGTCGCGTCAGCCGCAAAGCCGATCAGGGCCGGGCCCAGCAAGATGCCCGCATAGCCCGTGGTGGTGACGGCGGCGACCGCCATGCCGGGGGCCATGTCGCGGCTTTGCGCGGCAAGGCTGAAGAGAACCGGCACAAGATTGGCGCAGCCCAGACCGATTAGGGCAAACCCCAAAAGCGCGGGCCAAAGCACGCCCGGCACAAGCGTCAGCGCGATGCCCGCCATGGCGATCAGACCGCCCGTGATCATCACCTGTTTGCGCCCGAGGGCTGCGACGACCCTGTCACCCGTCAGCCGCGCGATCGTCATGGCGATGGAAAACAGCATGTAGCCGATGCCCGCGCCCGTCGGCTCCATCAGCCCTTGGGCCACCATCAGGAGCGCGCCCCAATCCAGCACCGCCCCCTCGACGAGGAACGAGATCGCGGCAAGGATGGCCAAGAGCAGCACGACACCGCGCGGGCGGACGAATTCAGGCTTGGCCCCGCCCGATCGCCGCAAAAGGCGGGGCGCGGCCAAGATCATCGCGACGCCGGCCAGACCGCTTCCCAAAAGGGCCGCGCCAAGGGGCGACAGCCCGAGCGACAAGAGCGCCGTCAGCCCACCCGCGCCCAAGATGCCCCCCACGCTCCACATCGCGTGAAAGCCCGACATCATCGGGCGCGCGGCGCGGGTTTCGACCTCGGCGGCATGGATGTTCATCGCCACATCGATGGTGCCGAGTGCGGCGCCGAAAAGCGCCAAGGCAAGGCCAAGCGCCCAGACCGAAGGGGCCAGCACCAGCAAGGGCAAGATCGCGACCAGCCCGAAGCCGCCCAGCAAGATCATCGGTCGCGCCCCCGTGCGCGCACTCAGATATCCCGTCAGCGGCATGGCAAGGATCGCGCCAACCCCAAGGCAGAGCAGCAAGAGGCCGAAGACCCCCTCATCCGCGCCGACCTGTGCCTTGGCGAAGGGGATCAGCGGCGCCCAGCAGGCCATGACGAAACCCGCCGCGAGAAAGGACAGTCGCGTGGCCAGCATCGCGGCGCCAAGTCGCGCATCGGGAACCTCGGCACGTTGCGGGGTCGGATCGGGGATCATCGGGATGGCGGCCTTTCACGCAGGCGGAGGGCGGCTGCGGGGTTCAGTCGATCTGCTCGTCCGGATCGACACCCCACAGCCCCGAGACCGCGACCCAGCCGCGAAAGCCGCCGGCCTCGATCTCGCACCAGCCGGTTTGGCATTGGCGCAATTCGGCGATGACGTCGCGCTCGGCGCGCGCGCGGATCGTCGCGCCGGTGTCGGGGCGCGTGTAGATCGGCAGCATCTCGGCGGTCACGATGGCGGTCCGCTCGCCCGACAAAAGTGTGTAATGCACCCAGCCGCCCGCACCGTCGCGGTCGATGATGCGCCGCCAATGGCCATGTTCTGCGACCACCATCACCGGCATATTGCGGCGCTGAAAGACCCAGTCGATGCGGTGACTGCGCGATGGGCCGCGCCTGACATTGGCCTCGGAGGCCTTGATCGAGACGAAACGCGGTATGGGAAAGCCCGTCACCGAGCCGCGCTGCGGTCCCGTGATCTGTGGCGATGGGACGGCGCTTTCGGCTGTATCCTCGGCGGGTTGAACCGATTGCGGCGCAGGGACCAACGCGGCGGTGGCGCTTGTCGGCCGCGGTTGGGGTGCTTGCGTCGCCGTGGATGTCTCGGCCAGCGCTATGCCGGGCAGGGCGAAGATCAGCGCCGTGAGAGCGGTGGCCATACCCGGCCTGACCCATGCTTTGTTCATACTGCTCGTCTCTGTCCTTGGTCCCGCTGCCCGTGCCGGGTGCGGGGTGGTGCGGTCCGGCGCTCGCCGCGCGGCTTGCGTCGCCGGTTCGGATGCGAGAGTGTCAGAGGAAAGGCGGGATTGCCAGCAGGGGGATGCGACGAATGCCAGCGCAGCGATTGAGTGTTGTCGTGACGCGACGGTTGCCCGAGGTCGTCGAGACGCGGATGAGCGAGTTGTTCAACGTCGAACTTAGCGGCGCGGATGTACCGATGACCAAGGCGGAGCTTGTCGCAGCGATGGCGCGCGCCGATGTGATCGTGCCTTGTATCACCGACCGCATCGATGGCGCGATGCTGGCGCAGGCGGGTGAGCGGCTGAAGCTGATCGCCAATTACGGCGCAGGCGTCGATCATATCGATGTGGCGACGGCCCGCCAGCGCGGCGTTCTGGTGTCGAACACGCCGGGCGTGATGACCGATGACACCGCCGATATGGCGATGGCGCTGATCCTGGCCGTCTTGCGCCGCTTGCCCGAGGGGATGGCGGTGATGCAGGAAAGCCGCTGGGAGGGCTGGGCCCCCACGGCCTTCATGGGTGGGCGCGTCGGCGGCAAGCGCTTGGGCATCTTGGGCATGGGCCGCATCGGTCAGGCCGTGGCACGCCGCGCGCGTGCCTTTGGGATGCAGGTGCATTACCACAACCGCCGCCGCCTTCATGCCGATATCGAGACCGCGCTCGAGGCGACCTATTGGGACAGCCTTGACCAGATGTTGTCGCGGATGGATGTGATCTCGATCAATTGCCCGCACACGCCCTCGACCTTCCACCTGCTCAACGCGCGGCGGTTGAAGCTGATGAAACCCTCGGCGGTGATCGTGAACACCTCGCGCGGGGAAGTGATCGACGAGAACGCGCTGACCCGCATGCTGCGCGCAGGCGAGATCGGCGGCGCGGGCCTCGACGTCTTCGAGCGCGGCCGCGAGGTGAACCCCCGCCTGCGCGAACTGCCCAACGTGGTGCTCTTGCCCCATATGGGATCGGCTACGAAAGAGGGCCGCATCGAGATGGGCGAGAAGGTGCTGATCAACATCAAGACCTTCGCCGATGGCCATAGGCCGCCCGATCTGGTTGTGCCGAGTATGTTGTGAGGGGGGGGTGATGTTGATCTTGTATGCCAGAAGAATTTTCACTTTATGATTGAGCCACGCGGGGGGATATTCCAGTTAACGAAGTATCGTTGCCGCCATGAGTTTCCCTAGATTTTGGTTTCTTTTGGGGGCTCTGTTGATGGCATGGATGTCCTCTCCTTCTGTGATGACTTCAACACACATCACATTGGCACATTGCGATGCCGTCAGGAGGGGGCATCCATGCCATCAACAGAGCCTCAATCGCCCCCCCTTGCCACCACCCCTGCCGCCATGCCACCCATCCACCCATGACCCATGATTTCCTCATCATCGGCGGTGGCATTGCGGGGGTCTCCGCCGGGGCGCAGCTGGCCGAACTGGGCCGGGTGCTGCTGCTCGAGGGCGAGGCGGCGCTTGCCTATCACGCCTCGGGCCGGTCGGCTGCACTTTACGAGGCGCAGTATGGCAAGCCTGCGACTGTGGCGCTTAACCTTGCCTCGCGCGCCGATCATGACAGCCTTGATGGTGGCGTTCTCAGCCCGCGTGGCCTGATGGTCTTGGCCGGGCCGGGCGCGCAGGCGGCATTCGACCATGACGTCGCCGATATGCATCTGACCCCGATCCCGGTGGATGAAGCGGTGGCGCGTGTGCCGATCCTGAACCCCGCCGCGATCCATGCCGCCGCGATCCATACCGAGGCATGGGATATCGACACCGACCGGCTGATCCAGCATTTCGCAAGGCATATCCGCGCCCATGACGGGCAGGTGACAACAGGCGCGCCTGTGACCGCGATCACGCGCATCTCGGGCGGCTGGCGTGTCAGGACCACAAACGGCGATCATCAGGCCCGCATCCTTGTGAATGCCGCCGGTGCTTGGGCCGATCAGATCGCCGCAATGGCGGGGATCGCGCCCATCGGGATCACGCCCTTGCGCCGCTCGGTCGCGCGTATCCCCGCGCCGGGCGGCCATGACATTTCAGACTGGCCGATGCTGATGGGCGCAGGCGAGACATGGTATGCCAAGCCCGATGCCGGGCAACTCATCATCTCACCCGCCGAGGAAGACCCGGTGAGCGAACCCCATGACGCATGGCCCGATGACATGGTACTGGCCGAGGGGATCGCCCGCTATCAGGACTTCGTCACGCCCGAGGTCACGCGGCTGACAGCCTCTTGGGCAGGCTTGCGGAGTTTCGCGCCCGACCGGTTGCTGGTGCTTGGCCCCGACCCGGTCGATCCCGCCTTTGTCTGGGTCGCGGGGCAGGGCGGCTACGGGTTCCAGACCGCCCCCGCGGCCTCGCGGCTTGTGGCCGATCTGGTCGCAGGTCGCGTACCAGAGTTGGACGCCGATCTGGTTGCGGCGCTGTCGCCCGCGCGGTTTCGGGGTGGCGTGGCATGATCCGCAAGCTCGACCTGCCCGATGCGGCCGCGAAAACCGCCGATCCGCGCATCTCGGCCCCTTCGGCGCTCCGGAACCGCGAGGCCATCACCGCCGAATTGACCCGCATCGCACCCCAGCATGGCTGCGCCTTGGAAATCGCCTCGGGCACCGGCGAGCATGTGATCGCCTTCGCCGCCGCCATGCCGGGGATAGTCTGGCAGCCGACCGATCCCGAACCGACCCGCCGCGCCTCGATCACGGCATGGGTGGCCGATGCCGGTTTGCCCAATATCCTGCCCCCGCGCGATCTGGATGCCGCGCAACCGGGCTGGACCAAGGATCACGGCCCTGCCGATCTGATCGTGCTGATCAACCTGTTGCACCTGATTTCCATGCCTGAGGTCACGACCTTGCTGGCCGAGGTCGCCGCAGCGCTCGCCCCCGGCGGGCGCTTTGCCCTCTACGGCCCGTTCTTGCGCGATGGCTGCACGACCAGCCAAGGCGATGCAGATTTCGACGCCGCCCTGCGCGCCCAAGACCCCGCTATCGGCTACAAAGACATGGCCGATGTGATCGCGATGCTGCAACGCCATGGGCTGGCCCATGCCGAAACCATCCCCATGCCGGCCAACAACCTGCTCTTGGTGTTCGACCGCCCGGCCTAGCCATCCACCCGGATCACCGCGTTCTGCGGGTCATAGGGGCTGTCCTCGGTCACCACTGCATCCCACAACGCGCGGAACATCCGGACCTTGAGCTTGGTGCCCGGCTTGGCCAGATCGGGGCGCACATAGCCCATGCCGATCTGCTTGCCGAAAGCGACCGAATACCCGCCCGAGGTGAGCCGCCCGATCTTTTCCCCGTCATGGAGCAGCGCCTCGCGCCCCCACGGATCGGCATCCGCTGGCCCGTCGATCAGCAGCGTCACGCAAACCGACCGCAGGCCCTTGTTCAGCATCGCCTGCTTGCCGCGGAACTCTTTTCCAAGGTCCACAAAGCGGTCGAGCCCAGCCTCCAGCGGGGTGGCATCACGGCCCAGTTCCGTGCCGAAAGCGCGATAGGATTTCTCTTGCCGGAGCCAGTTCTGCGCCCGCGCGCCCACGGGCTTGAGCCCATGTTTGGCCCCGACCGTCATCAATCGATCCCACAAATAGCGGCCCATCTCGACCGGGTGGTGCAATTCCCAGCCCAGCTCGCCCGTATAGGCCACGCGCACGGCCACGACCGGGCACATCTCCAGCTCGATCTTGCGCAAGGACAGCCATGGGAACCGCTTGTTCGACAGCGCCGATCCCGGATCGGCATCGCGCACCAATTCGTTCAGGATCGCGCGCGAATTCGGCCCGGCCAAGGCGAAGACGCCGAAACGGGTGGTCCAATCCTCGACCTCGATCCGGCCGAACTCGGGCTCCTTGTCTGCCACGGCCTTGAGCAGGTAATCTTGGTCATAGGCATGCCACGCCCCGGCGGAAATCAGGACGAAGCGGTCCTCCTCCTCGCGCATGATCGTGTATTCGGTGCGCGTCGTGCCGGTGTCGGTCAGCGCATAGGTCAGGTTGATGCGCCCGACCTTGGGTAGCTTGTTGGTGGTGAACCAATCAAGGAAGGCCGCCGCGCCGGGGCCTTTGACCACATGCTTGGCGAATGCCGTGGCATCGATGATGCCCGCCGCGCTGCGGATCGCCGCGGCCTCGGCCTTGGCATACTCCCACCATGCGCCGCGTCGGAAGCTGCGGCTGTCATGATCGAAGCTTTCGGGCGCGCCGATCGGCCCGTAGTAATTCGGCCGCTCCCAGCCATTCACCTGGCCGAACTGCGCGCCGAGCGCCTTTTGCCGGTCATAGGCGGGTGCTGTGCGCAGGGGGCGGCAGGCTTCGCGCTCCTCGTCCGGATGATGCAGGATAAAGACGTTCTCGTAGCATTCCTCGTTCTTGCGCGCGGCGTATTCGGTCGTCATCCACGACCCGTAGCGCTTGGGGTCAAGGGCGGCCATGTCGATCTCGGCCTCGCCTTCGACCATCATCTGGGCGAGGTAGTAACCCGTGCCGCCCGCCGCCGTGATGCCGAAACTGAACCCTTCGGCCAGCCACATGTTGCGCAGGCCCGGCGCGGGGCCGACCAGCGGGTTGCCATCGGGGGTGTAGCAGATCGGGCCGTTGTAATCATCCTTGAGGCCCACCGTTTCGGACGAGGGCAGCCGATGGATCATGCTCATGTATTCTTCTTCGATCCGTTCCAGATCGAGCGGAAAGAGATCGGCGCGGAAACTGTCGGGCACGCTGTATTCGAAACAGGCGGGCGCGTTCCGCTCATAGGGGCCCAAGATCCAGCCGCCGCGTTCCTCGCGCACATACCATTTGGCATCCGCATCGCGCAAAACCGGATGCTCGCCATTGGTCTTGCGGTAGTCGACCAGCGCGGGGTCCGGCTCGGTCACGATATACTGATGCTCGACGGGAATGGCGGGGATCTTGATCCCCAAAAGCCGTGCCGTGCGCTGGGCGTGGTTGCCGGTCGCCGTCACCACATGCTCGGCGGTGATCACCACCTGCTCATCGGATGGCACAAGATTGCCGCCCTTTTCCACCATCTTGGTGCAGGTCACGCGCCAGTCCGACCCGGTCCATGCATAGCCATCGACCTGCCATTTCCGCTCGATCACCACACCCCGCTGGCGCGCGCCCTTGGCCATCGCCATGGTCACATCGGCGGGATTTATGTAGCCGTCCGTCGGGTGATAGATTGCGCCCTTCAGATCCTCGGTTCTGACGAGGGGCCAGCGCGCCTTGATCTCATCGGGCGTCAACCATTCGAAGGGAATGCCCACCGTCTCTGCGGTCGAGGCATAAAGCATGTATTCATCCATGCGCGCATCGGTCTGCGCCATGCGGAGATTGCCCACAACCGAGAAGCCTGCGTTCAGCCCGGTCTCGGCCTCGAGCGTCTTGTAGAACCTGACCGAGTAGTCATGGATATGGCTCGTCGCGAAGCCCATGTTGAACAAGGGCAACAGACCTGCCGCATGCCAGGTCGAGCCGCTGGTCAACTCGTCGCGCTCGAGCAGCATGACATCGTCCCAGCCCGCCCGGGCAAGGTGATAGGCGATCGAGGTGCCGACGGCACCGCCGCCGACGACAAGGGCTTTGACATGGGTCTTCATGGCCGGTCCTTCGGGCAAAGCGCGCAAACATGCTGACCCTACCTGCCCGAGCGGCGCAAGCCGTGCCTCGCCCACCCGACCGAATTCGACACGAAAGCGACACGCGTGCCGAATGGCACCCCGTCAGCGCCATCTTTGCTTCGAAAATACTCCGGGGGAGCCCGGCACGGGCGGGGGCAGCGCCCCCCGAGTTTTCGGATGAAAATTCGCGGTCTCGACCCCACCCAAACGAAACGGCCCGCCACAAGGGCGGGCCGATCCAAAAACCGATGTCGCGGATCAGTTCGGCACTTCGCCGGTGATGCCTTCGACGTAGAAGTTCATGCCCAAAAGCGTGCCATCATCGGCCACTTCGCCTTCGGCCAACCATGCGGTGCCGTCCTGACGATTGATCGGGCCGGTGAAGGGGTGATAGGTGCCCGCCTTCAGCGCGTCGATCATGTCTTGGGCCGAGGCACGGACTTCGGCGGGGATCGCCTCGCTCAATTCACCGATCAGGACTTTGCCCGTGGGCATGCCTTCCCAGGTGTCGGCCTGTTCCCAATTCCCTTCCATCGCTTCACCGACGCGGCGGATATAGTAGGGCGCCCAGTTGTCGATGATCGAGGCCACGCGCGGACGCGGTGCGAATTGGATCATGTCGGATGCTTGGCCAAAGGAGATGATGCCGGCATCGCGCGCGACAGTCTGTGGTGCAGTCGAGTCGGTATGCTGCATGATCACATCGGCGCCGGCATCGACCAGTGCTTGGGCGGCGTCGGCTTCGATCGCGGGATCGAACCAAGTATAGGCCCAAACCACCCGGAACTCGACATCGGGATTGACCGCACGTGCATGCAGATAGGCCGAGTTGATGCCGCGGATCACTTCGGGGATCGGGTAGGAGGCGATATAGCCCACGATGTTCGATTCCGTCATGTGGCCTGCGATATGGCCCAAGACGGCGCGGCCTTCGTAGAAGCGGGCCGAATAGTTGGACACATTGGGATGGTCGCGCATATAGCCCGTGGCATGCTCGAAATAGACATCGGGGAATTGGCCCGCGACGGCATTGGTCGCCTCGCCATAACCAAAGGAGGTGGTGAAGATCATGTCAGCACCGCCCAAGATCATTTGGCTGATCGCGCGCTCGGCATCCGCGCCTTCGGGAACATTCTCGAGAAACACGGTCTCGACCGCATCACCGAAATGCTCTTCGACGGCCAGACGGCCGACATCATGGGTAAAGGTCCAGCCCATGTCGCTGACAGCGCCGACATAGATGAAGCCGACCTTGAAGGGGTCTTGTGCCAGCGCGGGCAGCGCAAGGCCTACGGCGAGCGCCGCAGAGGTCAAAAATTTTGGCAGCATTTTCATTCAGATATCCTCCAGTTTGGATAGGGTGAAGAAGGTACGCGCTGGCGCGTGCGGGGTTGATCATGGTCTGGCGTCTTTGGCATGTCCCGACATCCTCAGCCAGATGTGTGAAAGATACGACCCAGCATCGCGGGCGCGTTCAGCGCCGCGCGGCTGCGGTCCGATGAGATGATGACAAGCACGATGATCGTGATGAGGTAGGGCGAGGCATCCAGTAGCGCCACGGGCACACCCACCTCGGCGGCCTGAAGGCGCAGTTGCAGCGCCGCGATGCCCCCGAACAGCCACGCGCCCAACAAAACGCGCCACGGCTTCCACGAGGCGAAGACCACCAGCGCCAGCGCGATCCAGCCTGCGCCTGCGGTCATCCCCTCGAGCCAATTCTGCACCCGCACCACGGACAGGAAAGCTCCGCCCAAACCCGCGCAAGCCCCGCCGAACAAGATCGCGGCGATGCGGATACGCACCACCTTGTAGCCAAGCGCATGGGCGGCGTCGTGGTTTTCGCCAACCGCCCGCAGGATCAGCCCGATCCGCGTGCGCGTCAGCACCACCCACACCGCCGCCACCAACATCAGCGCCACATAGACCAGCGCGGAATGCGAAAACATGATCGGCCCCACGACAGGGATATTGTGCAAGGCCTCGGGAAAGGGCCTGTAGACCGCAGGCAGGGCCAGCCCACCATAGCCCACCCCGATCAGCGCGGCGAGGCCAAGGCCGAACAGCGTCAGCGCCAATCCCGATGCCACCTGATTGGCCATCAAGAGCTGGGTCAAGATCGCGAAAAGCATGGCAAGCGCCGCCCCACCCGCCATGCCAGCGGCAAAGCCCAAAGCCGCAGAGCCGCTGTGATGGGCGACGACAAAGCCACAGACCGCGCCCATGATCATCATCCCCTCGACCCCGAGGTTCAAGACACCGGCCTTTTCCACGACCAATTCGCCGATGGCCGCCAAAAGCACGGGCGTGGCAACGGTGATCAAGGCCACGATCAGCGTGACGGGATCGACGATCATGCCATGGCCCCCCGCTTGAGCTTCACACGATAATTGGCCAGCACATCGAGCGCGAGCAAGAAAAACAACAGCATGCCTTGAAAGGCTTGGATCGCGGGCGCGGGAATACCCAACATCAGCTGCGCCAACTCGCCGCCGATGAAGGTCAGCGCCAACAAAAGCCCGGCCATCAAGATGCCGATCGGGTTCAGCCGGCCAAGGAAAGCCACGATGATGGCGGTAAAGCCGTAGCCGACGTTGAAATCGATCGAGATGCGCCCTGCGGGGCCGCTTACCTCGAACAGGCCCGCCATGCCTGCCAGCGCGCCCGAGACACCCATGCACAAAATCACCAGCCGCCCGGCATTCACGCCCCCAAAACGCGCCGCGCGCGGGGCTTGGCCCGCCAGCCGGATCTGGTAACCCAGCACATGGCGCGTCATCAGCACATAGGCCGCGATCACTGCCACGAAGGCGGCCAAAACCCCCCAATGCATCCCCGTTCCTGCGATCAGTTCGGGATTGTTGGTGCCCGCATGCCGCGCAAGGTTGCGCGATCCGGGAAAGCCCGCCCCATCGGGGTTGCGCAACCAACCCGTCGCAGCCGAGGCCAGCATCGCCTCGGCGACATAGACCAACAAAAGCGACACGAGAATTTCATTGGTACGCGCATAAACCCGTAAAAACGCCGGGATCATCGCCCAAAGAACACCGCCCAGCACACCGGCCAGCACCATGCCGGGAAAGATCAGCGGGTGTGTCGATGGCCAAAACGCCAAGCCGAAGGCCGCGCCGCACAGCGCCCCGACAATATATTGCCCCTCGGCCCCGATGTTCCAAATCCCTGCGCGAAACCCAAGGCTGAGGCCGATGGCGATCAAGATCAACGGCCCTGCCTTGACCAGCAATTGCGGCCGCGAATAGCCTGCGAACTGCTCGGAAAACAGCGGATCCCAAAAGATGATGCGGATCGCGCCGACCGGATCCTTGCCCAGCGCCGCGAACATGATCCCGCCTGCGACCATCGTCAGCACCACCGCCAAAAGCGGCGCGCCGATGACCCAACCGCGCGCGGGCTGCGGGCGTTTTTCCAGCGCGATCATGCCACCACCTCGGCCATGTCATGCGCCCCGCCCAGCATCAGGCCGATCTCTTCCATGCTCAGGCCGCGCGCCTCGCGTGCGGTCGAAAGCCGCCCCTCGTTGAGCGCGCAGAACCGGTCTGAAATCTCGAGCAACTCATCAAGGTCTTGGCTGATCACGACCACCGCAGCGCCGCCTTGGGCCAGATCCAAGAGCGCCTGCCGGATCGCGGCCGCTGCCGAGGCATCCACGCCCCAAGTGGGTTGGTTGACCACCAAAACGGTCGGATCTTGTAGAATTTCGCGCCCGATCACGAATTTTTGGAGATTGCCGCCCGAAAGGGCGCGTGCCGCGACCTCGGTTCCCGGGGTGCGGACATCGAAGCGGGTGATGATATCTTGGGCAAAGCCCCGCGCGCGGGCCCAATCGACAAAGCCGCCACGATCGAGCCCACGCCGGATACGCGCGGTCAGCAGCGCGTTCTCGGTCAATGTCATCTCTGGCGCAGCGGCATGGCCAAGCCGTTCTTCGGGTGCGCAAAGCACACCCTTCTGGCGGCGTGCATTGGGGCTCAGCGCGCCGATGGGCGCGCCGTTGAGCGTGATCGCATCGGCTGCGGCGCTGATTTCACCCGACAGGGCGGCCAGCAACTCGTCTTGGCCATTGCCCGCGACACCGCCGATGCCAAGGATCTCCCCTGCCCGCACCGAAAAGCTGACATCTTGCAAGCTTGTTCCAAAGGGTGAGGCCGCGCGCAGGTTGAGCCCCGCCACCGCAAGCAAGACCGCGCCCGGCGTATGGGTGTCGCGCGCCGGTTGGGCCAGCGATTTGCCAACCATCAATTCCGCCATATGCGCGGCCGTCACATCACGCGGGGTGCATTCTCCCACCTTGCGCCCCAACCGCAAGATCGTGGCCGCATCGCAAAGCGTGCGGATCTCCTCGAGCTTGTGACTGATATACAAGATCGCCGTCCCCTCGGCTGCCAGCTTGCGCAGGGTGTGAAACAAGATCTCCACCTCTTGCGGGGTCAAGACGCTGGTGGGCTCATCCATGATCAAGAGCTTGGGCTCTTGCAGCAGGCAGCGGATGATCTCGACCCGCTGACGCTCGCCCGCCGACAGATCGCCCACCAGCCGAAAAGGATCGAGCGGCAGGCCATAGGCTTGCGAGACATCGCGGATACGCGCAGCCAGATCGCGTGGTTTTGGCGGATCTTCCATGCCCAGCGCGATATTCTCGGCCACGCTCAATGCTTCGAACAGGCTGAAATGCTGAAACACCATCGCCACGCCCGCCGCGCGTGCCGCGCGTGGCTCTACCGGCGCATAAGGCGCCCCGCGCAAGCGCATCGCGCCCCGGTCGGGCTTGACCAGCCCATAGATCATCTTGACCAGCGTGGATTTGCCCGCGCCGTTCTCGCCCAGAAGTGCATGCACTTCGCCCGGCTGAATCGCGAATGACACATCGTCATTGGCCACGACACCCGGATAGGCTTTGCATAGCCCCTCGATTTCCAAGAGCGCCGTCACGTCGCGATCACTTTCCCCCGTTGGATCGGCTTGCCTGCCGATTCTTTGTGCAGATGCATTGTGAGTAGCCGCCCGGCCACCCCCACGGCAATGGCTTGCGGGTGTCGGCCCATCCGCGGGTCGCCGATCGGACAGGTGATGCGTGAAATTTCGGCATCTATATGCCCCAGTGCCTTCAGCCGCGCCTGAAACCGTGCCCATTTGGTATCTGAGCCGATCAGCCCGCAACTCGCAAAGCCGCGCATGAGCGCGCCGTGACATAGCGCCAGATCGATCTCGTGGCTGTAGCTCAGGATCAGGTGATGAGCGACAGGCGGTGCATGGGCCATCAAAAGCGCCATATCGGCGGCCACGACCGTTTCGACACCTTCGGCAACATCGCCGGGAAAGCGCGCGTCGGCATCGTCGATCCATGTGATCGCCACCTCCGGCAGCGGGGCCATCACCGCCACGACCGCGCGCCCGACATGGCCCGCGCCCCAGACCCAAAGCGGCGCGCCTTGGTGGCGATCCAGCGCCTCGGCTGCCTCGAAAGACAGGCTCACCGCGCCACCGCAGCATTGGCCCAAGGCCGGGCCGAGGGGCAGGCGATGTTCGGCCCGATCCCGCCCTTCAACCAGCATGGCGCGCGCGATGCGCATCGCCTCCCACTCCAGCGCGCCGCCGCCGATGGTGCCATCGATACCGTCGCCCCGGACCAGCATCGCTGCCCCCACCTCGCGCGGGGCCGAGCCTTGCACGGCGGTGATGGTGACGCGGATCGTGCTCATGGCCCACGCGCCCGGTCGATCGCCGCAAGTACCGCCTCGGGTGTCGCGGGGGCCTGCAGGTCGGGATAATGCGGCCCGCATGCCCCGCAGGCATCCGAGAGCGCCATCAAGACGCTGATCCCCAGCATGAAGGGCGGCTCACCCACGGCTTTGGACCGATAGATCGTCTCGGCCCGGTTGGGCTGGTCCCACAGGTCGACGTTGAACACCGGCGGCCGGTCCGAACAGGCGGGGATCTTGTAGGTCGAGGGCGCATGGGTGCGCAGCCGTCCGTGATCGTCCCAGACCAGCTCTTCCGAGGTCAACCATCCCGCACCTTGCACGAACCCGCCCTCGATCTGCCCGATATCGAGCGCGGGGTTCAGGCTTGCGCCCGCATCATGCAAGATATCGGTGCGCAGGATGCGGTTCTCGCCGGTCAAGCTGTCGATCACCACCTCCGAGCAGGCCGCGCCGTAGGCGAAGTAGAAGAACGGCTGCCCTTGGCCCGCGATGCGGTCCCATGCGATATCGGGTGTCTTGTAAAAGCCCGTGGCCGATAGGCTGACGCGCGCGGCATAGGCCGACTGTACCGCTTCCCGGAAGCTCAGCCTGTGATCTTGGCCGATATGGACGCAGCCATCGCCGAAATGGATATCGTCATTGCCATGGACCGCGGCCAGATGCGTGGCGATGCGCGCCCGGATCGTGTCACAGGCCGCTTGCACCGCCATCCCGTTCAGATCGGTGCCCGAACTGGCCGCCGTGGCGCTGGTATTGGGCACCTTGCCCGTATCTGTCGCGGTGATCTTGATTTGCTCTATGCCGACGCCGAAGCGGCTTGCCGCCACCTGCGCCACCTTTTGGAACAGGCCTTGGCCCATCTCGGTGCCGCCATGGTTTATCTGGATCGATCCATCTTGATAGACATGGACCAGCGCGCCCGCTTGGTTGAGATGGGTGAGCGTGAAAGAAATGCCGAATTTCACCGGGCTGAGCGCGATGCCGCGCTTAAGCACCGGCTGGTGCGCGTTCCACCGCGCAATCTCCGCGCGCCGCCCGGCATAATCGCAAGATTGCGCCAAGCGTTGGGTCAGGTCATGCAAGACGAAATCGCGCACCTCCATCCCATAGGGCGTGATCCCGATGCGGGGCGCATCTTTGGCCATCTTTGCTTCAAAAATACTCCCGCCGGAGGCCTCGGACCGGGCCACATGCGCCTCGGGATAGTAATTGAGGCGCCGGATCTCCAAGGGATCACGGCCCAAGTGATGGGCGATATGATCCATCACCCGCTCGATCCCCACCATGCCTTGCGGCCCGCCAAAGCCGCGAAAGGCCGTGGCGCTTTGGTGATTGGTCCGCAACCGATGCGAGGTGATGCGCGCGGCCGGCAGATCATAGGCATTGTCGGCATGCAACATCGCCCGATCGGCCACCGGCAGCGATAGATCCATCGACCAGCCGCAGCGCAGGTAATGGGTGAAATCAAGCCCCAAGACCCGCCCGGTCGCATCGACGCCCACCCGGTATGCGATCACGATATCATGGCGCTTGCCGGTGATGACGAAATCATCATCGCGGTCGTAGCGCATCTTGGCGGGCCGGCCGCTGCGCGCGGCCGCGATGGCGCAGGCGATGGCCAGCGCATTGCCTTGGCTTTCCTTGCCGCCGAAACCGCCACCCATGCGCCGCACCTCGACGCGCACGGCATGCATGGGCAAGCCCAGCGCATCGGCGACCTTGTGCTGGATCTCGGTCGGATGCTGGGTCGAGGCATGGATCACCATGTCGCCGTTGTCTTGCGGCAAGGCGAGGGCGGCTTGGCCTTCAAGATAGAAATGCTCTTGTCCGCCAAGGGTGATCTGTCCCGTGATCACATGATCGGCCGTTGCGATCGCGGCGGCGACATCGCCCTTGGCATAGATGCGTGGGCCGTCCTCGAAACGGGCATTGGCGGCGAGCGCCTCATCGACGCCGAGGATCGGTGTCTCTTCGATCAGATCGAGGCGCGCCATCCGTGCGGCGCGGCGCGCGGCCAGATGGCTTGTCGCGACCACCAAGAAAAGCGGCTGGCCCGCGTAATGGATCGTGCCGTCCGACAAGAGCGGCTCGTCATGGGCGGCCGGGGCGCAATCGGGCATCGGGTCGAGATCGGTCCCCGCCAGCACCTCGACCACGCCCGGTGCCGACCGGACAGCGGCAAGGTCCATGGCGCGGATCGTGCCGCGCGCGATTGGCGAGAGCCCAAAGGCCAGATGCAGGCAATCGGCAGGTGTGGGAATATCGTCGACATAGCGCGCCCGCCCGGTCACATGCAGGCAGGCCGCATCATGCGGCAGGCTGTCATGCGCGCTCATGGTTGCACCGCCAGCACGTTCACATCTTCGCCCCTGCTTTCGCGCAAGCAGCGCATCAGCATGGCTTTGGCGCTGCGCAGCCTGTAGTCGGCCGAGGCGCGCATATCCGAGAGCGGGGTGAAATCCGCGGCAAGCGCGTCTTGCGCGGCGGTGATGCTGGTGTCGGCCCATGGCTGGCCGATCAACGCGGCCTCGGCCGCATGGGCGCGTTTGGGCGTGCCGGCCATGCCGCCGAATGCGATGCGCGCGGCTGTCACGATGCCACCCTCAAGCGTGATGTTGAATGCGCCGCACACCGCCGAGATATCTTGATCGAAGCGCTTGGACAGCTTGTAGCAGCGCAAATGGTCCGGCTGGACGGGGATCGTGACGGCCTCGACGAATTCCCCGGCGGCGCGGTCTTGCTTGCCATAGGCGAGAAAGAAATCCTCGAGCGGCAGGCTGCGCCGTATATCGCCCCGGCGCAGGTGCAGTGTTGCGCCCAAGGCGATCAGCGCGGGTGGGCTGTCACCGATGGGCGAGCCATTGGCGATATTGCCGCCGATGGTGGCGGCATTGCGCACTTGCACCGAGCCGTAGCGGCGGATCAGCTCGGCGAAGGCGGGGTGGCGGTCGGCGATGAATGCGCCGAGTTCCGCGATTGTGGTCATCGCGCCGATGCTGATTGTTTCGTCATCGGCAACAATCCCGCGCAAATCGGCGCATTGGTTCAGGAAGGCGACCGGCGCAAGATCGCGCAAGCCCTTGGTCACCCAAAGCCCCACATCGGTGGCCCCCGCGATCAAGGTTGCGTCGGGGTTGTCCAGATACCAAGCGGCGAGTTCATCGGCGGATGTCGGGCAAGTGGGGGGCTGTCTGTCCCGGCCGCCATTGTCGCTCGGACCAGTGGCGCTCGAATGGCGCCCCCCCGGGGATATTTGTGAAACACACAAGGGTGAGGCCGCCAGGGTGGCCGCATCAACCCGCATCCAGTCAGGTATGGGGGCCGTGGTTGCGGCTTCGGCGGCGCGAATGATCGGGGCATAGCCCGTACAACGACACAGGTTGCCCGCCAATTGATCGTCATGGTCGTGCCGCCCGTTCAGATGGGCCACGGCCATCGACACCACGAAGCCCGGTGTGCAAAAGCCGCATTGTGACCCATGATGATCGACCATCGCCTGTTGTACCGGGTGCAGTGCGCCGTCGGGGCCTGCGATCCCCTCGATCGTGCGGACCGCGTGACCTGCGAGTTGGGGCATGAACAAGATGCAGGCATTGAGCGCGCGCGATGTTCCTTCGGGATTGGTCACCATGACCGTGCAGGCGCCGCAATCGCCCTCGTTACAGCCTTCCTTGGTGCCGGTGAGCCGCCGTTCCTCGCGCAGCCAATCGAGCAGCGTCGCGGTGGGGGGCGCATCGACATCCACAGGTTCCCCGTTCAAAAGAAACCGGATCGTCATGAAACTTGCCTGCCGCGATACCCGTGTTCGGGGAGGTCGTCCGGCGCTCGATGCGGCGTAGAGCGCGGCCCCAAAGTTGTACGACCGCCCTCTAGAAAAGCGGTGTTGCGGCGATATTGCAAGCCTTGCCTTGCGCCAAGCCATCCGCGCGCATGGTTGCGCCCGTTTTCTGTGCGAACCGCGAGGTTGCGGTTCCATCGCGCGGACGGCTGCGATAGCGTGCCGACATGTCCGATCCGAAATTCATCCACCTGCGCTTGCACACGGAATATTCGCTGCTCGAAGGGGCGATGCGGGTCAAGAAGCTGCCCGGTCTTGTGGCCGATGCCGGCATGCCCGCGGTCGCCGTGACCGATAGCAACAACATGTTTTGTGCGCTGGAGTTTTCGGAAACCGCTGTCAAGGCTGGGGTCCAGCCGATCATCGGTTGCCAGCTCGATGTCGATTACGACCCGGTCCGCCCCGGCGAGCGTCCCGTGCCGCCCGCCGCGATCGTGCTTTTGGCCCAAGACCGGCAGGGTTATGAAAATCTGATGAAGCTGAACTCGGCGCTTTACCTGCGCGGGGATGGCAGCGCGCCGCATGTCACGCTTGATGAATTGGCGGCGCATGGGGCGGGGATGATCTGTCTGACGGGTGGGCCGGATGGACCGCTGGGACGTTTGCTGCGCATGGGCAATCATGCCAAGGCCGAGGCGCTTTTGACGCGTTTGACCACGATCTATCCCGACAGGCTTTATGTTGAATTGCAGCGCCACCCGGGCGAGACAGGCCTGCCCGAGGCCGAGCAACTGACCGAGCGGCCCAGCATCGAGCTGGCCTATGCGATGGGTCTGCCGCTGGTGGCGACCAATGATGTCTATTTCCCGAAAGCCGATATGTTCCAAGCCCATGATGCATTGATCTGCATCGCGCAAGGTGCCTATGTCGACCAATCCGAGCCGCGCCGCCGCCTCAGCCCGCAGCATTATTTCAAATCCCCCGAAGAGATGGCGACGCTTTTCGCCGATCTGCCCGAGGCGTTGGAAAACACCGTCGAGATCGCGCGCCGCTGCGCCTATCGCGCGCGGACGCACCCCCCGATCCTGCCGCGTTTTGCCGAGGATGAGATCGAGGAATTGCGCCGTCAGGCCCGTGCCGGGCTTGCCGCGCGTTTGGCCGTGATCCCCCATGCCGCCCCGGTCGCTGAGTACGAGGCGCGCCTTGATTTCGAACTGGGCATCATCGAGGGGATGGGGTTCCCCGGTTACTTCCTGATCGTGGCCGATTTCATCAAATGGGCCAAGGATGCGGGAATTCCCGTGGGTCCGGGCCGGGGATCGGGGGCGGGCTCGCTTGTGGCCTATGCGCTGACGATCACGGACCTTGACCCGCTGCGCTATTCGCTGTTGTTCGAACGCTTCCTCAACCCCGAGCGCGTGTCGATGCCCGATTTCGACATCGACTTTTGCATGGACCGCCGCGAAGAGGTGATCCGTTATGTGCAGGAAAAATACGGCCGCGACCGGGTGGGCCAGATCATCACCTTCGGCGCGCTTTTGTCCAAGGCTGCTGTGCGCGATGTCGGCCGTGTGCTGCAAATGCCCTTTGGCCAGGTCGACAGGCTGTCGAAAATGATCCCCGTCGAAGGGGTGAAGCCGGTCTCGATCACGCAAGCCGTGACGCAAGAGGAACGCATCCGCGAAGAAATGCGCGAGACCGAGCAAGATCGCCGCGAGGGTCGCACCAACCCGGTGCGGCGCCTGTTCGATTACGCCGAAAAGGTCGAAGGTCTGCTCAGGAATGCCTCGACCCATGCAGCGGGTGTGGTGATCGCTGATCGCCCGCTTGACGCGCTGGTGCCGATCTACCGCGATCCGCGCTCGGATATGCCCGCCACCCAGTTCAACATGAAATGGGTCGAGCCGGCCGGTTTGGTGAAATTCGATTTCCTCGGCCTCAAGACGCTGACGGTGGTGCAAAACGCCATCGCCTTGATCCATGCCAGCGGACGGCAACTCCATGAGGGGCCGGATGGCACGCGGCTATACGACCCCGCGCCGGGGGCGGAAAACCAGATCAACGCCATCCCGCTCGATGACGCCAAGACCTACGCGCTTTATGCCAGCGCCAAGACGGTCGCGGTGTTTCAGGTGGAAAGTTCGGGCATGATGGATGCGCTTCGCCGCATGAAACCCACCTGCATCGAGGATATCGTTGCGCTGGTCGCACTCTATCGCCCCGGCCCGATGGAGAACATCCCCGCCTATTGCGAGGTCAAGAACGGCCTGCGGCCGCTTGAATCGATCCACCCTTCGATCGATCATATCTTGCAAGAGACCCAAGGCATCATCGTCTACCAAGAACAGGTGATGGAGATCGCGCAGGTCATGGCGGGCTATTCGCTGGGCGGTGCCGACCTCCTGCGCCGCGCCATGGGCAAGAAGATCGCCGAGGAAATGGCCAAGGAACGCCCCAAATTCATCGAAGGGGCAACCGCCAATGGCGTGACCAATGAGAAGGCGGGTGAGGTTTTCGACCTGCTCGAGAAATTCGCCAATTACGGCTTCAACAAATCCCATGCTGCCGCCTATGCGGTGGTCAGCTATCAGACGGCATGGCTCAAGGCCAACCACCCGGTCGAATTCATGGCCGCGGTGATGAATTGCGACATCCATCTCACCGAGAAACTCGCCATTTATCGCCAAGAGGTCGCAAGGCTGGGCATCGATGTGGTGTCGCCCTGCGTGAACCGCGCGGCGGCCAGCTTTACGGTTGCGGAGGGCAAGATCCTTTACGCGCTGGGCGCACTCAAGAATGTAGGCGTCGATGCGATGCGGCTGATCGTCGAGGCGCGCGGCGACAAACCCTTCCGCTCGCTTTTCGACTTCGCCCGCCGTGTCGATCTGAAACGCGTGGGCAAGCGTTCGCTTGAAATGCTGGCACGGGCGGGTGCTTTTGATACGCTCGACCGCAACCGGGCGCGCGTGTTCGCCGGCCTCGATGCGCTGGTGGCCTATTCGGCAGCGATCCATGATGCGGCCGCATCAAATCAGGTCTCGCTTTTCGGCGAAGCGGGCGACGACCTGCCCGAGCCGCGCCTGCCCGACACCGAGGATTGGTTGCCCGCCGCGCGGCTGAGTGCCGAGCATGCGGCTGTCGGGTTCTACCTTTCGGGCCATCCGCTTGACGACTACCTGCCCGCGCTGGGGCGCAAGGGGGTGCTGACCCTGTCCGATGTGATGGCCAAGGTTCAGGGCGGGGCCTTTGTCGCGCGCATGGCGGGGGCGGTCTCGTCGCGGCAGGAACGCAAATCGCAAAAGGGCAATCGCTTCGCTTTCGTGGCGCTCTCCGATCCAACGGGGCTTTACGAAGTGACGATGTTCTCCGACGTGCTCGATGCCGCGCGGCCCCATCTCGATACGGGGATGAATGTCTTGCTGCAGGTCGAGGCGACCTATGAGGCCGATCAGCTGAAATTGCTTTGCCGGGCTGTGCAGCCGTTGGACGCCGCCGTGGCGAGTGCCACCACCGGCCTGCGGGTTTTCGTCGATGGCGAGATCGGGATCACATCGGTGCAATCGCTCTTGTCGCGCATGGCCACCGACGCGGCCCGCGCCGTGCGGGGGCCGATCCATCTTTGCCTGATGGCCCCCGATCTGCCGGGTGAGGTCGAATTGGTGCTGGGCGATGACTTTCCCGTCTCGCCCCAGATCAAGGGCGCCCTGCGCGCCATGGAAGGGGTCGTGACGGTCGAAGAGGTCTAGCTGTCCATCGGGCCAAACACCCTCTTTCCAAGCCGCGATGACAGGCCTAGCCTCGCGCCATGATCGCCCCCATTCTCGATAGCCGCGCATCGTGGTTCCGCCTTGGCCTCGCGCTGCTGATCTCGCTGATCGGCAATGTGGGGATGTGGTCGATCATCGTCATCATGCCCGCGATGCAGGCCGAGTTCGGTGTCGACCGCGCCGATGCCGCCATCCCCTATACGCTGACCATGCTGGGCTTTGCGGCGGGCAATTTCCTGATCGGTCGCGCGGTGGATCGCTGGGGGGTGGCACGCGCCTTGGCGGCCTCGGCCTTGCTCATGGCCTTGGGTTTCGCCGGTGCCGCGATCGCGCCCAACATCGCCACGCTCTCGGCGCTGCAACTCCTGATCGGCTTCGGCACCGCCACCAGCTTCGGCCCGCTCATCGCCGATGTCAGCCAATGGTTTCTCAAGCGCCGCGGGATCGCGGTGGCGATGATCGCCTCGGGCAATTACCTCTCCGGTGCGATCTGGCCCCTGATCTTGGCCGATATCCTTGCCGGGCCCGGCTGGCGTACCGCCTATCTTGTGATCGCTGCCGCCGCATTGTTCATCATGCTGCCCGCCACATGGCTTTTGCGCGCACCGCTTCCCGCCGGCGCGATCGAGGCCTCCGACACCGCTGCCGCGGCACGCGCGCGCGATAGCGGGCTGGGCCCGCGGGCATTGACATGGCTCTTGGCGGCGGCAGGCATCGGCTGCTGCGTGGCCATGTCCATGCCGCAGGTCCACATCGTCGCCTATTGCGTCGATCTCGGCTACGGCCCGGCGGTCGGTGCCGAAATGTTGAGCTTGATGCTGTTGGGTGGGGTCGCCTCGCGGCTGATCTCGGGGCTTTTGGCCGACCGTTTGGGGGGGGTGATGACCCTTCTGATCGGATCGAGCCTGCAAATGCTGGCGCTCATGCTTTATTTGCCGAGCAGCGGCCTGACCTCGCTCTATCTTGTCAGCCTGATCTTCGGCCTCAGCCAAGGGGGCATCGTGCCTGCCTATGCGATCATCGTGCGCGAATACCTGCCCGCGCGCGAGGCGGGCGCAAGGGTCGGCTTCGTCATCATGGCCACGATCATCGGCATGGCGCTGGGCGGTTGGCTGTCGGGGCTGATCTACGACATCACCGGTTCCTACCGCTGGGCTTTCCTTAACGGCATCGCCTTCAACGCGCTCAATGTGGCGGTCATGCTCTACATCTTGGCCCGCTCACGCCCGCGCAGGCCGCAGCCTTTGCCTGCTTGACCATTCCGCAAGGCGAACCCCCTGCCATCTTTGCTTCCCAAATACTCCGGGGGGAACGGCCAAGGGCCGTCGGGGGGCAGCGCCCCCCGCACACAAGGACTCTGGGGCGCTCACCAATGCGGCGGCTTTTGATCGGCCAAGGGCACGCTGCCGCCCGCCGCGAACTCGCGTTCGGCCTCGCGCGCCATGATCATTTCCACGCGGCGTGTCAGGCGTGCGATCTCGGTGTCTTGGCGCGCGACGACTTCGGATAGATCGTCGAGCATGCGGGCAAGATGGGCGATGCGTTCTTCATAGGCGGTCATATCGGTCATGGGGCCTCGCTTTGCGGCGCGCAGTGCAGTTGGCCTAGCCTATAGCCTGCCCGCCGTCAGCACATCCCCCCGCGTGACCTTGCCGATCGCGCCCCCCTCCGCTAGACGATGCCCGACCCCGACCCGAGGGATATGCCGCCCATGGCCAAAGACCGCAAACAGCCCCGCCCCAAGGCCGAGACGCCCAAAGGCTTCCGTGACTTTTTCGGCGCCGAGGTGCTGGAACGCCAGCAGATGCTGGACAAGATCGCGCGCGTCTATCACGCCCATGGCTTCGACCCGCTGGAAACCGCCGCCGTTGAAACCGTCGAGGCGCTGGGCAAGTTCCTGCCCGATGTCGACCGACCCAATGCCGGCGTCTTTTCGTGGCAAGAGGATGAGGGCGAAGGGGGCACATGGCTGGCGCTGCGCTATGATATGACCGCGCCGCTTGCGCGCGTCGCGGCACAATTCCGCAACGATTTGCCCAGCCCCTATCGCCGCTACGCGATGGGCCCTGTCTGGCGCAATGAGAAGCCGGGGCCGGGGCGGTTTCGGCAGTTCTATCAGTGCGATGCCGATACGGTGGGTGCGGCCAGCGTGGCCGCCGACGCCGAGATTTGCGGCATGTTGGCGGACGCGCTTGAGGCCGTGGGGATCGAGCGGGGCGATTACATCGTGCGCGTCAACAATCGCAAGGTTTTGAACGGCGTGCTTGAGGTCGCGGGCCTGTCGGGCGAGGATCAAGAGGATGCGCGCGGCATCGTCTTGCGCGCCATCGACAAGCTGGACCGCTTGGGCGAGGGCGGCGTGCGCGCGCTTCTGGGCGCGGGCCGCAAGGATGAAAGCGGCGATTTCACCCACGGTGCAGGGCTGGCCGAGGCGCAGGCCGATGTGATCATGGGTTTCATGGACGCGCGCCGCGATAGCGCACAGGCCACGGTCGCGCGGCTTTATGAATTGGTCGCTGGCTCGGAAATCGGGCGCGACGGCGTGGCCGAGTTGGAAACCATCGCATCCCTGCTTAACGCCCAAGGCTATGGCCCTGACCGCATCGTCATCGACCCCTCGGTCGTGCGGGGCTTGGGCTATTACACCGGCCCGGTCTATGAGGCCGAGCTGACCTTTGAAATCCTCGACGAAAAAGGCCGTCCGCGCCAATTCGGCAGCGTGGCGGGGGGCGGGCGCTACGACGATCTGGTCAAGCGCTTCACCGGGCAAGAGGTTCCGGCCACCGGCGTTTCCATCGGCGTGGACCGCTTGCTTGCCGCGCTGCGCGCCAAGGGGCGGCTCTCGGGCGAGGCCCAAGGCCCCGTCGTCGTTACCGTGATGGATCGCGACCGCATGGAAGATTACCAGCGCATGGCCGCCGAGCTTCGCGCTGCAGGCATCCGCGCCGAGGTTTACTTGGGCAACCCCAAGAATTTCGGCAACCAGCTCAAATACGCCGACAAACGGGCCAGCCCCGTCGCGATCATCCAGGGCGGGGACGAGGCCGCACGCGGGGTGGTTCAGATTAAGGATCTGATCCTCGGCGCGAAACTGGCTGGGGAGGCGACGTTGGAGGAATGGAAATCCCAGCCCGCGCAAATCGAGGTGCCGTTGGCCGATTTGGTGGCCCAGACCCGCGCCATTCTGGATCGCCACAGGTGAGCGACAAATCCGCCCTCAGGGCCGAGGCAGCACGGCTTCAGGCCATCTTCACCGCGGCGGGCGCTCAACCCGTCGAGGCCGATCTTTTGCTGCCCGCCGAGACGCTTCTCGATCTTTACGGCGAAGATATCCGCGCGCGCGCCTATGTCACCCATGACCCCGACCGGGGCGAATTGATGCTGCGCCCCGATTTCACCGTGCCGGTGGTGCAGATGCATATGCAGGGCGGGGCCGATCCCGCGCGCTATTGCTATCAGGGCGAGGTGTTCCGCACGCAGGCCGCAGGCTCGGGCCGGCCCAGCGAATATCTGCAAGTGGGATACGAGGTGTTCGACCGCGCCGATCCGACCCGCGCCGATGCCGAGGTGTTCGCGCTGTTTTCCCGCGCGCTTGGCGGGCTCGATCTACGTGCGGTGACGGGCGATATCGGCATTCTGTCAGCTGCCATCGATACGCTGACCACCTCGGATGCGCGCAAGGCCGCGCTGCGCCGCCACATCTGGCGCCCGCGCCGCTTTCGCGCGCTGCTTGACCGCTTCACCGGGGCCAAGGCTGCCGCGCCTGCCCGCGCATCTTTGATCGCTGCGTTGGCGGATAAGGGTGCAGCAAAGCTATTGGCTGGGGCCGCACCCGAAATCGGTCTGCGCAGCATGGCCGAGGTCGCCGCGCGTCTGGACGCCCTTGCCGCCGATGCCGCAACCGCGCCCATCCCCGCCGCACAGGCCGAGGTTCTGGGCGGGATCTTGTCGCTCAAGGCGATGCTGCCCGATGCGCTGGAACATCTGCGCGATATCTGTGTCGATCTGCCGGGGTTGTCGCCGGCCGTCGACCGGCTCGCCGCGCGGACGGCTGCGCTTTCTGCCGCCGGCATCGATGTCGCGACCCTGCCGTTCGAGGCGAATTTCGGACGTACCACGATGGAATATTACGACGGCTTTGTCTTCGGCTTCTGGGCCGCGGCGCAGGCCGATCTGCCGCCTGTCGCATCGGGCGGGCGCTATGACGCGCTGACGCGGATCTTGGGCGATGGCCGCGCGATCCCTGCGGTGGGCGGCGTGATCCGGCCCGAGTTGGTGATGCGGCTGACGGCGGGGGGGGCACCATGACGATCCGGCTGGGGGTGCCCTCCAAGGGGCGGCTGATGGACAAGACATTCGGCTGGTTCGCCGACCGCGGCGTCGAGATGCGGCGCACGGGCTCCGAGCGCGAATATGCCGCCGCCGTCGACGGGGTGGATATGAGCTTGATGCTGCTCGCCGCGGGTGAGATTCCGCGCGAATTGGCGGCGGGGCGCATCCATCTGGGCGTCACCGGTTCTGATCTTGTGCAAGAACGCATCCCCGCTTGGGATCAAGCGGTCGAGGTGGTGGCGCCGATGGGGTTCGGCCATGCCGATCTGGTGATCGCCGTGCCCGCCTGCTGGATCGATGTGACGGGCCTTGAGGATCTCGATGCGGTCGCGGCCGCCTTTCGGCGCAAGCACGGGTTCCGCCTGCGGATCGCCACGAAATATCACCGCCTCGTGCGCGAGTTCCTGCGTGAGGCGGGGGTTGCCGATTATCAGCTTGTCGACAGCCAAGGGGCGACCGAAGGCACCGTCGCCCATGGCACCGCCGAGGCGATTGCCGACATCACCTCGACCGGTGAGACTTTGCGCGCCAATCACCTGCGCATCTTGGAGGATGGGCTGATCCACCGCTCCGAGGCGACGTTGTTTCGTGCGCGCGGGGCGGAATGGGGCGCGGCGGAAAAGGCGGCGCTGGCCCATCTGGTGGGCCTCATCGGCGCGGCTTGAAGGGGCCGCTACAGAACACCGATTTCAGCCAATGCATTTTGCAACGCTTGCGGCAGCGCTTCTTCGGCCTCGCGGCCCTTGGGCAAATCGCGCGGTGCGTCCTCGGGGGCAAGGTAGCGCCAGCCTTGAAAGGGTCGCTTGGCGGTCGGAGCCACGCGGATTATCGTCGGGTCAAGCACGATGCCGCAGCGCGCGATCCCGTCGCCACGATCCACAGCATCAAGCCGCAAGATAGGTTGGCGACATAGCACCAACCCCTTGAACACCCAGTAAAGCGCGCCGCCATTCAGCACCTCTTCGGCGCGTTTGGGCCACATGCGGGTGACATGGCGCGGAAGGCCGTCGGGGCCTTTGGCCCGCGCTGTCGCCTGCCAATCAGTCAGGTCTTCGACCCGCTCTGCGCCGACGCACAGCTTGATCAGATGAATTGTCCCCGACTTACTCACAGACTGCTCCACAGAATCCCGAGTTTCTACCGCATATCGTAGGGCGTTCACGCGCCGCTGCAATCTGTTGATCGCAAAGGCCGGTCGCGCTATGTTGTGCGTCTGCCCAAAGGAGCCCTGCCAATGACCCGTTTCGCCGCCCCCATCGCCGAGCAAATCTGGGATATGAAATATCGTCTCAAGCAAGGCGATGGCAGCGCCATCGACCAGTCGGTCGAGGATACATGGCGCCGCATCGCGCGTGCGCTGGCCGATGTCGAACAAGACAAGGCCGGGTGGGAAGAGCGGTTCTACACCGCGCTCGAGGATTTCAAATACCTGCCCGCGGGGCGTATCGTGGCGGGTGCGGGCACGGGGCGGTCGGTGACGCTGTTCAACTGCTTCGTCATGGGGACGGTGCCCGACAGCATGGGCGGTATCTTCGACAATCTGCGCGAGGCGGCGCTGACCATGCAGCAGGGTGGCGGCATCGGTTATGATTTCTCAACCATCCGACCCAAGGGGGCCGAGGTTTTGGGCGTGGCCGCCGATGCATCCGGGCCGCTGTCGTTCATGGATGTCTGGGATGCGATGTGCCGCACGATCATGTCGGCGGGCAGTCGTCGTGGTGCCATGATGGCGACCCTGCGCTGCGATCACCCCGATATCGAGGCCTTCATCGACGCGAAATCGGACCCCGCGCGCCTGCGCATGTTCAATGTTTCGGTTCTTGTGACCGATCCTTTCATGGAGGCGGTCAAGGCCGACGGCCCGTGGGATCTGGTCTTTGGGGGGCGGGTCTACCGCACGGTGCAGGCGCGCGATCTGTGGAACAAGATCATGCGCGCGACCTATGATTATGCCGAACCCGGCGTGATCTTCATCGACCGCATCAACGCCGAAAACAACCTCAACTATGTCGAGACGATCGCGGCGACCAACCCCTGCGGAGAGCAGCCCTTGCCGCCCTATGGGGCATGTCTTTTGGGGTCGATCAACCTGTCGCGGCTGGTGGATGATCCGTTCGGCGCGAACGCAAGGATCGATCCCGCCAAGCTTGCCGATCTTGTGGCGCTGTCGGTGCGGATGATGGATAATGTTGTCGATGCTTCGCGCTTCCCGCTGGAGGCACAAGCCGCCGAGGCACGCGCCAAGCGCCGGATCGGGCTTGGTGTGACGGGTCTGGCCGATGCCTTGGCGATGGTGGGGCTGCGCTACGGCGCGCCCGAGGCGGCCGAGATGACGGGTGAATGGCTGCGGCTGATCGCCAATGCCAGCTATCGCGCCTCGGCTTTGCTGGCGGCTGAAAAGGGGGCTTTCCCGCTTTATGACCCGGCGGCCTATGCCAAGGCACCGATGATCTTGCGGCTTGATGCGGAAGTGCAGGCCTTGATCGCGCAACACGGGCTGAGGAACGCGCTTTTGACTTCCATCGCGCCTACGGGCACGATCAGCCTGTTCGCGGGTAATGTCAGCTCGGGGATCGAGCCGATCTTCGCCAATTCCTACAAGCGAAAGGTGCTGCAACCCGATGGTAGCCGGACCGAGGAAGAGGTGGTGGATTACGCCGTGAAGGCATGGCGCGCTTATGCTGGTGATACCGCGTTGCCCGATCACTTCGTGACCGCCCAAACGCTGGCACCGCTCGACCATGTCCGCATGCAAGCAGCGGCTCAGCCCTGGATCGACAGCTCGATCTCGAAAACCATCAATGTGCCGGCTGATATCGATTTCGAAAGCTTCAAGGATGTTTATGCAGAAGCTTACGCCACCGGCTGCAAGGGTTGCACGACCTATCGGCCCAATGATGTGACGGGATCGGTCCTGTCGGTTTCCGAGACCGCCGATAAAGCCGATGGCCCCGAGGCCGTCGAGGCCGCAAGCGGCGAAGTCATCTATATGTCCGAACCGCTGGACCGCCCCGCAACGCTTGAGGGGCATACCTACAAGGTCAAATGGCCCGATAGCGAGCATGCGCTTTACATCACGATCAACGACATCGTGCTGTCGGGCCACAGGCGGCCCTTCGAGGTCTTCATCAACTCCAAGAACATGGAGCATTTCGCCTGGACCGTCGCGCTGACGCGGATGATCTCGGCGGTGTTCCGGCGCGGGGGCGATGTCAGTTTCGTGGTCGAGGAGCTCAAGGCCGTGTTCGATCCGCGTGGTGGCGCGTGGATGAACGGCAAATACGTGCCGTCGATCTTGGCGGCCATCGGAGGCGTGATCGAACGGCACATGATCTCTATCGGCTTCATCGCGGGCGAGGGGATGGGGCTGAAATCCGACCCGCAGGCCGAGGTGGTCAATCTGGGCCACAAACCCGGCCCGGCCTGTGCGTCTTGCGGGCAATACGACATGCGCATGGCCGAAGGGTGCCTGACCTGCAACAGTTGCGGCTATTCGAAATGTGGCTGAGATAAGGCCGCGCCGCGCCACATTTTCGCCGCATTCCGCCGCATAAGTCGGGGTAACGGGCGGGCGTTTGCGCCGCTGTTTTGCGTGGGTCGGTATCATGGGTTTCGGTTTCACCCGGTTCGGGGCTTTGGCGATCGCTGTTCTGGGCTGGGCCGCCCCGGCCTTGGCCCAAGACGTCGATGGACGCCAAGCGCTCGGCATGGCGCGGGTCTTTACCAATGACACCATCGCCGACAGGCAAGATCGCTGGCGTTCGGGTGGCTACGGGGTCAGCGCCTTTCGCGGCGCGGAATGGTTCGGTGCGTTGCCCAACCAACCCTTCACGATCATGGAATATCGCCTGCGTGGCGAGGTGATGGCGCCTGACAATCTGGCCCGCCCCGCGCCGGGGGACCGGCTTTATGCCGGTAGCCTGTGGCTTGGCGCGCACACGCATCTGGGATGGCAGGGGCTCGATGTGACGGCGGGGGCCGATCTGGTCGTGACGGGCGAACAATCGGGCGTGCGGCGCTTGCAGTCGCAAATCCATGATTGGTTCTCGATGCCACGGATGGATGTCGAAGGGTTTCAAGTCGCCAACGGTGTCTATCTGCACGGCACGGTAGAAATGGCGAAAGCGGTCGCGCTGTCATGGGGCGAGTTGCGCCCCTTTGCCGAGCTTCAGGCCGGGGTCGAGAACATGGCCCGCGCCGGGGTCGATCTGACCATCGGCACGCTGGGGCAAGGCGGTTTGCGCGCGCGCGATCCTATTACCGGGCAGCGCATCGCGGGCATCGTGGATGCGGAAGGCAGCGGCTGGTCGTTTTTGATCGGCGGCGATGTCGCGCATGTCGACAGCTCGGTCTTTCTGCCCGAGAGCCGCGGCTACATGGTCGAACCCACGCGTCAAAGGCTGCGCCTTGGCGCGAATTACGCGGTCGGCACCAGCAATTTCTTCTACGGCGTGACCTACATGTCCGAAGAATTCGTGGGTCAGCCCGAGGGCCAGCTTGTCGGATCGCTCAGTTTGAACCTGCGATTCTGATATTTTGTGTCTCGGCGCGAATCGAGCGCTATACATAGCGAATCACTTTTGATACCCTTTGCGAAAGGCATGGCCGATCAACGGCTGGCCGCGTAACGAGTATGAGGCGGGGCAATGAGCACGGGCTTTCGGGGCGCGTTCGTGATCACATGGGCGCAGACCATGCTGGATGGATATCCGGCACAAGGGCATCTTCATCTTTCGGAAGGCATGACATGGCGTTGGCAGGGCCGCGCGATCCCTTTGGCGGGCGAGGGCGGCGCATTGTTGCTGCAAGACAGCGCCGAACATGTCGAGTTGCGCGCCCGCGCGGCACGTGTGGTGCGCAAGCTGATGCAGCGCCCCGCACCCAGTGCTGCCGAAATCGCCGCTGACGAGGCCGACCCGATCTTTCGCGGGGCCTTCGTGGTCACGGATCAACGCAAGCTCTTTACCATTGTGCCGATCAATCTCGATGATGCGGCCGAGCCGGTGCTGCTTTTCTTGGGTGAGATGCCGCCGCCCGAGCGCGATCTGACCATTTTGCATTGCTCCGAGCGCATGTTGCGCGCGACCCCGTCCGAACGGCCCTCGGTCATCTGTTTCACGCCCGGCACGCGGCTGAAAACCGAGACAGGCGAGATGGCGATCGAGGATCTGGGGCCGGGCGACAAGCTTTTGACCCGCGACAGCGGCCCCCAAGAGGTACTGTGGTCAGGCCATCGCCGCATGTCGGGCGCGCGGCTTTTCGCCATGCCCGAACAGCGCCCCGTCAGGTTGCGCCGCGGGGCATTGGGGCTTGACCGACCCGAAGATGATCTGGTGGTCAGCCCCGAGCATCGCGTTCTGGTCAAGGGGCGCGCCGCCCGCGATCTCTGGGGCGAGGACGAGGTTCTGGTGCGCGCCGCCGATCTGGTGGGCGATCGCTTCATCACCATCGATCATTCCCTGCGCGAGACATGGTACATCCACCTGATGCTGGAACGCCACGAGGTGATCTGGGCCAATGGGCTGGAGGTAGAGACATTCCATCCCGGCTTCATGGGCCTCGATCATCTGAACGGGGCGCAGCGCGACCTGTTGTTCGACCTGCGCCCGGAATTGTCGGACAACCCCGATCTTTACGGCCCACCCGCCCGGCGTATGGTCAGCCGCGCCGAGGCCGCGATCCTTTTACATGGCGCACCGGCGCATGCGGTGTCCGCGCGGCATTGACAGCCCCGCCGCTTCGGCCTAAACGGCGCGCTCACGCGGCGGTCCGAATGGGCCGCTGTTCATATTGGTGTTGGTGGCCCCCGCAAGGGAATGCCTGTCGCCTCGGCAAAATCCGGGGAAAGGACAACGCCCTCTCGATGCATGAAGAGGAGATCAGACGGTGACCAAACGCACCTCTGCCAAGTATAAGATCGACCGCCGGATGGGTGAGAACATCTGGGGTCGTCCGAAATCCCCGGTGAACAAGCGCGAATACGGCCCCGGCCAGCATGGTCAGCGCCGCAAGGGCAAGATGTCGGACTTCGGCCTGCAGCTGCGCGCAAAGCAAAAGCTGAAGGGCTATTACGGCGATCTGACCGAAAAGCAGTTCCGCCGCATCTTCACCGAAGCCGAGCGTCGCCGTGGTGACACGGGCGAATTGCTCATCGGCCTGCTCGAGCGCCGCTTGGACGCTGTCGTCTACCGCGCGAAATTCGTCGCCACCATCTTCGCCGCACGCCAGTTCGTGAACCACGGCCATGTGACGGTGAACGGTCAGCGGGTGAACATCCCCTCCTACCGCGTGAAGGAAGGCGATGTGATCGAGGTGCGTCAGAAGTCCAAGCAGATGACCGTGCTTCTCGAAGCCGTGCAATTGGCCGAGCGCGATGTTCCCGATTACCTCGAGGTCGATCATTCCAAGATGATCGCCACCTTCGTGCGCACCCCGGGCTTGGGCGATGTGCCCTATCCGGTGGTGATGGAACCGAATCTCGTTATCGAATACTACGCACAGAACTGATAACTGTTGCACGCAAGTTCAGGGGGCCGTGCCAAGCTGGCGCGGCCCTTTTTGTTTCGTTCAGGCGATAGGAGGCCCCACGAATGGCGCAGACCCATCCCATCTACGGCCGCATCGACGGCCCGATCGTGATCATCGGCTTCGGTTCGATCGGCAAAGGCACTTGGCCCTTGATCGAACGGCATTTCGATTATGATGCCGACAAGCTGGTGGTGATCGAACCCGACGCGGCACAGGCCAACTTCCTGCGCCAGCATCGCCTGACCCATGTGCAAGAGGCGCTGACGCCCGAGAATTACCGCGCCGTGCTGGGCCGTCTTTTGGAGCCGGGAAAAGGGTTTTGCGTCAACCTGAGTGTCGATACATCCTCGCTCGACTTGATGCGCTACTGCCGCGAGATCGGCGTTCCTTATATCGACACCGTGGTAGAGCCTTGGGCGGGCTATTACTTCGGCACGACGGATAATGCCGCGCGCACCAATTATGCGCTGCGCCAAGCGGTGCGCGATGAAAAGGCCGCCAACCCCGGCGGGTCGACCGCAATCTCGTGCTGCGGGGCCAATCCCGGCATGGTGTCATGGTTCGTGAAAGAGGCGCTTTTGACGCTGGCGCGCGACACCGGGCATGATGTCGGTATGCCACAAGATCGTGCCGCTTGGGCGGGGCTGATGCGCGATCTGGGTGTAAAAGGTGTGCATATCGCCGAGCGCGACACCCAGGCGCGCCGTGTGCCGCGCCCGCGCGGCGTCTTCGTCAACACGTGGTCGGTCGAGGGCTTCATCGCCGAAGGGTTCCAGCCCGCGGAGCTGGGGTGGGGCACGCATGAGCCGTGGTTCCCCGAGAACGGCTATCGCCACGATACCGGCTGTCAGGCCGCGATCTGGCTGGACCGTCCCGGCGCGATCACCCGCGTGCATAGCTGGTGCCCGACGCCGGGGCCGCAATTCGGCTTTCTGGTCACCCATAACGAAGCGATCTCGATCGCGGATTACTACACCGTGGGCCAAGGCGCGGCGCCGGAATATCGGCCGACCTGTCACTATGCTTATCATCCCTGCGACGACGCGGTGCTGAGCTTGCACGAGATGTTCGGCTCGGGGCGGGCGCAGGAAAAGCATCATATCCTTGCCGAAGATGAGATCGTCGAGGGGATCGATGAGTTGGGCGTGCTGCTCTATGGCCACGAGAAGAACGCGCTTTGGTTCGGTTCGCGCCTGTCCAATGCCGAGACGCGCGATCTTGCCCCCTATCAAAACGCCACCGGGCTACAGGTGACGAGTGCGGTTCTGGCGGGGATGGTCTGGGCCTTGGAGAACCCCGGTGCGGGGATCGTCGAGGCCGATGAGATGGATCATGCGCGCTGCCTTGAGGTGCAGCGGCCCTATCTGGGCCCGGTCGAGGCGCATTATACTGATTGGACGCCTTTGCAGGACCGCTGGGAACTGTTTCCCGAGGATATCGACCCCGAAGAGCCTTGGGCTTTTCGCAATGTATTGGCCAGCTGACCCCTGCGTCGATCGAAAGGTGCAGACTACGGCTGCGCGGCTGGTGTCGCGCCCCGCCCTTGGCGGGGCTCGGGTCACGGGGGCGCTGCCCCCGCACCCCCGGAGTATTTGAAAAGCAAAGATGACGCGGTGATCCGCGCTTTCGAGGCGATGGACGCGGGCGGCGAAGGGGCGTAAGGGCGATCCATGGCATATGGCGATCGTTTCAGCACCCTCTCGCTTGCGCAGGCGCAAGGGCTGCCGTTCTGGCGGCGCCCCATTGCGCTTTTGGTGCTGATGGCGTTCGCCATGCCGGTGGCCTTTGCCACTTGGTCGGCGCTGCTGAACAATTTCGTCATCGAGATGGCGGGTTTCGACGGGGCCGATATCGGCTGGCTGCATACCGTGCGCGAGATACCGGGGTTTTTCGCCATCGGGGTTATTGCCTTGATCATCTTTATCCGCGAGCAGCTGCTGGGGCTGGTGTCGCTTTTGATGCTTGGTGTGGCGACCGCGCTGACGGCGCAATTTCCTAGCTTGGGTGGCTTGTTGATGATCACGCTGATCAGTTCGATCGGCTTTCACTATTACGAGACGGTCAACCAATCGCTGCAGTTACAATGGATCGACAAGAAGCGCGCGCCGCAGGTTCTGGGCTGGTTGATGGCCGTAGGCTCGGGGGCGACATTCCTTGCCTATGGGCTGATCGTGCTGACATGGCGGGCCTATGATCTGAGCTATGATCTTGTCTATTGGCTGGCGGGCGGTGTGACGGCGGCGATCGCGCTGCTGTGCCTTTGGGCCTATCCGCAATTCGAAAGCCCGAACCCGCAGACCAAGAAGATGGTGCTGCGCCGGCGCTATTGGCTCTATTATGCGTTGCAATTCATGTCGGGCGCGCGGCGGCAGATCTTCGTCGTTTTCGCGGCTTTCATGATGGTAGAGCGCTATGGCTTTGCCGTGCATGAGGTCACGGCGCTGTTCATGGTGACGCTGCTTGCCAATATGGTCGTGGCACCGCTTTTGGGGGCGGTGGTGGCGCGCTTCGGGGAAAGGTTGGCCTTGATCGTGGAATATGGCGGGTTGGGTGCCATCTTCTTGCTTTATGCCGCGCTCTATATCTTTGACTGGGGCCCTATGGTGGCGGCGGGGCTGTATATCGCCAATCATCTGTTCTTCGCGCTGGCCTTGGCGATCAAGACCTATTTCCAGAAGATCGCCGATCCCGGCGATATCGCGCCGACGGCGGCGGTGGCTTTCACCATCAACCATATCGCGGCCGTGTTCTTGCCCGCATTGCTGGGCTATGTCTGGCTTACATCACCGATATCGGTCTTTGTACTGGCGGCGGGGATGGCAGCGGTGTCCTTGGGCCTGTCCTGTCTTGTGCCGCGCCACCCCGAACCGGGACATGAGACCACATTGGTCGCGCGGCGCGGCGCGGACGTTGCCAAGAGCGGGACAAGCGCGTAGGGGCAGGGCGAGTTTGACCTGACCCGAACGGAGCCCGCAAATGCCCACCTGGACCGCGCTGACGACCCTGCCCGAGAAGATCATGGCCGAGGCGCTGGGTGCTGCGTTGGAAGAGATGACGCCCGAGCCGACCGGCGTCGGCGTCTTCGAAATGGAGGACGGGTCAGGTCTATGGGAAGTCGGCGCTTATTTCACCGAGGCGCCCGACGAGATCGCGCTGATGTTGCTGGCCGCAGCGCATGGGGCGCGGCCTTTCGCGATATCGGAACTTCCCGAAACCGATTGGGTCGCGCATGTGCGCCGGGAATTGCACCCCGTAAATGCCGGGCGGTTCTTCGTCTATGGCGCGCATGATGCCGACAAGGTGCCGGATGGGCGGATCGGCCTGTTGATCGAGGCTGCGATGGCCTTTGGCACAGGGCATCATGGGACGACGCAAGGTTGTCTCGAAGCGATGGACAAACTGTTGAACGCTGGGAATTCGTTCAAAAATGTGGCCGATATCGGTTGTGGCACGGCGGTTCTTGCCATCGCTGCCGCCAAGGTTTTGGAGGGGGATGTCATCGCCTCTGACATCGATCCGGTCGCCGTCGATGTTGCCTTGGCCAATGCTGCGGCCAATGGTGTGGCGGGGGGTATCGCCTGTGTGGAGGCGGCTGGTTTCGACCATGTCGATCTTGCCGCGCGCGCGCCTTATGATCTTGTTTTTGCAAATATTCTCAAGGGTCCGCTGATCGAGTTGGCGCCTGATATGGCCGCGCATTCAGCCGCGGATGGTCATGTCATCTTGTCGGGGCTTTTGATCGATCAAGCGCCTGATGTGACGGCCGCCTATGTCGCGGCGGGTTTCGAGTTGAAGGATCATCGCGAGATCGGGGATTGGGCCACGCTGACCTTGTGCCGTAAACACGCCTAAATTCCGCCCCAATTCACTCGCAGTTTTCGGCGACTCGTGGTAAATATCCACGCGGTGGGGGCAACTTTGAACGTTCGAGTTGCCCAATGAATCAGGACTATCCTAATTTTCGGTCTCGCGTGGATCGAATTAACCGTGCCCGGCGTGACCGGGTGGTGGGCGAGTTCGTGTTGCAATCGAACGGTCTTCTTGTGCCGAAACAGCGTCGCCTGAGATTTGGTTTCCCGCTCAAGGGCCTGATTTTGGCTTTCGTCATCGCCGTGATGGTGAAGGCCTATCTGATCTGGTTCCTTGGCTTGGAGCTTTATCAGTTGGAGATGCTGCGACTGCTGAGTGGATCGCGCTTCGAACAAGCCGCGGCGCGTATCCTTATGCCTGATCAACTGACCATGTGGGTGGTCGGCCAGTATGATTGGATATGGGGGTATATCATGGCTTGGCGACAATCTGCGGTGGCCCTTTGACGGGCTGTCCAGAACGATCTTGCCAATAAAAGAAAAAGGCGCCCCCGATCTGCTTCGGGGGCGCCTTTATTTTCGGGAGTGGTTGGTTCACCCGCGCTGATAGGTGCCGCGGGCGATATCGTCGATATCACCGCGCACAAGGCCCAGATCTTCCAATTCGCGGTCGGTCAAGGCCGAGAGGCTTTTGCGCGTGACGCGCGCGTCATTCCATGCGGCGATCCGGCCGAAAACTTCGGCCAGAAGACGGGATGCGCCGAAGCCGGCGCCGAGGGGGCGGTTCGTGATAAGGGCCATCTGGCGTTTCCTTTCGGGTTCAACTTTTCGGCCAAGCGCTGCGAGTGCGTTGAGCCTGTGTTCAGACGCCGCATCTAGATGTGCGGAATACGGCACACAATGCGCGTTTGTGCATGGGTCACATGCAATCTGCGCATGCCTCGAAAGGAGCCGTTTCGCGCAATAATCAAAGGGGTTTTCGGGAAATTCAATGTCGCTTTCACATCGTCGGATGACGCTTTTTGGCGGTGCGATTCCGACATCGGTCAAAAGCGACTTTTCACAGCGACAAAGGGACCATTCGCTAGGCAATGTTCGCCTTTCGTGCTAGTGATGCAGAAAGGCCACGAAATGGGCTGTCAATTGCGGGGCGAGGACGGGCAGATGCGGATAATCGGGATCGACCCGGGGCTGAGATGTCTTGGATGGGGTGTGATCGAGGTTGATGGTGCGCGGCTCAGGCATGTGGCCAACGGGCATATCTTGTCTGGTACGGGTGATTTGGCGGCGCGGCTTTTGGTGCTTTATGAGCAATTGAGCCTGGTTGTCGCGCGCCATGCGCCACAGGCGGCCGCCGTCGAGCAGACCTTTGTCAACAAGGATGGGGCAGGCACCCTCAAGCTGGGGCAGGCGCGCGGCATTGCGATGCTGGTGCCAGCGCAAGCGGGGTTGAGCGTGGCGGAATATGCCCCCAATGCGGTGAAAAAGGCGGTCGTCGGCGTGGGGCATGCCGAGAAGCAACAGGTCGAACACATGGTGCGGCTGCAATTGCCGGGTTGCGATCCGGCGGGGCCAGATGCCGCCGATGCACTGGCGATCGCGATCTGCCACGCCTTTCACGCGCAATCGGCAGGGCGTCTGGCCCAAGCCATCGGGGCGGCATCATGATCGGCAAGCTGACGGGGCGGGTGGATTACAAGGCCGCCGATCATGTCCTGCTCGATGTGGGCGGCGTGGGCTACACGGTGCATTGTTCGGACCGCACCTTGGCGGCCCTTCCGGGCGCGGGGCAGGCGGTGGCACTTTATACCGAGCTTCTGGTGCGCGAGGATTTGCTGCAGCTTTTCGGTTTTCTCACGCCCTATGAGCGCGAATGGCACCGGCTACTCATCACGGTGCAGGGGGTTGGCTCCAAGGCGTCGATGGCGATCTTGGGCACGCTTGGCCCCGAAGGCGTGGCGCGCGCGATTGCCATTGGTGATTGGGGTGCGGTCAAGGCCGCGCCGGGGATCGGCCCGAAGCTTGCGCAGCGCGTGGTCAATGAACTCAAGGAAAAGGCACCGGGCATCATGGCCTTGGGTGGCACGATGGGGCAGGCGGCGGGCACCGCGTCCGACCCTTTGATCGTCGAGGACGCGCCAGCGCCCATGCCCAAGGCCAAACCTGCCGCGCCAAACGCGGGCGCGGCACAAGCTGATGCGCTCTCCGCCCTGACCAATCTGGGCTATGCACCGTCTGAGGCCGCGCGCGCCGTGGCCGAGGCGGCGGGCAATGCGCCGGGGGCCGAGGCGTCAGCGCTCATCCGCGCGGCGCTGCGCCTTTTGGCACCAAAAGAGTAAGGGGGTGGCGTGCGCTTTGCGCCTCAGCCATAGATGCAAGACATGACAGACCCCGATCCAACCCTTCGCCCCGCGCCCTTGCCCGAAGATGCAGACCGCGCGCTCAGGCCGCAAAGCCTTGATGATTTCATCGGTCAGGCCGAGGCGCGGGCGAACCTGTCGGTCTTCATCGAAAGCGCGCGGCGTCGGGCCGAGGCGATGGACCATGTGCTGTTCCACGGCCCCCCCGGCCTTGGCAAGACGACGCTGGCGCAGATCATGGCGCGCGAATTGGGGGTCAATTTCCGTATGACAAGCGGCCCGGTGCTGGCGCGCGCGGGCGATCTGGCGGCGATCTTGACCAATCTCGAGGCGCGCGATGTGCTGTTCATCGACGAGATCCACCGCCTCAACCCCGCGGTAGAAGAGGTGCTGTATCCCGCGCTTGAGGATTTCGAGCTTGATCTGGTGATCGGCGAAGGCCCCGCCGCGCGCACGGTGCGGATCGAATTGCAGCCCTTCACGCTGGTGGGTGCCACGACGCGGATGGGGCTCTTGACCACGCCATTGCGTGACCGCTTCGGCATTCCCACGCGGCTCAATTTCTACACGACCGAGGAATTGACCCGGATCGTGGCGCGCGGTGCACGGCTCTCGGGGATCGATGCCGACCCCGCGGGCGTGGCCGAGATCGCCGGGCGCGCGCGTGGAACGCCGCGCATTGCAGGGCGGCTGTTGCGCCGCGTAATCGACTTCGCGCTGGTCGAGGGGAATGGGCGTTTGACCCAAGCCATCGCCGATAGCGCGCTGACCCGGCTGGGCGTCGATCATCTGGGCCTTGATGGGGCGGATAGGCGGTATTTGAGCTTGATCGCGGAAAACTATGCGGGTGGGCCGGTGGGTGTGGAAACCCTATCCGCCGCGCTGTCGGAAAGCCGCGATACGCTGGAAGAGGTGATCGAGCCCTATCTGCTACAACAAGGCCTGATCGCGCGCACACCGCGCGGGCGGATGCTGGCACATAAGGGCTGGACACATCTTGGGCTGGCCGCCCCGCCCATGCCGGGGCAGGGCGATCTGTTCTGAGCGCGCCGATGACCGATACCACCCTTTCCCCCCTGTCCCCCGATGACATCACCGCGCTGTTCACCCGCGCGGATGGTCAATTCCTGTTTGCCCGTTGGGGGCGGCCCATCGTGCCGGTGGTGTTCGGGGTCGAGGATGGCACGGTGTCCATCCTGAAAGGCGCGATCGAGGCGGTGGTGGCGCTGGCCGGTCACCGCATGGCTGAAACCGACCCGGAACTGGGCGCGAACCTGATGGTGTTTTTCATCCGCGACTGGGCCGAGTTGACGGCAACCCCCAATCTTGACCGGCTGATCCCCGATCTGGGCGCGCTGGTGGTGCGGCTGCAGGCGGCCGATGCTAATCAATACCGCGCCTTTCGCTTTGACGCGGGCGGCGGGATCAAGGCGGCTTTTGTGTTCATCCGCATGGATGCCGCGATGGCGCAGGCACCAGCCGAGACCATCGCGCTCAGCCAGATCGTGCAGACGATCCTTTTGTGGTCGGACACGGCGTTTCTTGGCCAATCGCCGCTTGCCGTGCTACGCGATGGCGGCCCTGCGATCCTCAAGCCGCAGATCGCCGATCTGATCCGGGCGGCTTATGATCCAGCGCTGCCCGTGGCGTCGGACGATCCGGCGCTGGCGTTGCGCGTGGCCGCGCGTCTGGGGCGGATGCAATGACCCATATCTGGCCCATCCGCGTCTATTACGAAGACACCGATCTGGCGGGGATCGTCTATTACGCCAATTACCTGCGCTTCATCGAGCGCGCGCGCTCGGAACTGGTGCGCGCGGCAGGCATTGACCAGGTGGCGATGAAACAAGCCGGGCTGGTCTTCGCCGTGCGGCGCGTCGAGGCCGACTACCTGTCGCCTGCGCGATACGATGATCAGATCCAGGTGCGCACCCGGCTCACCGATGTGAGAGGCGCAAGTTTCGCCATGCCGCAAGAGGTGTGGCGCGGCGAGACGCTTTTGTTCCGCGCCGATGTGATCATTGTGGTCTTGAACGCCGAAGGGCGGGCCACGCGGCTTCCGGCGGAACTTCGCGCAAAGCTCGATACGTTCACGGCAGATGTCAGCCGCTGACAGAGAAGTGTTCGCAATCCCCCTTATAAGCTGATATGCTCCACCCTTAATGAGGCATGGAAAACGTGCCCATATCGTATTGAGGCCGGGGCAGAGGAAACCTTTAGACACTATGGAAACCGAAACACTCGCTGTCGCGCAGCAGGCGGATTACACCGTTATTGCGCTGTTTTTCCGTGCAAGCATAACTGTCCAGCTTGTCATGATCGCCTTGATCGTGGCCTCGGTCTGGGTTTGGGCGGTCACCTTTACCAAGTTCAAGATGTTTCGCAGCGCACGCGCCAATGCGAGTGCTTTCGACGCGGCATTTTGGTCGGGTGAGCCGCTGGACGAGCTTTATGACCGCGTCGCCGATGCACCCGCCAGCGCCTATGAACGCGTTTTTGTCGCGGGCATGACCGAATGGCGGCGGTCCTTGCGCGATGATGGCGCCTTGATCCCCGGGGTGCAGCAGCGCGTCGACCGCTCGATGGATGTGGCGATCGCGCGCGAAAGCGAACGCTGGACCCAAGGTCTCGGATTTCTGGCGACCACCGGATCGGCGGCGCCTTTCGTCGGCCTGTTCGGTACTGTTTGGGGGATCATGCGCTCGTTTCAGGAAATCGCGATTTCCGGGAATACGTCGCTTGCCATCGTCGCCCCCGGTATCGCCGAGGCGTTGCTGGCCACGGGCTTGGGCCTGTTGGCAGCCATCCCCGCGGTGATCTTGTATAACATGCTCAGTGCCGATGCCGATCGTCTTGTCAGCGGGCTGGAAGGTTTCGCCGATGAGTTTTCGACCCTGCTGTCGCGGCAGCTCGACTGATGGGTGTCTCGGTTGCAACCAATAGCGGCTCACGCCGCCGGGGACGGGGCCGCCGTGCCAATCTCAAGCCCATGTCCGAGATCAACGTCACGCCGTTCGTCGATGTGATCTTGTGCCTGTTGATCATCTTCATGGTCGCCGCGCCCTTGATGACGGTGGGCGTGCCCATCGACCTGCCCGATACCGCCGCCGAAGCGCTGCCGTCGGAGGAGGAAGAGCCGCTCACGGTGACGCTGGCCCCTGATGGAACGGTGATGATCCAGACTACCGCGGTCGCACCTGAGGAGATGATCAACCGTCTACAGGCGATTGCCGCCGAGCGTGCATCGTCGCGCATATTCCTGCGTGCCGATGGCGCGATACCCTATGAGGATGTGATGCGCATCATGGGGGCACTGAATGCAGGTGGTTTTCGCGAGATCGGTCTGGTGACCGATTCCGGCGGCCCCCGGCTTGACGGTGGCGGAGAGTAAGGGGGGAACGGATGCGCCGGTCCCTTTACGCCTCGACTGCGATACATGCCGCGCTCTTGATTTGGGTCGCGGTCGGGGATGGTTTGTTCAAGGAAAGCCCTGATCCGGTGTTCGAGGTCACGGGCGTCACGATCTTGTCGACCGCCGAATTCGATGCCTTGACGGCGGCGGCCACGCCTGTTGCGCTGGAAATTGCACCGCCTCCGCCGCGCCCCGAACCGACGCCTGAGCCGGAGCCGGAACCTGCGCCTGAACCCGAACCCCAGCCTGAACCCACCCCGCCGGGTGAGGTGACCGATACGCTGGCGCCACCCGCGCCGTTGTCGGGCTCTCCCGATCTGCCCGAGGATGGCCGCCCGACGCCGCGCGCCGCCGATCGGATCGCGCCCCTGCCCACACCCGCCCCCGAACCCGAGGTCGAGACCGCCCCCGAGGCCGTGACCCAATCCACCGCCCCAGCCCCATCGCCAAGCCCGGTCGAGGCACAGCCCGAAACCGCCCCCGAAGAGGCCACGACCGAGATCGTGACCGAGGCGGAAACGCCCTCGGGCGGGCCGCTTGGCCCCGTCGCCTCGATCCGGCCGCCGACGCGACCCGAGCGCCCACGCCCGGCCGAAACACCAGTCGCCGCAGCTGCGCCTGAACCGCAGCCCGCGCCAGAACCGCCACCCGAACCCGCTGTCGATCCGCTGGCCGCGGCCATCGCCTCGGCGGTGGCCCAAGCGGTGCAAGCCCCGGCAGCCCCCGCCGGCCCGCCGCTCAGCGCTGGCGCGCGCGAGGGGTTCCGCGTGGCTGTGTCGACCTGTTGGAATGTCGGCTCGCTTAGCAACGAGGCCCAGCGCACGACGGTCGTGGTCGGGTTCGACATGACCCCCGATGCCCGGCCCGTCGATGGCTCGCTGCGCCTGATCTCCTTCGATGGTGGATCAGAGGCCGCAGCCCGCCAAGCCTATGAGGCCGCCCGCCGCGCGATCCTGCGCTGTGGGACCAGCGGATATAGCCTGCCCGCCGAAAGCTATGATGATTGGCGGCAGGTCGAGCTTGTCTTCAACCCCGAAGGGATGCGTCTGAGATGATTTTGTCGCGCGCCCCGATTAGCATAAGCTGGCGGAAGCTTTCCGCGTGGCCAGAGGTGTATCCATGTTGTTGACCCGTCGTTCCCTGATCCGTTCCGCCTCGGTTTTCGCGGCGGCGGCAAGTATGCCCGCGCTGGTGCGCGCGCAAAGCCGGCCCTTGCGCCTCGAGATCACCGAAGGGGTGATCGAACCCATGCCCTTCGCCATCCCCGCCTTTATCGCGCGCAACGGGGCGGCCGCCGATGCCGCCGCCGACATCACCCGCGTCATCGCCGCCGATCTGCGTGGCACGGGGCTGTTTCGTCAAATCCCCGACAGCGCGCATATCTCGAGCGTCACCAATTTCGACGCGCCGATCCTCTACCCCGATTGGCAGGCGATCAACGCCCAAGCCCTGATCGTGGGCGAGGTCGAGCAGCAGGGCGGCCGCCTGATCGTGCGATTCCGCCTGTTCGATGTGTTCAGCCAACAGCCCTTGGGTGACGGGCTGCAATTCGTGGGCAACCGCGATGGCTGGCGGCGGATGGCGCATAATGTCGCCGATCAGGTCTATGAGCGGATCACCGGCGAGACGGGGTATTTCGACACCCGCGTCGTTTTCGTCCATGAGGAAGGGCCGAAGAACGCCCGCCTCAAGCGGCTGGCCTTGATGGATTACGACGGGGCGAATGTGCAATTTCTGACCGATAGCCGTAGCCTTGTTCTCGCGCCGCGTTTCAGCCCGACGGGCGATCGCATCATCTATACCAGCTATGAAAGCGGCCAGCCGCGCGTCTATCTGATGGATGTGGCAAGTGTCAGCCGCCGCCCGCTCGAGGCGGTATCGGCAGGCAACATGACCTTTTCGCCGCGCTTTACCGCCGATGGCGGCAGCGTGGTCTTTTCGATGGAACAAGGCGGCAACACCGATATCTACCGCGTGCCGGTGGGCGGTGGGGCGCGCAGCCAGTTGACCAATGCCCCCTCGATTGAAACCGCGCCCTCCTTCTCGCCCGATGGGCGGCAGATGGTTTTCGAGAGCGACCGCACCGGCGGCCAACAGATCTATGTCATGCCCGCAGGCGGCGGCGAGGTGCAGCGCATCAGCCGTGGCTCGGGGCGCTACGGCACCCCCGTCTGGTCGCCGCGCGGCGATTACATCGCCTTTACCAAGCAAGAGCGCGGACGCTTCCATATCGGGGTGATGCGCACAAACGGCTCGGAAGAGCGGCTGTTGACCGCCTCATTCCTTGATGAGGGGCCGACATGGGCGCCCAATGGCCGCGTCTTGATGTTCACCCGCGAAACCGCAGGCGCCGATGGTGCGCCAGCGGTCTATTCCGTCGATATCTCGGGGCGCAACCTACAGCGCGTCGCGACACCGGGCATGGCCTCCGACCCGTCATGGTCGCCGCGCTTGCCCTGAGCATAACCCCCGCATGGACGCGGGCCATACGCCCATGCTATATTGAGAAAAACAACAAGGACCGAGCATCATGACCTTTTCTTTTCGCGCGACAGCGCTGATCCTGACCGCCGCCATGGCCCTGTCCGCCTGTGCGCAGGGCGGGCTGCGTGGCGGTGATGACGCCATTAACCTCAACGGGGCGCAAGGTGCCTTCGGGTCGGTCTCCGATCCGGGCAGCATCGCCTATTTCAACCAGATCGTCGGCGACCGGGTACTTTTCGCAGTCGATCAATCCACCATCGACGCTTCTGCCATGGCTGTGCTGGACGGGCAGGCCGAATGGCTGATGACCAATCCCGAATTCACGGCCCTTGTCGAAGGTCATGCCGACGAGCAAGGCACGCGCGAATACAACCTTGCGCTGGGTGCGCGGCGTGCGGCGGCGGTGCGCGATTACCTCGTCTCGCGCGGGGTGGCTGCCAACCGGATCAACACGATCAGCTTTGGCAAGGAGCGCCCGCTCGAGATTTGTTCCGATGAAAGCTGCTACAGCCAGAACCGCCGCGGCGTGACGGTTCTCAGCACGGGCGCTGGGGTCTGAACCGATGCGTCACGCCCTGATCCTTGCGCTGTTGATCGGCTTGTGCCCGCCCATGGCGCTGGCACAAGACCGCACCCAATCCCTCGCCGATATCCGGCAAGAGCTGTCGGTGCTGTTTGTCGAGATGCAGCGTTTGCGGGGCGAGTTGAACACGACAGGCGGGGCGATGGGCGCAGGCGGCGGCGGCACGGTGCTGGCACGCATTGACGCCATCGAGGCCGAGTTGCGCCGCCTGACCGACCAGACCGAACAGTTGCAGATCAGGGTCGAGCGGGTCGTCACCGATGGCACCAACCGCATCGGCGATCTGGAGTTTCGTCTGTGCGAGCTGACCCCCGATTGCCGGATCGGCGATCTGGCGGCGACACCTCCCTTGGGTGGGGCGGGCGATGCAGGGGCAAGTGCCGGCACGCTTCCCGCGACCCCGGTGATGCCAAGTGGTGCCAACCTTGCCGTGGCCGAGCAAAGCGATTTCGACCGCGCGCGCGCGGCCTATGAAGCGGCCGATTATGCGCAGGCCGCCCAGCTTTTCGAAGCCTTTACCCAGACCTATCCGGGCGGTCCGCTTTCGGCCGAGGCGCATTTCCTGCGCGGCCAATCCGAGGCGCAGCAAAGCGCCTGGAACCGGGCGGCCCGCGCTTATCTGGACAGTTTCACCGCCGACCCGTCGGGCGCGCGGGCCAGTGATGCGCTGCTCAATCTGGGTCTTGCCTTGGGTGAAATCGGCCAGCGCGACGAGGCCTGCCTGACCTTGAGCGAAGTGGGCGCGCGTTTTCCGACAAGCCCCGCCGCATCCGAGGCGCTTGCCGTGCGGAGCCGGTTGAACTGCACGTGACATCCGACACGCTCGAGGCGCGCTTTGCCGCGCGCATGGGCGCGTTGCTCGGCCCTGATTTCCCGCCTGCCATCGGTCTTGCCGTCTCGGGCGGGGGCGACAGCATGGCGATGCTGGCCTTGGCCCATGCTTGGGCGCGGGTCATGGGGATCGGGTTGCGTGTCGTGACGATCGATCATGGGTTGCGGCCCGCCGCCGCTGATGAGGCCGCGATGGTCGCGGCCGAATGCGCCGCCTTGGGCCATGCGCATGACACGCTTCACTGGCAGTGGGATGGGCATGGCAATCTGCAAGATGCCGCGCGACAGGCGCGGCGCGATCTGATCGGCGCGTGGCGGGGCGATCTGGCGCATGTGCTGTTCGCCCATACGCAAGACGATCAGGCCGAGACCGTCTTGCTGCGGCTTTTGCGCGGCTCGGGTGTCGAGGGGTTGGCCGCGATGTCCCCGGCGCGCGCCGTGCGCGATGCAAGCGGCCAATGGTGGCTTTTGCGCCCGCTTCTGACCGAACGCCGCGAAGATCTGCGCCATTATGCGGTGACGTTGAAGACGCCATTCGTTGATGACCCCTCCAATGATGATCCGCGCTTCGACCGGGTGCGCGCGCGACACGCGATCGCGACACTGGGGCTGTCGGTGGAGGGGCTTGCCCAGACCGCCGACCGCATGGCCCGGGCGGCACAGGCATGCCGGGCGCGTGTCGCCGATATCGCGGGGCGGATCGTGACCGAAGAGCGGGTGAATGCGCTTTCCACCGGCGACCTGCTGATCGACCGCGATGGGTTGGCCGGGGTGGAGCGTGACAGCCAGATGCGACTTTTGGCGGCTGCGCTGCAATGGGTGGCCTCAAGCCCCTACAGGCCGCGCGCCCATGCGCTCGAAGGGTTGCTTGACCGGCTTTTGGCGGGTGGCGGCGGGACGCTGCATGGGGTGGACGCAACGCCGCGCGCTGCGGCGATCCGCCTCTCTCGCGAGAGTGCGGCCTTGCGCGATCGGCAAATTCCGGCCTGCGCGGGTGCATGCTGGGATGGGCGCTGGGTGGTGGGCAAAGCCGCCCCTTCGGGGGTTACGCTGCGCGCGCTTGGCCCCGATGGATGGGCGCAACGCACAGAAAGTAAAGCGTTTTCAGGGCCTGCGCGCGCGGCCTATGCTTGGCCTGCGCTGTTTCGTGACGATCATTTGGTGGCCTGTCCGCTTTTGGGTATCGGGCCACAGACGGCGATCATTTTCCGCCCCGGCAGCGGCCATTTCGCCCAGTTCTTGGAATCGCATTGAAGTCGGCCCCGTCATCTCTATCTTTCAGGGGTAAGGCACGGGCGGTTGTCCCGTCTGGCATGTAAGGAGATATTCCCTTGGGCAACGCGAGAAACATCGCATTCTGGGTCATCCTGTTTCTTCTGATTTTGGCATTGTTCAACCTGTTTTCAGGCGGCCAGAACCAGGTGGCTCAGCGCGGCGTGGCCTATTCCGAGTTCATCGGCCAGGTCGAGGGTGGACAGGTTTTGTCTGCCACGCTTGATGGCGAGAATGTGCAGTTCACGACCGCGAGCGGGACTTTCGGCACCGTTGCGCCGGGCGATGCGAACACCACCCAGATCTTGCTCGATCAAGGTGTGCGCATCGAAGCGCGCCCACAGGAACAATCGGGCTTCCTCAGTGTGCTGTCGCTCTGGCTGCCGGTGTTGGTGCTGATCGGGATCTGGATTTTCTTCATGAACCGGATGCAGGGTGGCGGCAAAGGTGGGGCGATGGGCTTTGGGAAATCCAAGGCGAAATTGCTGACCGAAAAGCATGGCCGCGTGACCTTTGACGATGTCGCTGGCATCGACGAGGCCAAAGAAGAGCTTGAGGAAATCGTCGAATTTCTGCGCAATCCGCAGAAATTCAGCCGGCTTGGCGGCAAGATCCCCAAGGGCGCGCTGCTTGTCGGCCCGCCCGGCACCGGCAAGACGCTGCTGGCACGCGCTATCGCGGGCGAAGCGGGCGTGCCGTTTTTCACTATCTCGGGCTCGGATTTCGTCGAGATGTTCGTGGGCGTGGGGGCCAGCCGCGTGCGCGACATGTTTGAACAGGCCAAAAAGAACGCGCCTTGCATCGTCTTCATCGACGAGATCGACGCCGTTGGCCGGTCGCGCGGCGTGGGCTATGGCGGCGGCAATGACGAACGTGAACAGACGCTGAACCAGTTGCTCGTCGAGATGGACGGCTTCGAGGCGAATGAGGGCATCATCATCATCGCGGCCACCAACCGCCCCGATGTGCTTGACCCCGCATTGCTGCGCCCCGGTCGTTTCGACCGTCAGGTGCAGGTGCCCAACCCCGATATCAAGGGCCGTGAGCGTATCTTGAGCGTGCATTCCCGCAAGGTGCCGCTTGGTCCCGATGTCGATCTTCGCATCATCGCGCGTGGCACGCCCGGTTTCTCGGGGGCCGATCTGGCCAACCTCGTGAACGAGGCGGCGCTGATGGCCGCTCGTGTCAATCGGCGCTTCGTGACGATGGAAGATTTCGAAAACGCCAAGGACAAGGTCATGATGGGCGCCGAGCGCCGCTCGATGGTGATGTCCGAGGATGAGAAGAAACTGACCGCTTATCACGAGGCGGGCCATGCCGTGGTCGGCATGAACGTTCCCGATCACGACCCGATCCACAAGGCCACGATCATTCCGCGTGGCCGTGCGTTGGGGCTGGTCTTGTCCCTGCCCGAACGCGATCAACTTTCGGTCAGCTACCGCAAATACACCTCGAAGATCGCCATGGCGATGGGTGGGCGCGTGGCCGAGGAACTGGTGTTCGGCAAGGATATGGTCACTTCGGGTGCGGCAAGCGATATCCAACAGGTTTCGCGCATCGCACGCGCCATGGTCACCCAGTTCGGCTATGCCGAAGAGCTTGGCTATGTCGACTACGCCAATGAGCAGCAGTCTTATCTCGGCTCTTACGGTGGTGGCACGAACCATTCGGCCGCGACCCAGAAGATCATCGACGATAAGGTCAAGGCGCTGATCGACGAAGGTTACGAGACCGCCAAGCGCATCCTGACCGAAAAGCGCGACGATCTGGAGCGGCTGGCACAAGGCTTGTTGGAATACGAAACCCTGACCGGGATCGAGATCCAGAAGGTCATCAACGGCGAGCCGCTGAACAAGGGCGACGATAGCGGCGACACCAGTGATCGCTCGGGTGGCACGCCATCGATTACGGCGATCCCGAAGCTCAAGCCCAAGGCAAAGCCGGCCGGCGACATGGAGCCGGAACCCAGCGCCTGAACCACGCGACACGGCGATATCGAAAGGCCCCCGACAGGGGGCCTTTTCTTTGTGCTGCGCACAGGTTCCGGGTTGCACGACGCCGCATCTTTGGGTGACATCACCTCGCAAATGAGAGAAAGCCCCCATGCCTGCCCTGATCCCCACGCAATATACCGCGACCGTCACATGGCTGGGCATGAACCCCGACCGCGTCGCTGCGCTGGAAACGCAAGCCTTGCGCGAAATGGCGTTGAGTTTCGCCGGCCATGCCGGGGAAAGCCGCGCGGGGTTGGTGCGCCCTTCCGACAGCCGTGTCTTGTCGCAATACAAGCGCGGCACGCCGATCAGGAATACCCGCCAACTCTCGATCCTGTCGGCCGAGGAGCTTGACGCCATCGCCGCCGAGATGGGGATTGACGCGCTCGACCCGACGCTGGTGGGGGCTTCGATGGTGATCCGCGGCATTCCCGATTTCAGCCATGTGCCGCCATCCGCACGGCTGCAGGACGAGGCAAGCGGGACGACCTTGACCATCGACATGGAAAACCGCCCCTGCACGCTTCCTGCCAAGCCGATCGAGGGGCGCTATCCCGGCATGGGCGCGCGGTTCAAGCGCGCGGCGCAAAACCGGCGCGGTGTCACGGCTTGGGTCGAGCGCGAAGGTGTGATCACCTTGGGCGCGACCTTGCGGCTGCATATCCCCGATCAGCCGGTCTGGCCGCATCTCGCTCAGGCGCGCGGTGGTCACGCTTGAGCACATGGGTTTCCCATGGGAAACGCCGCGTGACGAATGAGCAAGGCAATGTGTCGGAAACGATCCTTACGCAAGCAGCGTCACCCGCTATAGCCAAGGGTGAGCACACACGCCCGCATGTGGGAAGGGAGCCCGCCTGACATGGCCTTCAAGACAGATATCGAAATCGCCCGCGAGGCGAAGAAAAAGCCGATCCAACAGATCGGTGACAAGCTCGGCATTCCGACCGAGGCGCTTTTGCCCTATGGGCATGACAAGGCAAAGATCGGACAGGATTTCATCACCTCGCTGGCCGACCGGCCCAATGGCAAGCTGATCTTGGTGACCGCGATCAACCCCACGCCTGCGGGTGAGGGCAAGACGACGACCACGGTGGGCTTGGGCGACGGTCTGAACCGCATCGGCAAAAAGGCCGCGATCTGTATCCGCGAGGCAAGCCTTGGCCCGAATTTCGGGATGAAGGGGGGGGCCGCTGGCGGCGGCTATGCGCAAGTCGTGCCGATGGAAGAGATGAACCTGCATTTCACCGGCGATTTCCACGCGATCACGAGCGCGCATAACCTGCTGTCGGCGATGATCGATAACCACATCTACTGGGGCAATACGCTGGGCATCGACGAGCGCCGCGTCGTCTGGCGCCGCGTGATGGACATGAACGACCGCGCGCTGCGCGATATCGTGGTGTCGCTGGGTGGCGTATCGAACGGTTTCCCGCGCCAGACGGGGTTTGACATCACGGTTGCCTCCGAGGTGATGGCGATCTTGTGCCTTGCCAGCGATCTGGCCGATCTGGAACGTCGCTTGGGCGATATGATCGTGGCCTATCGCCGCGACAAATCCCCGGTCTACTGCCGCGATATCAAGGCTGACGGGGCGATGACCGTGCTGCTCAAGGATGCGATGCAGCCCAATCTGGTGCAGACGCTCGAAAACAACCCGGCCTTCGTGCATGGCGGCCCTTTCGCCAATATCGCGCATGGCTGCAACAGCGTCATCGCCACCAAGACCGCGCTGAAGCTGGCCGATTTCGTCGTGACCGAGGCCGGTTTCGGTGCCGATCTGGGGGCCGAGAAATTCATGAACATCAAATGCCGCAAGGCGGGGCTTGCGCCTGACGCGGTGGTGATCGTGGCGACGGTGCGCGCGATGAAGATGAATGGTGGCGTGGCCAAGGCCGATCTGGGGGCCGAGAATGTCGATGCCGTCAAGGCGGGCTGCGCCAATCTGGGTCGCCATATCGAGAACGTCAAAGGTTTCGGCGTGCCGGTCGTCGTGGGCATCAACCATTTCGCGGGCGATACCGAGGCCGAGGTCGAGGCCGTCAAAGCCTATGTCGCGGCCCAAGGCTCCGAGGCGATCTTGTGCAAGCATTGGGCGCATGGCAGCGCGGGGATCGAGGATCTGGCACGCCGCGTGGCGGAACTCGCCGAAGGCGGCAGCGCCGATTTCCACACGCTCTACCCCGACGAGATGGGGCTGATGGACAAGATCGAGACCATCGCCAAGCGCATCTACCGTGCAGGCAGCGTGACCGCCGATGCCGGCGTGCGTGCGCAACTCAAGGCGTGGGAAGATGCGGGCTATGGCAACCTGCCGGTCTGTATGGCCAAGACGCAGTATTCCTTCTCGACCGACCCCAATCTGCGCGGCGCGCCCGAGGGGCATACGATCCCTGTGCGCGAGGTGCGGTTGTCGGCCGGGGCAGGCTTTGTCGTCGCGATCTGCGGTGAGATCATGACCATGCCCGGCCTGCCCAAGGTTCCGGCTTCGGAAACCATCCGGCTGAACGAGGCGGGTCTGATCGAAGGCCTGTTCTAAGCGAAGGCGCGCGGCGGCGGGGGCGTCGAACCCCCGCCGCCGCGCGCGCCGCCTTGGACGACCCGGGCGCTCCGATCAGAGCGCTGCGCGGGTCGGCTGATTGCGGCTGCGTATTTTGGGAAAGATGAAGGATCAAGGGCATGGCGGCACAGATCATCGACGGAAAGGCCTTTGCAGCCAAGGTGCGCGGGCAGGTGGCGGACCATGTCGCGGCGTTGAAATCCGGGCATGGGATCGTGCCGGGTTTGGCCGTGGTGCTGGTGGGCGAAGATCCGGCAAGCCAGGTCTATGTCAGGAACAAGGGGCTTCAGACCGTCGAGGCCGGGATGGCGAGTTTCGAGCACAAGCTCGATGCCGGCACGCCCGAGGCCGACATCTTGGCGCTGGTGGCAAAGCTGAATGCCGACCCTGCCGTGCATGGCATCTTGGTGCAATTGCCGCTGCCCGCCCATGTCGATGCGGCCAAGGTGATCAACACCATCGATCCGGCCAAGGATGTCGACGGGTTCCATATCTCCAATGTGGGCCTGCTGGGGACAGGGCAGAAGGCGCTGGTGCCCTGCACCCCCTTGGGCAGCCTAATGATGCTGCGCGATCATCACGGCAGCCTTGCGGGGCTGGAGGCGGTGGTGGTTGGCCGCTCGAATATCGTGGGCAAGCCGATGGCGCAGCTTTTGCTGGGTGATAGCTGCACGGTCACCATCGCGCATTCGCGCACCGCCGATCTGGCTGCGGTATGTCGGCGTGCCGATATCCTTGTGGCGGCCGTGGGGCGGCCCGAGATGATCCGCGGCGATTGGGTCAAGCCCGGCGCGACGGTGATCGATGTCGGCATCAACCGGGTGCCCCACCCAGGTGATCCGGCCAAGACGCGGCTGGTGGGCGATTGCCATTATGAGAGCTGCGCGGCAGTGGCGGGCGCGATCACGCCCGTGCCCGGTGGCGTGGGGCCAATGACGATCGCGTGCCTTTTGGCCAATACGCTGACGGCGTGCTGCCGGGCGCATGGCGTGGCCGAGCCTCAGGGCCTGACCGCCTGAGCATTTCCAATGTCCGTGCCGGAATGACTTGCGCCACGGGGCATCTTGGTTAGGGTGCGCGGGAAAGTTTTCGCTCTCAAAAGTCGTTTTTCATGGTGTTTGCGCGTAACGATCCGGCCGGTCCGAGACAGACGACATTTTGGTCATTGGCGCTGTTGTGGCTCTTGGGCAGTGTCGCCCTTGGCCTTTTGGGCCCCTACGGCACATGGGTGCTCTTGCCCTTGGTGTGGCGGCTGTCGTTCTGGGCTGCGATCTTGATCGCAGCGGTGACGGTGGCCGGGGGCGCGGCTTTCCTTTCAAGGTTGGTTTTGCCACGGCGCCCGTTCCTTGGGCTTTGGCTGGAGGGTGGATTGACCGCCCTGATCCTTGGGCCGATGATCTGGTCCTTGTGTTGTGTCTTGCCCCATGCCGACCCGGCGCTTGTGCCACCACCGGGCAAGATCATGCTGGCGGTTTTTGCCGTCTGGCTGTGCGTGCTGCTGTTGCGCGGCCTGCCGCGCCGCGCGCCGCCACCCCCTGCGGCCTTGGTCGCCCGTGATCGCCAAGTGGCGCGCACAGACATTGAGACAGTGCCGAATATCACCCGGCCCGCTTTCTTGGCGCGCAGTGACCTCGATCTGCCCGGCGCGGTGATGCGGGTCTCGGCCGCTGATCATTATCTGGAGATCCAGACCACGCAAAGTACCGGGCGCATGATCATGCGGTTCCGCGATGCGATGCCGGATTTGGAGGAATTGGCGGGGTTTCGTATCCATCGTTCCCATTGGGTGGCGGCAGAGGCCGTTTTGCGCGTCAGGGCCGAGGGGCGGCGCCATGTGATGGATTTGATCGATGGGACCGTCTTGCCGGTCAGCCAAGCCTATCTTGAACCATTGCGCGCTGTGGGCTTGCTGGATCACCGGGGCATGGGCAAACGGATGGGCGAGGGGCCAAGCAAGATCGCCTCGGCGTCGCTGGCCATCAAGCCCGATAGCTCGGGCCGGTCGCAGAACAACCCGCCGGTATAGGCCCCATAGGCGGGCAGGATCAGCCTGTTCTTATCGCGCAGCATGCAGCGGCGGCTGATTGTCCGCCCGCGCAGGGTGATGCGCGCCTTGGGGTGGTAATGGCCCGAGATCTCGCCGGTCGCGTGCGCTTCGGCGATATGGCGAAAGATCAGTGGTCCGTCGGTGTGTTCCGCCAGATGGCTCCCGCCCAGATCAACCGGGCCGGGGTCGTGATTGCCCGAGATCCAGATCCATCGCCGCCCTGCCATCAGACTGACCAAGCGGCCCTTGAGCGGATCGGCCATGTCTTTGGCGGCGATCAGATCATCGAAGCTGTCGCCAAGACAGATCACCTTGGCAGGGCGCATCGCAGCGATATCTTCGGCCAGCCGATCAAGCGTTTCGATGGTTTCATAGGGCGGCAAAAGCGCACCGCCCCGCCGCGCCATGCGGTCCGATTTACCCAAGTGCAGGTCCGAGACACACAAGACCTCGCGCGTGGGCCAATAAAGCGCACCCGTCGGCAGGGCGTGCAGTGTTTCGCCGCGAAAAGGAAAGGGCAGGCTGGTCATCGCCTGCTCATAGGCGGGCGGGGTCGGGTTCGGCAAGGGGGCGTCAGCTTGGGACGCTGTCCAGACCGGCCGCCGCCATCAGGCGCGCGGCCTCGGCCTCGAGCAGGCGCTGATCGGCCATGCCCGCAATCGGCACACGGCCGGGCTCAAGAAAAAGGGGTGCGGCCAGCGGACTGACGCGGGACAGGCGCAGATGATCGATCCGGTCACCGATACGGTCGAGCATGCCCTCGATCCGGCCGAAATCGACCAGGCCGCGCATCGCCTCGGCCCGGGTGATCGCCAGCATGATGTGATCGGGGTCGTATTTGCGAAGCGTGTCGTAAAGGATATCGGTCGAAAACGTCGCCTGCCGCCCGGATTTGCGCATGCCGCCGGGTTGGTTGCGCTCGATCAGCCCCGCGATGAGTGCGCTGGCCTTGAAGGTGCGTTTCATCACCGCGTTATCGGCCAGCCATGCCGCCATGGTCTCGACCAGATTTTTGCGCGCGAAGAGCGGCTTTGGATCGGTCGTGGCCTCCAGCCCCCAGATCAGCGTTGCGTAATCCGTGGCCACGAACCCCATCGGGTTCAGTCCCATCTCTTCCATCCGCTGAGTGATCAAAAGGCCGAGCGTCTGCTGCGCGTTGCGGCCCGCAAAGCCGTAAGCCACCACATGTTCGCGGCCGTCATGGGGGAAGGTTTCTACCAAAAGCCGGTCCCGTTCGGGCAGGCGGCTGAGGCGGGCTTGCAGCACCAGCCAATCGCGGGTGTGGCCGGGCAGATCGGGCCAATCGTCTTGGCGGAACATCGCCAGAATGCGGTCGGAAAGCTGGGTGGAGGTGGCGAATTTCGTGCCCATGAAGGTGGCGATCTTGGGCTTTTGTGTCGGCGTGCGGCTGACCTCGACCACCATCTCGCGCATCCCTTCAAAACGCACGATCTGCCCGCCGATCAGGAAGGTGTCGCCCTTGCGCAAGCTGGCGGCGAAATATTCCTCCACCTCGCCCAGGGGCGCGCCGCCGCGGGTTTTCTGATAGCGGACCTGCATCTTGTCGGCATCCACGATGGTGCCGATGTTCATGCGGATGCGCGCGGCCCGGCGGGGATCGCGCAACTGCCACTCGCCATCTTGGCGCTGGATCAGGCGTTGCCACTGGTCATAGGCGCGCAGCGCATAGCCCCCTGTCGCCGCGAAATCGAGGCAGCGATCGAAGGTGTCGCGCGGTAGCTCCGCATAGGCGCCCGCGCTGCGGATCTCTTGGTAGAGGTCATCGGCTTGAAACGGCCCGGCGCAGGCGCGGATCAGGATGTGTTGGCACAAGACATCAAGCGGCCCGTCATGGTCGGTGTCGCCGTCCAGCGCATGGGCGCGCACAGCGTCGAGTGCTGCGGTGCATTCGATCACCTCGAAGCGATTGGCCGGCACGATCAGCGCCTTGGAGGGGGCGTTGTAGCGATGATTGGCGCGCCCGATCCGCTGCACCAGCCGCTTGACGTTCTTGGGCGCACCGATCTGGATCACCAGATCCACATCGCCCCAATCGATCCCGAGATCGAGCGAGCCAGTACAGACAATGGCGCGAAGCCGCCCCTCGACCATCGCTTGCTCTACCTTTTCGCGCTGCTCGCGTGCCAGCGCGCCGTGATGGATGCCGATGGGCAATTGGTCCTCATTGGCCAGCCACAGATGGTGAAAGAACAACTCCGCCTGCGCGCGGGTGTTGTGAAAGATCAGCGTGGTGCGGTGGCGCTTGACCTGCTCCAGCACCGCTGGAATCGCGTATCTGCCGCCGCCGCCCGACCATGGCGGGGGGGCCTCGGTCGTGAGCATGGCGATATCGGGGTCGGGGCCGGGATCGGCCTGCAAGATGTCGCAAGGGTCGGGGTGGCGGGCGAGGATGCGGGCGATGGCGGCGGGGTCCTCGACGGTGGCCGATAGGCCCACACGGCGCAGGCCGGGGGCCAGTGTGGACAGCCGCGACAGCGCCAGCATCAGCTGATCGCCGCGTTTGCTTTCGGCGAGCGCGTGAACCTCATCGACGATGATGCGCTGCAGTCCCGCGAATGTGCGCTGCGCATCCTCGTAGGACACCAGCAGCGCAAGGGATTCGGGCGTGGTCAGCAGGATATGGGGCGGATCGGCGCGCTGCCTGCGCTTGGTGTGGGAGGAGGTGTCGCCGGTGCGATCCTCGACCCTGACGGGCAGGCCCATCTCGGTGATCGGGCCGGTCAGGTTGCGCTTGATATCGGCGGCCAGCGCCTTGAGCGGCGAGACATAAAGTGTGTGCAGGCCTTGATGCGCCCCGTCGGCCAGTTCGGCCAGTGTCGGCAAGAAGCCCGCCATCGTCTTGCCGCCGCCCGTGGGCGCGATGAGCAATTGGCAGGGGCCATCGGCGCGGTCCAGCATCGCCTGCTGGTGCGGGTGGATCGACCAGCCGCGAGCGGAAAACCAGCCGGTGATCTGGGGGGGAAGGGCGCGCGTCATGCCCCTTAGATAACGGTTTGTGCGCGCTTGGCCACGGGGCGTGTTTCCCTGCAGCGAAACCTTCGGGAGAACTGCTGTTTTTCGGCCTTAGTGAACGATCTTCTCGTCCTTGACGAAGAGGTTCTCCCACGCGCGGTCGATGAATTCGGGCCGCATCTGGTAGGGGATACCCTCGAAATCGCAGATCGCCTTGATCTGGTCGCACAAGAAGACCGGGTGATAATTGGCGTAGTTATGCCCGATGGTGGGATATTTGGTCTTGAGCAGATGTACGAGCGAGGCCTGATCGAGCGGTATGCCCTTTTTCTTGGCGACCAGCGCGAAGATCTTGAGGAACTGCTCTTGGTTCGGCCCGTCGATCTTCACCTTGAAGAAGATCCGGCGAAGGGCTGCTTGGTCGAAGATCTCGTTGGGGTGGAAATTGGTCGAGAACACGACCAGCGTGTCGAAGGGCACCTCGAACTTCTCGCCCGATTGGAGCGCGAGGATGTCATAGGCGTTTTCCATCGGAACGATCCAACGGTTGATCAGCGCCTGCGGCGGTTCCTCTTGGCGGCCAAGGTCGTCGACGATGAAAACCCCGCCCGTGGATTTCAACTGAAGGCTCGCCTGATAGGTGCGGCTGACCGCGTTATAGTTCAGGTCCAACATCGCAAGCGTCAATTCGCCCCCCGTCATCACCGTGGGACGCGTGCACAGCAGGTAGCGCGTATCGTGGCGGGCTGCGTTCTTGCGCAACGGGCTGTTGTCGGGGCTGTCGGGTGAGGCGATGACCGGCGTATGCACGATCGGGTCGAACATGGTGATCACCTGTCCCGCATAAGACAGCGCGTGCGGGATATAGATGTTGTCTCCCATCGCCTTGCGGATGCCTTCGGCGATCGAGGATTTGCCGTTGCCGGGCGGGCCATACATCAAGACCGAGCGGCCCGAGCCGACCGCCGGGCCAAGCTGATCCAACAGGCCGTGCGGCAAGATCAGATGGCCCATCGAGGCCTCGAGCATGGCACGCGTCAGCTTGATGTCGCGGATCGACTGGCGCTTGACCTGTGCCTTGTAGTCTTCGAGCGGTACGGGCATCGGCCCGTAATATTCGGATTGCGACAGCGCATCGAGCGCGCGCGCCTTGCCGCCATCGGTGAGTTGAAAGCCCATCTCCGAGCTTGAGGTGGCGTGCAGCGTGCCGGTGGCCTGCATCAGCCCCAGATCGCGCAGATTGTCGATCAAGGCCTGCGCCAAGGGAATGGGCAGCGCGATGGCCCGCGCGATTTCCGAGGCTTTTTCCACATTCTTGCGGAACACCGTCTTGAGAAGAATATCGCGCATCATCACCGGCGTTAGGCCGGTATCAGACAATTGCCGCAACGGCGGCGGCGCCAATGTATCGGTTTGCGAGACTTGGATATTCATGGCGTAACCCCACGCATTTTGCTGTCGCATCCAATAGCTTGGGATTGCGGCGCTTTATGGGCGAAGCTGGGATGGCGATGGGGCTAAAGCCCTGCCGCCGCACCCATGATCAGATAGATCGCCAGCGCGCCCGCAAGGGCCACGCCCATCGGGAACAGCTTGTTTTGATCCCACGAAGCCCAATCCGCCGTTGCGCGACGCAAAACGGGCACACGCCCCGCCAAACGATGCGTCACCCATGACCCGATCAGTACCATCGAGAAGAGCATCAGGAAAAACAGGCCATCACCCGGCACCACGAAGGGGGCCATTGCAGCTGCGAATTTCGCGTCGCCCGCGCCCACCATGCCCAGCGATGTGATGACAAAGCCGATGACCAGCACGATGCCCAAAGCCGCAAGCCGCCAAAGATAGGCCTCGAATGGCATGACGATGAGGCCGACGCACAGAAAGACACCGACCAAGGCCAGAACCGCGATGTTGGGAATACGCATCGCGCGCAGGTCGCTATGGGCGACCCAGACGCAGATCGGCAGCACGAAGGGCAAGAACCACATCGCCTCGGTGGGGGTCAGGGCAAGCGTCATCAGCGGCGAACCTCCGTATCAAGGGTGTCGAGTGCGCGCACGGCAGCTTCGAAATGTTGGGGGTGGGTTTCGATCGCCTCGGCCAGCAATCCGCGCCCGACATCGGTCTGGCCTTGGCGGATCGCCGCAAGGCCAGCCGTGTGCAACAGTTGCGCACGTTCGATCTCGCTCATGCGGACCAGTGGCATCTGGTAATTGCCTTGCGCGGCGCGCGCCATGACAAGGTTGTTCTTGGCCGTGAACAGCGCGGGGTCATAGCGGATCGACTCCAAGAATAGCTCTTCCGCGCCGTCGAAATCACCCCGCGAAAGGCGCGAGAAGCCCCAATTGTTCAGCACATTTGCCGGGCGCGTGGTCAGACCTACGGCGATCTCGTAGAAATGATCGGCCCGGTCCCATTCCTGATTGCTGTCGGCGACCATGGCCTCAAGGCGGTAGCGTTCGTAGGTTTCGAGGGTCGGGGGCACAAGATCGAGTTGGCGCTCGGCCTCTTCCCAATCGCCCGCACGGATCAGCGCGCCCGCGAAATCGATGCGGTCTTGTTCGACTGTTTCATTGCCGTTCACGATCTCACGCCACAAGGGCACCGCCTCATCAGCGCGCCCGGCGCGCACGAGGCTGGAAGCCAAGCCCCGGCGAAAATCGATGCGGTCGGGTTGCTCACGCACGGCGCGTTGGAAATAGGCGACCGCTTCATTGGGTGCCGCGGCGGTCAACATGATATCGCTGAGGTTGGATTCATCGATCACGTTGATCGGATCAAGCGCCCGATTCACATCGGGGGTCCCGGTCGTATCGCATGCGGCCAAGCCGATCATCGCGATCGCGACCACCGGAAAAGTCCGGAGGCGGAGTGTCATGGCGACCTCTTACTGCTCATACTCTGTGCCCCGATCCCGGTCATGGTTCGGCGAGAAGCACATACACGCCTCCGCCGCGCCGGATCAGTCCGGGGCCCTTTTGATTATTCTCATCACTATAGATGATATTTTCCATTCTTGCGATAGCCAGTCGCAGGTTCTCGCGGATCGCGTCCGATTGGCCACTATCATGGGCGAAGGCCAATTCGAAAACGCGCCGTGCCTCTCCAAAAGCCTCGCGCTCCATCAAGGCGACGCCGAGATTGTTCAGCGCCGGCACATATGCCGCGTCGCTGTCGAGGGCTTGGCGGAATTGGTTTTCGGCCTGACCCATGCGCCCCAGTCTTAGATTGGCCGCGCCGATCGCGGTCAGGGTCTCGGGCGTCAAGCCTTGTTCGCCCGCCGCGCGGTAGTAAGCGCGCAGCGCAAGTTCTGGCTGGCCGGCATCCAACAGCCTGTCGCCAACCAGCATTTGGTTCACCTCGTCTTGCAGTACGACGGTGCCCAAGGGTGCCGCGACTTCCAGTTCTTGCGCAATCGGATCAAGACGCCGTTCGTCGGTCGTGTTCACACAGGCGCTCAGCCCGGTCAGTGTCATCAGGATGATGAGCCCCCTCATCACGCCCTCCCAGATTTCGGATCGCAGCGACGCAGGTCAGCGCGACTGCAAATCCATTGCGATACCATAGATCGACGGTCCGATCAGAATGATCAGAAGCGGCGGTAGACAGAACATCATCGTGCCAAGTGTCAGCTTGGTCGGAAGTTTGTTGGCCTTTTCTTCGGCACGCATCACACGCTTGTCGCGCATCTCGTCGGCATAGACGCGCAGCGCCTCGGCGATCGAGGTGCCGAAAGTCGCCGATTGGATCAGCGTGGTCACGAAGCTGCTGACGTCTTGAATACCCACGCGTTCGGACAGATCGCGCAGAACGCGGGCCTTGTCCTTGCCGGCTTTCATCTCGAAGGCGACGATCTCGAATTCTTCGGAAAGTGCCGGATAGCCCGAGCGGATTTCCTTGGCGACGCGGATGATGGATTGGTCGAGCGATTGGCCCGCTTCGACGCAGACCAGCATCAGGTCCAAGGCATCGGGAAAGCCCGATGTGATTTCGGACTCCCGACCCTGTACGCGGCGCTGCACCCAGTATTTGGGCGCGTAATAGCCCACCGCGCCCGGAATCAGGACCGATAGGATCGAGCTTTGCGCCGATCCGCCGCCCGACACCATGACATAGATGGTGCCCAGCACCAGACCGCCGATCCCAAGGGCGAATTGTGCGAAATGGAACATTTGCACCGCACCCTTGGAGCGGTAGCCCGCGCGCACCAGTTGTAGTTGCGCGGCGCTGAACTGGGCTTGATCTTGTGGTTCGAGATATTGCGCAAAACGGTTGAGGCGCTCGTCCTTGCCGCCGCGCCGCAGGCTGCGGGGCGTTTCGCTTTGCTCATGGTTGATATGCATCTCGCGGATGCGGTCGAGCGGGTCTTTTTTCTTGAACAAGATCGACGGGAGCGCCACGAGGATCAGCAAAAGACCAAGGCCGCCTGCAACGATCAAGGGGCCAAGATCGCCCAGATACTCGACGATCAGGGAATTGGCCTCGGTGAAGAGATTGGAAAAGAACTTCATCGCGGAACCCTCAGACTTTGATGTTCACGAGCATCTTCATGAACACCATGTTCATGAGGAGCATCACACCCACCACGGCGCAGGCCGGGATGAAGATCGGCGTATTCATCACTTCGCTGTAGTAATCGGGCTGCATCACGTTGATCCCGACCAGCGCCAGCAGCGGAAAGACCGACAAGAAGGTGCCTGACCATTTCGCCTCGCCGGTGATCGCCTTGACCTTGCGAAACAGCTTGAAGCGGGCGCGGATCACAAGGGCGAGCCCGGCAAGGATCTCGGCCAGATTGCCACCCGATTTCTGCTGGATGCCCACGGCAACGGCCAGGAAGCGCAAATCCTGGCTGTCGAGCCGTTCGGCCATCGCACGGATCGAGTCAGAGATATCGCGCCCATAGGCGGCCTCATCGGCGATAACGCCGAGTTCCGAGGCGAGCGGATCTTGGATTTCTTTGGCGACAGTATTGATCGCCGAGACGAAGGGATGGCCCACGCGCAGCGAGCGCACCATCAACTCGACCGCGTCGGGCAGTTGTTCGTCGATCATCGCAAGGCGTTTTTTGGCCTTGGAGTTCACCCAGTAAAACACTCCGCCCGCGCCCATGGCCACGCTGACCAATAAGCGGATCGGCAAGGATGTGGCGGTCAGGATCGTCAGCGCCATGAACGCGGCCACACCCAGCGCCACCATCACGAGGATCAGCTGGGGTGGGGTGAAGGCGATGTTTGCCTTTTGCGCCTTGTCGGCGATCATCGCATAGAGCGGCAGGCTTGTGGCGCCCTTGTGCTGGTCCATCTCCTTGCGCAGCTTGGCCAGCACATCTTCACGGCTCGTACCTTTTTCCAGCATGGTCAGGCGGCGATTGACGCGCGCGTTCAAGCTGATGGATTTGCCGAAGATCGCCAGATAGATGCCTTCGACCAGCATGATGATGCCGACGAAGATCCCGATATAAATCAGCGGTTCGATGGAAAGCGTCATCTGTGTTACTCCGCCGCGATCGGTTCATAGATGGATGCGGGCAGGTCATAGCCCCACTGGCGGAAGCGTTCGGCATAATGCGAGCGCACACCGCAGGCGGTGAAATGGCCGATGATCGTGCCGTCGGGCTTGAGGCCCGTGCGCTGGTAGCGGAACACCTCCTGCATCGAGACGACCTCGCCCTCCATGCCGGTCACTTCGGTGATCGAGACCATGCGGCGCGAACCATCCTGAAGGCGGCTTGCCTGTACGATCAAGTTCACGGCGCTCGAAATCTGGGCGCGCACGGCTTTCAGCGGCATCTCGATGCCCGCCATCGCCACCATGTTTTCCAGACGCGAGACCGCATCGCGGGCGTTGTTGGCGTGGATCGTGGTCATCGAGCCGTCATGGCCGGTGTTCATGGCCTGCAGCATGTCGATCACTTCCTCGCCGCGGGTTTCGCCCACGATGATGCGGTCGGGCCGCATGCGGAGTGCGTTGCGCAGACAGTCGCGCTGGGTCACGGCACCCTTGCCCTCGACGTTGGGGGGGCGGCTTTCCATCCGGCCCACATGCACCTGTTGCAGCTGCAATTCGGCGGTGTCTTCGATGGTCAGAACGCGTTCCTTGTTGTCGATGAAGGACGACAGCGCGTTGAGCGTGGTGGTTTTGCCCGAACCGGTACCACCCGAGACGATCACGTTGAGGCGGGTGGCGACCGCGGCCTGCAGATAGGCGGCCATTTCCTCGGAAAAGGCACCAAAACGCACCAGATCGTCGATGCCGAGCTTTTCTTTCTTGAATTTACGGATCGACACCAGCGAGCCATCGACCGCCACGGGCGGCACCATCGCGTTGAAGCGCGAGCCGTCTTTCAGACGGGCGTCGACATAGGGGTTCGATTCGTCAACGCGCCGACCCACGGCCGACACGATCTTGTCGATGATGCGCAAAAGGTGGCGTTCGTCTTTGAAGCGCACTTCGGTCAGGCTGAGCTTGCCCGCGCGTTCGACGAAAACCCGGTTTGGCCCGTTGACCAAGATATCGTTGACATCGGGGTCTTTGAGCAGTGGCTCGAGCGGGCCGAGGCCCGTGACCTCGTCGAATAGCTCGATGTTGAGCGTTTGGCGGTCTTCGCGATTGAGGACCACGCCCAATTCGGCCAGCTGTTCGGAGACGATCGAGGTAATCTCAGCGCGCAGATCGGCCTCTTTGGCGGATTCCAGCGCGGCGAGGTTGAGGTTGTCGAGAAGCCGCGAATGCATCTCGGTCTTGATTTCATCAAGGCGCTGGCGGCGTTTGACGTCTTTTTCCTCATCGCCGGCTTGTGCCGCTGGGCGCGGCGCTTCCACGACGATCTGCGGCTTGCGCAAGCTTGTAACGGCCCCGGCATTCGCGGGGGTGGCCGCATCGCTGGCGGCGTCGCGCATTTGTGGCATCACCTCGGCGGTGCCGGGTTTCTTGTACTTACCGAACATCTCTCACCCCCAGGTTCATTTCGCGGCCTTCGCGTCGCCCAGCATCGCCTTGTGCAGCCCATCGGCGAGCTTCGCGATCTCTTTGCGCAGCGCGTTCTTGCGGGCGACTTCCGAAAGCGGCTGGCCATGATCACCGGCCTGCATCACCTGCTTGCCACCATCGGGCAGTAGCGTGGCGATCTTGACGCCAAGACTTTCGCCAAGTTTCTTGACGCGGCCCTTGCCGTTCAGATCGGTCAAGCCCGGTGCGCGGTTCAGCACGAAATTCAGCTTTTCGACCGGCAGGCTTTCGGCGCGCAGCGCCTTGAGAAAGCGCATCGCGTTCTGCGCCGAGCGCATGTCGAGTTCCATTGTGGTGAAAAACACATCCGCGCGGTTCAGGACCGTTTCGGTCCACATCACCAGCGTGTGCGGCATATCCACGATCACAACGTCGAAACATTGTGTGGCGAGGTTCAACAACGCCTCCACCTCTTCGGGGCCGATCAGGTCGAGCGGCAAGACCTCGGGCGGGGCGGGAAAGACCGACAGCTTGCCCTCATAGCCCAAAAGCGCCTGTTTGAAGGCATCCACATCCATGCTGCGGGCGTCTTGCAACAGCTCGACCACCATGTCGCGGCGCGGCAGGTCGAGATAGGCCGAGATCGTGCTTGCCTGCAGGTCGAAATCGATCAGGCAGACCGACGGGGGTTTCGATTTCTGCTTGTCGATCGTGGCCAATTCCCAAGCCAGATTGACCGCCAGTGTCGAGGCCCCGGTGCCGCCCGCAAGCCCCTGGACCGCGAAAACAGCGGCTTTGCCGTCAAGGCGCGGCGCGATCGTGGCGGGTGCATCAGTGTTTTTGGCAGGTTCTTCGGCGATGGAGGGTGCGATGCTCGGTGCTGGTGGGGCCGGTTGATCGTTACGCAGACGCATGATGGCGTCATGCAAGGCCCCTTCACCCAGCGGGTAGGGCACGAAATCCTCGGCCCCGAGCCGCAACAGCTCATGCAGGCTGGCGGGCTTGAGTTCATGGGCCACAAGAATGCAACGCACATCGCGCGTCTTGGCGGCCTGGATCAATTCGCCCAGCATTCCGATGTCGGTCTCATCCTCGGGCGTCAGCGCGAGGGCGAGGAATTCGAGATTGTCGGCCTCGGGTTGATCGATGAAGCTGCGCGCTTCGGCAAAGCTCAGATCCCCCCATGCCTCGCCGAGTTCGGTTTCCATATCTTCGATCAGCAGATCGAAGTGATGAACATTTCGCGACACCGTACAGGCCAAAATCGGCGCCGGGTCAGCTCGCAATGCAAGTCCGCTACTCATTCCTCAAGTCCTTCACTGCCCGGGTTTCCCGGATCATCATCTTGCTCCGGCGCAACAACCGCCGTTCTGGTCGAGATCCGCGCGGCGATGCGGGCGGATCACAGCCTCATGCAAGGAAGGTGCTTGGCAAAAGGGGCAACAATACGACGAAAACAGGGGATTTCGTTTGCAATTCTCGAACATAGAGGTCCTGCGGATGTATTGAACGCCCGCAGGCAGGCGATCACTCACCGCCCGCCGATCCTTCGCCCTCGCCGCCGCTGCCACCTGCGCCCGCGGCATAGCCGCGATAGACAATCTGGGCGTAGCGGCCATCGGTGACGAGCGGGCTGGAGCGTACGAAACCTGACACCTCGGTCACGGTGCGGCGATTGCGGCGCTCTTCGGCTTGCGTCGCGAACAGCGGCTGCGTTTCACCCAGCGAGACAAGCGCCTCGAGGCGGCTACGATGCACCCCTTGCGACACAAGGAAATCCACCACGGCGCGCGCGCGGCGCAAGCCTAGCTGTTGGTTGTAGCTTTGCGATCCGACCAGATCGGTGTGGCCATAAACCGAGAAACGCGCTTCGGGGAAATTCCTGATAAAATCAGCTTGTTGGCGCAGAATCGCCCGCGCCTCGGGTTCCAGCGTGGCCGAGTTGAAGGCAAAGGTGATGGTGGTGGGAACCTCGGCTGCGAAGCGGTCCGCCAAGACGGTGACATAGTCGCGTTCGCCGGTGTGATAGAGGATATTGTTCATCGTCGGGTTGCCGAAGCCGCCTTCGTCGATCTGCGTGCCCAGTTCGGCATCGTCGCAGCCGGCCACCGCAACGGTGATGAACGCAAGCATCACCCAACGGATGCGGTGTGATTGGGTCGGGACAAAAGAGCGTGTCAGCATCATCATTGCCTCAATCCATCACATAACCGTAGGAGCCGGAAAAATCCTGCCGGGCGACATCGGCGGCGGCGGTGCCTGCGCGGGGTGCGCCCGTCAACCGGCCTTGCAAGAACAACTCGCGATCGGTGGGAATGGTGACGCGGTCTGTCGGCAGGGCAAGCGCCTCGCCACGCACGGGTTGTACCAGATGCGAGGTCACGATGATCACAAGCTCGGATTGTTCGCGCTGATAGCTGGTCGAGCGGAAGAGCGCGCCCAAAACCGGGATATCGCCCAGCCATGGCACCTGCCCGATCGAGTCGCGGAAATCATCTTGCAAAAGCCCCGCGATGGCGAAGCTTTCGCCGTCGCGCATCTCGACCGTGGTCGCCGCCTCGCGCGTGCGCAGGCCGGGAATGCCGGTATTGTTGCCTTCGATCGCGGCGTCGATGGCGCTGACCGTGGCCGACAGCTGCAGGTTGATGACATCGCCATCGACAACGGTGGGAGTGAATTCCAGTTCGATCCCGAAGGGTTGGAAGATCACCGTCACTTGGCCCTCGTCATTGCGGCTGGGCACCGGGAATTCGCCACCCGCCAAGAACGAGGCGGTCTGACCCGAAAGCGCGGACAGGTTCGGCTCGGCCAAGGTGCGCACCAGACCCTCGGTCTCGAGCGCTTCGAGCAAGATGTTGAATTCGAAATTCGTGCCGTTCAGGCCAAGCGCCAACAACCCGCCCGGCGGGTTCGCCTGCACCGGGAAGTCGACGAAATTGCCCGAATTCACACCCGTGATGTCGCCGCCAGCGCTGATATTGGCGCCGGTCATGCTGATGCCCAGCTCTTGGCGGACGGTGCGGTTCATCTCGGCAAAGCGCACTTGCAGCATCACCTGTTGGCTGCCGCCGACAAGCATCAGGTTCGACACCCGGCCCGGCGCGTAGCGCTCGGCCAATTCCATGGCGCGGTCGACGGCCCGGCCAGAGCTGACCGTGCCCGACAAGACGATCCCGTCATTGGCGGGGCGCACCTCGATATGCTCGCCGCGCAAGATCTCGCGCAGGCGTTCGCGCAACTCGGCCACATCGGGGATGACCTGCACCTCGACATTGGCGATCAATGCGCCATCAGGGCCCAAAAGCGTCATCGTCGTGCGGCCTGGTGCGCGGCCCAGGATATAGATGCTGCGTTCAGAGAGGGTGGCGATATCGGCGATCGCCGGGTTGGCCACGCTGATCTCGGCGAAAAGCAGATCGCTTTCGACCACGACAGCGCGGTTCATCGGCACGGAGAGGGTGGCCGATGTCTGGCCCTCGACAACGCGAAGCTGTGCATTTTGTGCAAATGCTAGCGTTGCGGGCATTGCCGCAAGGGCGCAGCCGACAAGGCCTGCGCGCAGGAAACCCAGCATGTTCATCGCGATCCTGCCTCTCTGATCACTGCTCTCTAGCGTCTTTTTGCGCTTATCTTTCGAGCAATATGAACGAAAAAAGAATTCACCGCAAGAATCAGAAGCATGCTGCGCGTGCTTCATGTGCTATTTCGACAACGCAGGGCTTGATAATGCACAACGGCCCAGCGGCGCGAAAGCTACTGGGCCGTGCGATGTGCGGGGGTCGTTCAGTTCGTGCAAGGCACCGGAACCACGACCAATTGGCCGGCATTACGTTGGCGCACGGTGCAAACACGGGGCGCTTCAGGGGCTTCGGCAACCTCTTCGCGCACACCCAGAAGCGAGTCGCGCGAGACTTCGACGGTTTCGATCTCGGTGTGGTCGTCGATCCCGACAAGCGCCAGCGTCAAACGGCCCGATGCCTGTGCCTGTGTCAGCGCCGCGATATCCTGCGGCAGGGCGGCAAAGGTGATGGTACGGGCGATGATGGGGTTGCTGCGGTCGCTATCGGCGGTCTGGTCAAGCGCCATGATCTGCAGACCCGAGCGGATCAGACGCGTCAAGCCGTCGCCATTACGCCCAGTGCCGGTCCAATAGACATCGACACGGTCACCGGGGCGCAAGAAACCAGACACACCCGCCACGACGTCGATCTGCAGTGTGAAGGCGCGGGTGCCATCCTGAAGCCGCGAGGCGACGCCGGCGTCATCGCCGGGGCCTGTGACCTTGGTCGACAGAAGCGGTTCATGCTGTTCGATCACGCGCAACACGGTGCGCAACCCCTCTTGATCGGCGGGGAACAGATCCTCCATCCGGGTGAAGGCGCCGAATGGCACGAAATCGGCGGGCCAGCGGATCGCTTGCACATCTTCGGGCGACAGCCGCTCACCATAGCGCAGCTGGCGGGCGGCGACGTAAACCTCGGTCGTCGGCACGATGGCCGCGCGCTGTTGTTCCAGCGCGACCTGGTATTGGGTGAAGCGATCCATCGCCACTTTGACGGCAAAGCCCGCAAGGCCGATGCCCAGAAACAGAACGAGGCCGAAAACCAGTCTCATCGGTCTTTTCCTTTCTCTTGGGGTCCGCCCTTTTCAGAACTGCTCGTCGGGTCGGACACATCATTGTTTCCTGCAATGGCGGGCAATTGCGGCGGCATGATGGTGCAATAGGGGAAATCACTTGCCGGATCGGCCTGTTTTCACCGGCCGTCAAAGCGAAAGGGCCGCATCCTGTTTGGGATGCGGCCCTTTGTCGGCCCGGGGAAGGGGCGTTTGCGCGGGTTACTGCAGCGCGATGTCGTTCGAGGCCGTCACGTCGTCGTTGGTGCCGAAGGGGTTGGTCGAGGGGTTGGTGTTGGCCAGCGAGTTGCGGATATCGGTGCCGAGGTTCTCGACGCCCGAGGACACAACGGCCATCACGGCGAGGCCGAGGCCCACCAGTGCTGCGGTCAGAACGACCCAGTCAACGGTCACGGCGCCGGATTCGGACTTGGCGAAATTCTTGATCAGTGCGGTCATGGTTCAGCTCTCCAGGTTTGCTTTCTGCGTTTGCCTCGCCGGGGTTGTCCGGCTCGGATGCAGCGTTTTTGACCGCTGAACATGGCCGGAATTGGACCCAACCGAGAAATTTTCTCGAATTGTGTGGGGAAGTTTGGGGGCAGATCATGATTGATTTTCGTGCTACATTGCGCCGCAAGAAGAAGGTTTTTCTGTAAAAACAATCGCCCCGCGTATCGTAACGAGCAGGCAGTGACATGAGTGGTAGATGGTTTGCCCGCGGCTGCGCGGTTTATCTGTGTTTGGGCATGTGCGCGCCACTTTGGGCGCAAGATACACCGTTGGGCCCCCTGAACCCCGGTGTCAGGTTCATGGCGCCCCCGGCGGCGGGTCATGCCGGGCCGCGGATCACGATCCAGATCACCCCCGAGGAGCATCTGCGCAACAGCAGCCCACCCGCTCTCGACCCCATCGCCACACGGGTGACGCCAACGCCGGATATCGGTGCGGAACGTCGTGATACTGGCGGCACCGCTTGGTTTTGGGATGCGATCTCACCCAGTTTTCCGCCCGATCCCGGACGCTTTTGGGCCGCGCAAGACCTGTTGTCTTCGGCAAGCGCGGCGGCTGACATCTCGGTGCCACGGCTGAATACCTTGCAGCAGATCGTGGCTGAACACGGCACCGAAATATTGGGCGCCAGTATCGCGACCGAGGTCTCACCCGCGTTGATCCTTGCGGTGATGGCGGTCGAATCCGCGGGCCGTGCCGATGCGCAAAGCCATGCCGGTGCGCAAGGCTTGATGCAGCTGATCCCGGCCACGGCCGAACGTTTCGGCGTGGCGGACCCCTTCGATCCGGCCCAGAATATCGCGGGCGGGGCTGCCTATCTGAACTGGCTGCTCAAGGAGTTTGACGGCGATCCGCTCTTGGCTTTGGCCGGATACAATGCGGGCGAGGGGGCTGTGCGCACCGCCGGTGGGGTGCCGAATTTCAGCGAGACGCGCGATTATGTGCCCAAGGTCTTGGCCGCGTGGATGATGGCGCGCGGCCTGTGCCGCACGCCGCCCGATCTGATTTCGGATGGCTGCGTCTTCACCCCGATTGCGATCAACTAGGCGTCTGGCGGCAGCGCGCGGGTCACGCCCGAGGCCGAGATGGCGACGAAGGTGAAATCGCCCTCCGTCACCAGCATCCGCTCGCCGGTGCGCTGGCGGCGGACCCAAGCTTCGATATGCATGGTGATCGAGGTGCGCCCGGTGCGGGTGATCTGGGAATAGACGGAAAAGAGATCACCGACGAGGACAGGGGCGTGAAACCTGAGCGCCTCGATCGCGACGGTTGCGCAGCGCCCCTGCGCGCGGTCCATCGCGGTGGTGCCTGCGGCGATGTCCATCTGGCTGACGACCCAGCCACCAAAAACATCGCCGCCTGAATTGGTATCGGCGGGCATCGGCACGGTCTGAAGGGTCAGCGTGCCTTGGGGTGTGCGCCCCGGCGCGGATGCGGCTTGCCCGGACACAGGATCAGACAAGCGTCGCATCGGTGGCTGCCCGCAATTCGGCCTCGCTCACGCCATCGGCCAGTTCGAGGATTTTGAGGCCGCCCGGAACCACCTCCAGAACACCCATATTGGTGATGATCAGATCGACCACGCCCGTGCCCGTCAGCGGCAGGGTGCAGGATTTCAGTACCTTGCTCTCGCCATGCTTGTTGGCGTGATCCATCACGACGACCACGCGGCCCACACCGGCCACCAGATCCATCGCGCCGCCCATGCCCTTGACCAGCTTGCCGGGGATCATCCAGTTGGCCAGATCGCCGGTTTCCGACACTTCCATCGCGCCGAGGATCGCCATGGCGATCTTGCCGCCCCGGATCATGCCAAAGCTGGTCGCGCTGTCGAAATAGGCGGTGTGGGGCAATTCGGTGATGGTTTGTTTACCTGCGTTGATCAGGTCGGCGTCTTCCTCACCCTCGAAGGGGAAAGGGCCCATGCCGAGCATGCCGTTTTCCGATTGCAGCGTCACGGTGATGCCTTCGGGGATGTAGTTCGACACCAGCGTCGGAATACCGATGCCAAGGTTCACATACATCCCGTCGCGCAGTTCCTTTGCGGCGCGCGCGGCCATCTGGTTGCGGTCCCACATCGGTCTCACTCCTCTATCGGTGGTCTGGGGTCGGCCCCGACCGTGGTCGGGCCAAGGGCTAGCGCAAAGGCGCGGAAAAGCGAAGCGCCAAACGCAGCATTCATGTGCCGATGATCATCGAGAACCCGATCTGCGGCGCGAAAATCACCTGCAGCCTGTCCAAATTCCGGGCGGGTCAGAAAGGGCGCGGCAATCGTATCGGACGGTTGCGCGACCAAGGTGACCGCATGCGCCGAAAGCGCCCGCGACAGCGCTACGGTATAGAGCCGCTCGATTCGCACGGCTTCGGGGTGGGTGGCGATCGAGGCGAAGGGTTCAAGCCGCAAGGGCCCGCGCCGGGTGACGACCGTGGTGGGGTAGGGCGCACGGGCGAGGTAGAGGGGCGACGCCCCGGCAAAGCGTCGCGCGATATCTGTGGCGGCGGCGGTGACCGTTTCGGCCAAGGCGGCGTGGAATGCAGCCTCGGACAAAAGCGGGCGATCATGGCGGGCCGCCCAAGCGACCACATCGTAATGACCCGCGACAAACAGGATCTGCGGCAAGCCCATGGTGTCCGCAATCACCAAAGTGGCATCGACAACCGACAGGTCGATCCCCTCCGCCCCGTTGATGCGCCGGGCCAGCTTGATCGCCTCGCGGTCGTCCGGTGCGGGCCGCAAGATGCCCGCCGCGTCCACCGCGCAATCGCTGAACTTGCCCCCAGGAAGGCCCCAGAACGTCAGCGCCAGATCCGGGAATTCGTTGGCAATGGCGGGGGCGGCGTATTTCAACGCCCCGATGTTGGAGGTGCCGACGATGGCGATGCGGCGCGTCATGGGCGAAAGGCGTCCAACAGCACGTCTTCGCAGATCGCCTCATCTTCGGCCGCCTCGTGTGTCGGCGCAGTGGCGGCAAGCCCGTGGGCGGCCAGAAACAGCGCCATGATCCCCTCGACCACCTCCGGGCGCACGCTGCGCAGATCGGGTGCGAAGGCACCTGTGGGATGGGCGGGCGACATGACCAGCTCATAAGAGGGGAAATAGTCGATCCGCTCCGAGCTATCGCGCAGCATGTCGCAGACCACCCGCAGCACCGCCTTGGACCGCGCCGTGGCGCTCAGCACATGATCTTCGGTCGCGGTGGCGGCCAGCGGCACGGGCGAGACTGTCAAAAGCCATTTCAGATCGGGATTGATCTCGGCCAGCATCTCTTCGATGGCGGTGAAATCCTCGAGGATCTCGGCCACGCCATGATTGCGGAAGGCGAAGATGTCGGGGTCATACTCACCCGCGATGGTACCTGGTGCCGTAGGATAGACCGTGCCGCTTGCACGATGCTCCCATGCTTCGGTCAGGCCAAGCGTGAAGACGATCACATCGGTCTCGGCCACGGCTTTTGCCAGCGCGCCCAAGTGGTGGGCGCGCATTTCGGTGACGTGTTCGGGGCTGGCCAGCCCCTCGGACTCGACCCCGGGGCGCAGCGCGTCCCAAAAGCGGCCGTCCCTTTCCCAGATGGGCAGTGCGGGAACAAACAGGCCCAACATCTCTTCGAGCAACTGCCGGAACTGGCGCACCGTGTAGATATTGCCGAAGCGCGCGGCATAGGTGCCATAGCCAAAGCGCTTGGCGGTTTCGGGCGGCATGCCGCGCAGCGCGGGTTCGGTGTCGATGACATGTAGCCCCGCACGCTTCATCGCGGCGCCCACATGCTGGGCAAAGCATGATCCGGCGGTAAACACACGGGTTTCGGGCGTCAGCGCAAAGCGCGGGCGGTAAAGATCGGGCAGATCGAAAGGCCCCACCCCCGCCACCCCGCCACGCCAAAAGGCGCGTTGGGGCAAGCCGGAATAGGGCGACCGCGCCATGCGGGGATCAGGCCGCGCGCGACCGCACGGTGCGCTGTTCGATCCGCTTTTCGTGCTGCCCTTGGATCAGGCGGTGCACATAGATGCCGGGCAGGTGGATC
>NZ_CBFIIK010000002.1:0-104874 GCF_965662675.1 Roseicyclus sp. | reverse complement strand
TTGGCGAAACGGGCGGTCCGGCGTTATCTTGCGCCCATGACCGAGCGCAAGACCGACCCGATCCGCCCCACCGATGACGAGGCCCGCAGCATGGCGCGCGGCTTGATCGCACAGGCGCGCTTTGCCGCCCTTGGCGTGATCGATCCCGCAACGGGCGCGCCGATGGTGACGCGCATCGCGCTGGTGCCGGCGCCGGACGGGGTGCCGCTAACGCTGATCTCGGATCTCTCGAGCCATACCGCGGCGCTGCGCGCGAACCCGGCCTGTTCGCTTCTGATCGGCGAGCCGGGGGGCAAGGGCGATCCGCTGACACACCCCCGCCTGACGCTACAGGCGCACGCCGAACCCGCCGACAAGGCGGCGCTCAAGGCGCATTACCTGTCACTCTATCCCAAGGCGCAGCTTTACTATGATTTCGGAGATTTCGGGCTGATCCGGTTCGCCCCCGTCGCGGGGCTTTTGAATGGCGGCTTTGGCCGTGCCTATCGCCTGTCGCCCGCCGATCTGGCGGGTTGAGCGGCTTACCAATGCGTTGTGCCAACGGCACCCTTGATCTTGCCAATCAGATTGGGCGTGACCCAGCCGCCGTAGAAATCACCGGGCTGGGGCAGCACACGGATCTCGCCGACATAGGCCGCATCGACCGATGTGGCGTAAAGGGCGATGTGGTCGCGGATCGCCTCGAACTGCGCGGTGGGGGCGGGGTAGAACCATCCCGCATTGCGCGCCCGCCGCCCGTTCAGCACCAGATCGACATAGGCCGCCCGCCCCTTCCATTCGCACCATGTCTCGCGCTGGGACGCCACAAGAACAGCAGACAGCACCGCATCGGGCGGCAAATAATAGGTCGGCGCGTGGTGGGTCTCCAACACCCTCCAGGCCGTTCCCGCATCGGCATTGGCGATCTCGACACCCGCAAAGATCACGCGCAGGGGCTGGTGCACCCGTTCCAACCTTGGCGGGCGGGGGTAATCTTGTACATTCTCGACCGGCAGAACCGTCATTCCCGCACCTCCTTGCAGGGGCGGAGCTAGCCCGATGAGACGCAAAAGAAAAGCCCGCCCCATAACAGGACGGACAATCCGATACCACAAAGCTCAGACGTCGAAGCGCGCGGTAATCTGTGCCGTGCCGCGCACATCTTGTTGCCAGCGCATCCGCAAGGTGCGCCCACCCGCCCCCTGCCCCGGCTCGGCATAGGGCGTGACATAGATGATCACGTTTGACGCCGAACGCAGCGGCCCCTCGGCCAAGAAAGAAATCCCACCCCGCACCTCGGAGCCAAAGGGTGAGACATCGCTCAAATCGACGTTCCAAACGCTGCTTGCCGTCCCTTGGACATGGCGCACCGTGACCGGGTTCTCGGTGCGCTTGACGATGCCGTGATAGGTATTGCCCGAAAACAGCATGTCGGCGGTGCGCCCCAGATCGAGGGTGGCGAAACTCGTGTCGATCCCCTCGACCGCCAAAAGCTGAGGGCCGGTGGTTTTCTTGAACAGGTTGTCCGTGACCGTCAGCCCGTTGATGAAATGGCCCGACCCGTAGGGCTTGATCAAGATGAAGTTCATCCACGGCGCGCTGCCCGTCGAGAAGAAGATATTCCCATCAAGTGACAGCCCGTGAAAGCTCAAACCACCGGTGAAATTCGGGGCGGGGTCACGCTCATTGCCCCATTCGATATAGCAATTATCGACGTAATTGCCTTCGAAAGTGGTCTTGATGTTGTTGTCGGTCAGGACCAGACCCGCGGTGCGCGGCCCATCGGTGACACCATCGCCTTGGAAGAAGTGGTTGCCCGACAGGATATTGCCGGTGCCAGCGATCACGCCGAAATGGCGGAAGCGCACCGCGCGATTGTCACGCACCTTGATATCAGAGACATTGGCGTTAAAGGCGATCGTCGTGCGCAAGGGCGCGGCGATATCTTGCTCGTTCGACAGGAATTGGCAGCGGTCGATCTGTAGCCCCTGACACCCCTCACCCGCCGAGGTGATGGCGCGGTCCTTGGGTCCGGTGAAATAGCAATCATTGATCTGAAAGGCCAAACCATCGCGCGGTAGGTTCAGGCCCGAGCAAATGCCCGCGCACAAGAACTCGATATCCGAGACGATGAAACGCTGCAGGTTCAGCCAGCCGAAGAAATCGAGCAGGTATTTGAACCGCCGGAAGGTATAGGTCTGCGTCACCGGGGCCGCGCGCAAAGCCCCTGAAAGCGTGACGCGCCCGCCGGCCACATCCTTGCTCGTGACATAGATTTCTCGGCCCACACCTTGGCCCGCGGTGACCAAGGCCCCGACCGGGATATCGGCCACATTCGACAGGCCCGTGATCCGCCGCGCATCCGAAGCCGACCATGTGCCCGACCGCGTATGCACCTCGTCGGCCCAAGCGGGGTTGTTCTGGGCCGCAAGCTGGCCGTTTCGCAGCACGCGGCGATTGGCATAGGTGTTGCGGTTGCCCACGATGGCCTGCACATCAAGCGGCCCATCGAGCAAAACGCGCCGCCCGCACAGATCGAAACTTTCATAGTCGGATTGGTTGAACAGCTGCTGCAGGCCCTTTTCCAAGCCCAGAACATCATCACCCATCGCCTCGGCATAGCCCTTGAGGTCGAAGTTGCGGTTCAGCGCCAGGCGCGCGCCATCGGGCATCATCAAACGCCCCTCGAAGCGGATCGGCGTATTGATCGTCAGGCTTGAGCCGATGAAGTAATTGCCCGCAGGCACCATCACCTCACGGCCCGCGGCGGCGGCATCGGCGGCGACAAAGGCATCGCGATCATCGGTGATCCCATCGCCCCGTGCGCCGAAATCGCGCACATCGACCCAATCCATCATCTTGCGGAAAAAGACCGAGGTCACATCCTCGATGGTGATGCTTTCGATGCGGACCTGACCGCCATTCGGCCCGGTCAGATCTAGGCCCATATGCCCGAAGGCCGCTTGCGGCCCCCAAGCCATGTCCACGCCGCCCCGCGCGCCTGTCCCGATGATGGCCGAGACCGTAACCACCGCGCCATAGGCTGACACCGTCGTGCTGGGCCCGGCTTGAACCACGCCGCCCACGTTTTGATTGCTCGTACTGCCCGCCCATGCCGCGATCCGGACGCTGGGGAAATTTCCCGACAGCACCTTGATCCGGGCGGAAACCCGCAGATAAAGCCCCGGCAAGATCGGGGTCTGGCCCATGTAACGCAGCCGCGTCGTGGCCTCGGTCTTCACGATCTCGAGGCAATTGCCGAAATCCGCATCGGCGGCCACCAGCGCCGCATTGGGCGCGGTGGCCCATGTATCGCTGCCCGGCCGCCCATCTTGGCGCGACCATACCGACAGCCCATTCGCGAAAGCGGGCGGCATCAAGACCAACCCGTCGGTAATCACCTGGTTCATAATTTACCCCTTTCCGCGCCTGGTTTAGCGTCAGGCGCGCGCATGTCCTTGGACCGAAAGGGGCAACCGAGGCGCCCATAAACGGCCACCTCGGTTGTGAAGCGATGTCAGTGAAACTGCCCGGCACAGCAAGCCGGGTTAAGGCCGTTCTAAAACGAAATGATTAACTGCGCGTAAAGATCAGGCCGCGACCTGTGGCGGTGGCAAGATCTGCACACCGTTGATCTTCCATCCGTTCTCGGTCTGAATCATCTGGTAGCCAAGGTAGTGGGCGTTTCCCGCCCGATCGATGACCTGCACACGTTGGACAAGGATGCCGCCGAAACTCTGCAAATCGATGAAATCGACCTGCGCCGGCGCCCAGACCATGGGATAGCCCTGCTGCACCATCCGTCCGAAATTCTGCGAATCGCGAAAGATGCGCTGGATATTGGGGCTGGCGAATTGCCAAGCCGTCGCCACATCCTCGGCCAGAAAGGCGTCGAATTGCCCGCCGATCACGGCCTCGATCTCGGGGTTGGGATCCAGCGCCTCTTGGGCATGGGCCATCAGGGAAAAGAAGCTTGCGAAAATACCTGCAAGAACCATGCGCAACATCTCGGCAACCCCTTTCACAAATTGAGATGCCGAGATGGTAGCGCGCCGTAATGCGATTTCACGCGCTCAATTCGCCCGCCAATCCCTTGGCGATCAGGGCGCGGGTTTCCTCGATGCCGTAAAGCGCGATGAAACCACCGAAACGCGGTCCTTGGCTGGCACCAAGCAGCACCTCGTAAAGCGCGCCGAACCAATCGCGCAGCGGCTCGAACCCATGCAGCTTGCCGACGGCAAAGACGATGGATTGCAAGAAATCGTCATTGTGCCAATCGATTGTCACCTCCGCCGCCGCAACCCCCTCCAACGCAGCCTTGCGCGCCAGAACATCGCGCGCCTTGGCTTCATCGCCCAGACAGGCCGACAATTCGGCCATGGCAGCGGCTTCCTTTTCGTTGGCGGCACGGAAGACGCGGGTGGGTTTCACGAAATCGGCATAGTAGCGGATCGCGAAACCGGCCGCCTGATCCAGATCGGGGTTCCCATCGGGCGAGGCGTCGGGCGCATAGCGACGGATAAAGGCCCAAAGCCGGTCCTTGTCCTCGGCGCCCGAGACACTGACAAGGTTCAGCAGCATCGCAAAGGGCACGACCATCGTCGACACTGGCACATCGCCGCCATGTATATGCCAAACCGGGTTGGCCAATTGCTGCTCGGGGGTCTGATCGGGATAGGCGCGCAATTGCTGATGGTATTCATCCACCGCCTTGGGGATCACATCGAAATATAGCCGCTTGGCTGTCTTCGGCTTGAGATACATGAAGTAGCTCAAGGATTCCGTCGAGGCATAGCTCAGCCACTCGTCGATCGAGATACCATTGCCCGAAGATTTCGAGATCTTCTGCCCTGTCTCATCCAAGAACAGCTCATAGGTGAAATGATGCGGCGCGGGAGCGCCCAAGATCTCGCAAATCGCGTCGTAGATCGGCGTGTTGGTCGAGTGGTCCTTGCCATACATCTCGAAATCGACGCCCAGCGCGGCCCAGCGCGCACCGAAATCGGGCTTCCACTGCAACTTGCACTGCCCGCCCGTGACCGGCAGCGTCCATTCGCGACCCGTCTCGTCGTCGAAGGTCACGGTGCCCGCTGTCGCATCGACATGCTTGATCGGCACGTAAAGCACGCGCCCCGTTTCCGGGTGGATCGGCAGGAAGATCGAATAGGTCTGTTGGCGTTCATCACGCAAAGACGCCAGCATCACCTTCATCAGCGCGTCATAGCGTTCGCAAGCGCGTAGCAAGATGGCATCGAAAGCCCCCGAGGCGTAATACTCGGTCGCCGAATAAAACTCGTAATCGAACCCGAATGTATCGAGAAAGCGACGCAGCATCGCGTTGTTGTGATGGCCGAAGCTTTCGAATTCCCCGAACGGGTCGGGCACACGTGTCAGCGGCATTTGCAGATGCTCGCGCAGCATGTCCTGATTTGGAACGTTCCCGGGAACCTTGCGCATCCCGTCCATATCGTCGGAAAAACAGATCAGCCGCGTGGGGATGTCTGAGATGATCTGGAACGCGCGACGGATCATCGTGGTGCGCAGAACTTCGCCGAAGGTGCCGATATGGGGCAACCCCGAGGGGCCATAACCCGTTTCGAACAGCACATAGCCCTTTTCGGGCGGCGCGTTTTCATAGCGTTTGAGCACCGCCCGCGCCTCTTCGAAGGGCCAAGCCTTGGAGGTCATCGCGGCATCGCGGAGGGTGGTCATCTGTTTCGGTCCCGAATTGACAGCGAGCCCCATCGCCCGCGCGCCCATGCCCCTATTGTGCAGACGCGGCAACGTCAATAAATTCCCCGTGATGAAAGGAGGCCCAAGATGGCCGAACTCAGCCCCGAAGATGCCCTTGTCGCGCTGATGGTGGGGGTGTCCGTATCGGATGCCGCGATCCGCACCGCCGAGCTGGTGAATATCGAGCAGATCGTGAACCATCTGCCGGTTTTCGCCAATTACGACGCCGATCGCATGCGCAGCATCGGCAATATCGTCTTCGAACTATTCGAGGAGGAAGACGGGCTTGATGCCTTCTTCGGCCTTGTGACCGATGCTTTGCCGGAGAAACTCTATGAAACCGCCTATGCGATCTGTTGCGATGTCGCGGCGGCCGATGGCGCGTTGGCGCAAAGCGAGCTGCGCTTTCTCGAAGAGTTACGCCACGAGCTGGAAATCGACCGCTTGCACGCCGCAGCGATCGAACGCGGCGCGCGCGCGCGGCACATGACGTTGTAGGATGGGCACGCAACGCCCGATTGCCCGAATACGGCAAAACTGACATTTTGGGCGTATTATGTCCGACGATGTCACGCTACCAATTTGGCTTTTTGTTCTGATCCTGCTGTTTGCGGGCGTGACCTTCGCATCGCATTTCTTGTTCCCTTCGGTGCGCTGGTTCCTGCGCCGAAGACTCGAACGCGCGGTGGAACAACTCAACACCCGCCTCAAGACGCCGATACAACCCTTCAAGCTGGCCTCGCGCACCGATACGATACGCCGCCTGATCTATGACCCCGAGGTGGCGCAAGCCATCGCCGATCACGCGCGCAGCAACAAGATCCGCGAGGATGTCGCCTTTCAAAAGGCCGAGCGCTATGCGCGCGAGATCGTGCCGGGTTTCTCCGCCTTCACCTATTTCGGTTTCGCCATTCGCGCCGCGCGCATGCTCAGCCAATCGCTCTACCGGGTACGGCTGGTGCATGCCAATGACCGCGCGCTCGAGGATATTCCGGCTGACGCTACCGTGATCTTCGTGATGAACCACCGCTCCAACATGGATTACGTGCTGGTCACGTGGCTGGCCGCCGAACGCTCGGCCTTGGCCTATGCGGTGGGCGAATGGGCGCGGGTCTGGCCCTTGCGTCAGCTTGTGCGCGCGATGGGCGGCTATTTCATCCGCCGCCGCCACAACAACCCGCTCTACCGCAAGGTGCTGGCGCGCTACGTGCAGATGGCGACCGAGGCGGGTGTGACGCAGGCCGTCTTCCCCGAGGGCGGCTTGAGCCGCACGGGCGGGCTGGGGCGGCCCAAGCTGGGGCTGTTTTCCTATATCATTGACGGGTTTCGCCCCGGCCAATCGCGCGATGTGGTCTTTGTGCCCGTGGCGATCAATTACGACCGCGTGATGGAAGATCGCAGCCTGATCGAAGCGCAAGACAGCGGAACGCGCGCCTTTCGGTTCACGCTTTGGCCGATCTGGCGCTACCTACGCCGCCAAATCTGGCACCGCATGACGGGTCGTTTTCACCGCTATGGCTATGCGGCGGTCAGCTTTGGCGACCCGCTCAGCCTGACGCATTTCCTGCATGATGAACACCAAGACCCCGCCAAGGATCTCGGGCAGGAATTGATGACGCGCATCGCCGGCGTCATGCCCATTACACCCGTGCCATTGGTTGCCCTTGCACTGACCGAAGGGGTGCGCAGCGTCGTGGCGCTGGAGGCGGTCCTGCGCCGCAGGATCGATGAGGCCCAGCGCCGCGGTATCGTGGTGCATATCCCGCGCGGCGACATTCCTTATGCGATCGAGGTCGGCCTGCGCGCGCTGATGGAGCGCGATCATGTCACCCGGATCGGCGACCGTTTGTCCGTTTCCGCCGAAGGGTCGGAGTTCCTTACGTTCTACGCAGCCTCGATTTTTCACCTTATCGGCGATCAGCCTGACCATCGTGACACGCCTGAGGCGAAAATTCAGGCTTCTACGACATAATATTTCAAATTAAGAAATTTCTGGTTTGCTTTGTTGCGCAGCGATCTGTATCCCTCGCATCAGCAGCATAAATGATTCCGCAGTGCGGCATCGGCAAAGGATCGGAGATATGACGATGGCCCTCGACGCGACCCCAGCGATCGCCAGCTATGACGCGCCCAAGAAAGATCTCTATGAAATGGGCGAAATCCCGCCCTTGGGTCATGTCCCCGCGCAGATGTATGGTTGGATCTTGCGCCAAGAGCGTCATGGCGAGCCAGTCGATGCGCTGAAGGTCGAAGTGGTCGATACCCCCAAGCTCGACAGCCACGATGTGCTGGTCCTCGTGATGGCAGCGGGTGTGAACTACAACGGCGTCTGGGCCTGTCTGGGCAAGCCCGCATCGGTTTTCCGCCAGCACAAGGCGCCCTATGCGATCATCGGGTCGGATGCGGCGGGCATCGTCTGGGCCGTTGGCGACCGCGTCACCCGCTGGAAAGTCGGCGACGAGGTCGTGATCCATTGCAATCAGGACGATGGCGATGACGAGGAATGCAATGGCGGCGACCCCATGCTGTCACCCAGCCAGCGCATCTGGGGCTACGAGACCGCCGATGGTAGTTTCGCGCAATTCACCCGCGTGCAATCCCAGCAGCTCATGCCGCGCCCCAAGCATCTGACATGGGAAGAAAGCGCCTGCTACACGCTGACGCTGGCGACCGCCTACCGGATGCTCTTCGGCCATGAACCTCATGACCTGAAGCCCGGCCAGAACGTGCTGGTCTGGGGCGCTTCGGGTGGCCTTGGGTCTTTCGCGATCCAGCTGATCAATGCGGCGGGCGCCAATGCGATCGGCGTGATCTCGGAAGAGGACAAGCGCCAATTCGTGATGGACCTGGGCGCCAAGGGCGTGATCAACCGGAAAGACTTCAACTGCTGGGGCCGCCTGCCCGAGGTCGGCACCGACGAATACACCGACTGGTTCAACGAGGTGCGCCGTTTCGGCAAGGCGATCTGGGACATCACCGGCAAGGGCGTGAATGTCGACATGGTCTTCGAACACCCCGGCGAGGCGACTTTTCCCGTCTCGACTTTCGTCGTCAAGCGCGGCGGCATGGTCGTGATCTGCGCCGGCACATCGGGCTATAACTGCACCTTCGACGTGCGCCATATGTGGAGCCACCAAAAGCGCCTGCAGGGCAGCCATTTCGCCCATCTCAAACAGGCCGCCGCCGCCAACAAGCTGATGCTCGACCGCCGCCTTGACCCCTGCATGTCCGAGGTCTTCCCCTGGGACGACCTGCCGCTGGCGCACATGAAAATGATGCGCAATGAGCATAAACCGGGCAACATGGCCGTCTTGGTGCAAGCGCCGCGCACCGGGCTGCGCACCTTGGAAGACGTGCTGGAAGCAGGCCCGCAAAAAGGCTGAGTTACCCAGCCAATTCAAGGCAATTGGCCATCTGAGCGTCAAAATTTCACCGCAATCGGGTTTTAACCCTGATCGCGTTGTAAGGAGACGACACCGATGGGCATTGATCCGATTGCATGCACATTGCTTGCCGCCGCAAGCGTTTCGACAGGCTTGCGGCGCATGGGTAGGGCCAAGCTCAAGGGGTCGACGCTGGCCGCACACTACATGCCGACCAAGCAAGATCAGGCATTGAGCATCGCCGCCCAGCGTCATCGCGCACGACTAATGAACATTCCCGATAGTGCGATTGACAGCCATATCGAAGACGCGCGTGCGCGCGGTCAATCCGACCTGCTGGCCCTGCAAGGGTTGATCTCAGGCAACGACCAGCGACGCCGCTGAAACAGGCCGCTCAGCCCGTCGAGGCCTGACGGATCGCCGCGATATTCGCGCCGTAGACTTCTGGGCTGTCAACTGATCCGCCCTTGAACACGGCAGATCCGGCAACCAGCACATCGGCACCCGCTGCCGCGACCAATGGCGCGGTCGTAACATCCACACCACCGTCGATCTCGATATGAATGGGCCGATCACCGATCATCGCGCGCAGGCTGCGCACCTTAGCCGTCATATCGATGAATTTCTGCCCGCCGAAACCGGGGTTCACCGTCATCACGCAGACCAGATCAGCCATGTCCAAAAGATGCGCCACCGCCTCGGCCGGCGTGCCGGGGTTGAGCGCCACACCGGCCTTCATCCCTGCGCCCCGGATCGCCTGTAGCGTGCGGTGAATATGCGGCCCCGCCTCGACATGGGCGGTCAAGACATCCGCGCCCGCCTCGGCATAGGCATCGATATAGGGATCGACGGGTGCGATCATCAGATGCACATCCATTACCGTCTGCACATGCGGGCGAAAGGCTTTGACCGCCATCGGGCCAAAGGTCAGGTTCGGCACGAAATGCCCATCCATCACATCGACATGGACCCAGTCCGCGCCATGATCCTCGATCGCGCGGATCTCGGCCCCGAAATTGGCGAAATCGGCGGACAGGATCGAAGGTGCAATCTTGATGGAACGGTCGAAGGTCATCTGGCAGGCTCCGTATGGCGGTGACGTCCTGTTAACGTCTTGGTCCACGGCTGTCACGGCCCCAAACGGCCGCCGGGTCAGGCTTGCCAAGCGACAGGGCGCATGACACGCTTTCGACGTGATGCCAAAAGAACAGCCCAACCCCACCATGCACGCGACGACCCAACTCCGCACCGCAGCGACGCAAAGCCAATTGCCGCAGCTTCACCGCCCCCGCAATCCGGGGCTGCCGCTCGATCTTGACTGGATCGCGCGGGTGCAGGCCAACACCTCGGCCATCGAACGGCGCGCAGCCACCCTGCCCGGTCGGCGCACGGTGAAAAAGGAGTATCAGGCCGCGTGGCTTGCACGTGCGATCACATGTATCGACCTGACGACGCTGTCAGGCGACGATACGGCGGGCCGCGTGCGACGGCTGTGTGCCAAAGCCCGCCAACCGGTGCGCGCCGATCTTCTCGACGCCCTGGGCCTGCCGCCGATTACCGTGGGCGCGGTCTGCGTCTATCACGAGATGGTGGAAGCCGCCGTAGCGGCGCTGGCGGGCTCGGGCATCCCCGTCGCCGCTGTCTCGACCGGCTTCCCGGCGGGGCTATCTCCCTATCACCTGCGCGTGAAAGAGATCGAGGAAAGCGTGAAAGCGGGTGCTTCGGAAATCGACATCGTCATCTCCCGCCGCCATGTCCTGACCGGCAATTGGCAAGCGCTTTATGACGAGATGCGCGAATTTCGGGCCGCCTGCGGCGAGGCGCATGTGAAGGCGATCCTTGCAACAGGCGAGCTTGGCACGCTCAGGAATGTCGCGCGCGCGTCGCTCGTCTGCATGATGGCGGGGGCCGATTTCATCAAGACGAGCACGGGCAAGGAAAGCGTCAACGCCACGCTGCCTGTCTCGCTCACCATGATCCGCGCGATCCGCGCCTATGAGGCGGCCACAAGGATCAAGGTCGGCTACAAGCCCGCGGGCGGCATCTCCAAGGCCAAGGACGCGCTCGTCTATCTCAGCCTCATGAAAGAAGAACTGGGCGACGACTGGCTGCGCCCCGACCTGTTCCGCTTTGGGGCCTCAAGCCTTCTGGGCGATATCGAACGACAACTCGAACATCATGTCACCGGCGCCTATTCGGCAAGCTGGCGGCATCCGATGGCATGACGAAACGATCCGTTTTCCAGCCGTACGGCAAAGAAAGACGACGACGATGACCACCCGCGAGATCTTTGAAACGATGGACTATGGCCCCGCCCCCGAAAGTGCCGCCGAAGCGCTGGACTGGATCGCCACCCGTGGCCCCGCCTTTGGTCATTTCATCGACGGCAGCTTCACCGCGCCGGGCGAAACCTTTGCCACCCGAAACCCGGCGACGGGCAAGGAACTGGCCCAGATCACCCAAGGTACGGCCGGGGACGTGGACGCGGCTGTAACAGCCGCAACAAGAGCCTTTCCGAAATGGGGAAAGCTGTCGTGCCACGCGCGGGCGAAATACCTCTATGCTTTGGCGCGCCTCCTGCAAAAACACGCCCGCCTTTTCGCCGTGCTCGAAACCCTCGACAACGGCAAGCCGATCCGCGAGGCCCGCGACGTCGATATCCCGCTGGCCCAGCGGCATTTCTACCACCACGCAGGGTTGGCACAGCTGCGCGATACCGAAGCGCCGGGCATGGCGCCTATCGGCGTATGCGGGCAGGTCATCCCGTGGAACTTCCCCCTCCTCATGCTGGCATGGAAAATCGCCCCGGCGCTGGCCGCCGGGAACACGGTGGTTCTGAAACCCGCCGAATACACCTCACTGACAGCTCTCTTGTTCGGCCAGATCTGTCAGGAGGCAGGCCTGCCCAAGGGCGTCGTCAATATCGTCACCGGAGACGGGCGGACGGGTGAGGCCATCGTGACCCATCCAGCGACCCAGAAAATCGCCTTCACCGGCTCCACCGCTGTCGGCCGCCGCATCCGCGAACAGACGGCGGGGATGGGAAAATCCCTGACGCTCGAGCTGGGCGGCAAATCCCCCTACATCGTCTTCGACGACGCCGATATCGACAGCGCCATCGAGGGGTTGGTCGACGCGATCTGGTTCAATCAGGGGCAGGTCTGCTGCGCGGGCTCGCGCCTGCTGGTGCAGGAAGGGATCGCGGACGATTTCCACGCGCGGCTGAAAGCGCGCATGGCCAAGCTGCGGGCCGGCGACCCGCTCGACAAATGCATCGACATGGGCGCGCTGGTCGACCCAAGGCAACATCAGGCGATCAGCGCCATGGTGGATGCCAATACCGAAGGGCAGATCTACCGCGCGCCCACGAATTTGCCCTCGCAGGGATGTTTCTATCCGCCGACACTGATCACCGGGCTTTCGCCGGCCGCACCGCTCATGCAAGAGGAAATCTTCGGGCCGGTGCTTGTCTCCACCACCTTTCGCACGCCGGCGGAGGCTGTCGAGATCGCAAATAATACCCGCTACGGTCTGGCCGCGACTCTTTGGACCGAGAACCTCAACCTCGCGCTCGACATCGCGCCGAAACTGGCCGCCGGTGTGGTCTGGGTGAACGCCACGAACCTGTTTGATGCGAGTGCCCCCTTTGGCGGCATCCGCGAGTCGGGCTTTGGTCGCGAAGGCGGATGGGAGGGGCTCTCGGCCTATCTCAAGCCTGCACGCAAGCACACCCCGATCAAGCCCATCGCGCCTGTTCCCGCCCCCGCCACGCCCGAGGCGACAGGGCTGGACCGCACGGCCAAGCTTTACATCGGCGGCAAACAGGCCCGTCCCGATGGCGGCTATAGCCAAGCTGTCTGGTCCAAACGCGGCCGGCTTTTGGGGCATGCAGGCGTCGGCAACCGCAAGGATATACGCAACGCGGTCGAGGCCGCGCGCGGCGCGGGCGCATGGGGAAAGGCCACCGCGCATAACCGCGCGCAGGTGCTTTACTATGTCGCCGAAAATCTCGCAGCGCGGGCGGCGGAATTCCAACACCGCTTGCGCGAAATGACGGGATGTTCGAAATCGCGAGCCGAGGCCGAGCTTGACGCCAGCATTGCGCGGCTCTTCAGCTATGGCGCATGGGCCGACAAGATGGATGGCCGCGTGGCGCAGGTGCCGATCCGGGGTGTTGCATTGGCGATGCGGGAACCCGTGGGCGTGATCGGTGCGCTCGCGCCAGATGAGGCGCCGCTTCTGGGAACCTTGTCCCTTGTCGCGCCGGTGATCGCGATGGGCAACCGGGTGATCTTGGTGCCATCGGCCGCTTATCCCTTGGCTGCGACCGATCTTTATCAAATCTTCGACACCTCGGATCTGCCCAGCGGCGTCGTCAATATCGTGACGGGCGATCCGCAAGAGTTGGGCAAGACCTTGGCCGCACATGCCGATGTCGATGCGCTATGGTCATTTGCCGGTGGCATGGACCACGCCGCGCTCGAAGCCGCCTCGGCGGGTAATCTCAAGCGGACATGGATCAATCGCGACGCCCCGGATTGGGCAGGCGCGTCGGGCGAGGGACGGAGCTTTCTTGCACAGGCGACCGAGGTCAAAACGATCTGGATCCCCTATGGCGAATAGGCCCGGCGACATGAGGTATGGCTAGCGGCAAGATGCCTCCGGCGGGGATATTTATGAAACGAAGAAGCGGCGACACTCCGCCTAGCCGCGCCCGGCCGTCTTGTCCTTGATCTTGGCCCATTGCACGGCCAAGCGGTCGCGCAACGGGTCGATCACGCGATCCTCGAATCGTTCCCAGATACGCCATACCATGAAACCGATGACCAGAAGCGCCAACAAGATGATGGCATTGAGCCAAGGCACGAAAGTCGCATCCGGCCCGTCGACGGGGCGAATGCCTACTGCATTGGGATAGGTCGTCAAAAGCCGCGAGCGCCAGCCATAATGGGTGACCGCCACCCATTGCGGGGCGGCGGCGGTCGAAGTCAGGTTCGCCGCCTCGGCATGCAGATCGGCGCTGTCGAGTTTGAAGTAGGGCGGCCAGCCGAAGCCCGTATCTTCGTTGCGATAGACCATCACGGCACCCGACACATGCACCGCATTGATCAGACGCAGGTCGCGGCTATCGGTCTGGGCGTTGCCGCTATCACCTTGGGCGTAAAAGATCCGGTTAAGCCCGGAAAAATCCTGCCGGATGATTTCGGTCCCGGTAATGCGCACGATGTCGCGCTGCGGCAGCGTGTAATGCAGCATGGCCCCGAGGATCAGGATCAGGGTCAAGAAAAAGACGATACGGGGCCAGCGCATGGGCGCACCTCAATTCGTAAGGGTGATATACAAGCTCAAACCTGCGACCGGCAGCAGGTAAACGAAAAACACTAGCCATGCGCGGATGCGCCGCGCGATCGGCGCAATGCGCTCGTCGATCCACGCGTCGCGATCACCGGGTCGCCCGGCCATCACCCATTGCTCTTCCAAGCGCATCTTGGCACCGGCGCGCCAATAGAAGAACAACGAGACATAGACCACCGTCAGTAGCGCCAGCATCAACAGCAGCATACGTCCAAGCCCGATGATCATCTTTCGCCTCTTTTTCGTATCTCGATGCTTTCGATATAGGGGATATTTGTACGAAATGGCAGGGCTTGCAGCCTGTGCCGCATCGGCGCACTCTTGCGGCGATGGAAAATGATGACCGATTGCTGGAGGCCATTGCCGCGCGCCAAGACGAACTGGTCGCGCTGACCCAAGCATTGGTCCGCATCCCGACCCTCAATCCACCGGGGCGCAATTACCTCGAGATCTGCGAGATGCTGCAGGCGCGGTTGTCAGCCAAGGGTTTCACAGTTGAGATGATCCGCGCCCATGGCGCGCCCGCCGATAGCGAAGCATACCCGCGATGGAACATGGTTGCGCGCCGCAACGGGGGGCGACCCGGCGATTGCGTGCATTTCAACAGCCATCATGATGTGGTCGAGACCGGCCATGGCTGGAGCATCGATCCCTTCGGCGGCGAGTTGCGCGACGGACGCGTCTATGGGCGCGGGGCATGCGACATGAAGGGGGGCCTGGCCGCCAGCATCATCGCGGCCGAGGCATTCATCGACACTCATCCTGACCACGCCGGCGCAATCGAGATCAGCGCCACGGCGGACGAGGAATCGGGCGGCTATGGCGGTGTCGCCTATCTGGCCGAGCGCGGCTATTTCAGCCCGGAACGCGTGCAGCATGTCATCATCCCCGAGCCCTTAAACAAAGACCGCATTTGTTTGGGCCATCGCGGCGTATGGTGGGCCGAGATCGAGACGCATGGGCGGATCGCGCATGGCTCCATGCCGTTCTTGGGTGATTGCGCCGTGCGCCATATGGGCGCGGTTTTGGCCGAGATGGAGGCGACGCTGTTTCCCCTCTTGGCGGGCAAGCGCACCGCCATGCCCGTCGTGCCGGAAGGGGCAAGATCCTCGACCTTGAATATCAACGCGATCCATGGCGGCGAACCGGTCCAGCCCGATGGCTATGATGGCCTGCCCGCCCCATGCGTGCCAGACCGCTGCCGCATCACAATCGACCGGCGCTTCTTGATCGAAGAAGACCCCACCGAGGTGAAGGCGGAGATAACCGCCCTGATGGAGCGCGTGCGCGCCCGCAGGCCCGGGTTTTCCTACGAGATCAAAGAGCTTTTCGAGGTGCAGCCGACGATGACGGCGCGCGACGCGCCGATCGTGACCAGCGTCGCCGCCGCGATCGAACGGGTTCTGGCACGACAGGCCGATTATGTCGTTTCACCCGGCACCTATGATCAGAAACATATCGACCGGATCGGGCGGCTGAAGAACTGCATCGCATATGGGCCCGGTATCTTGGACCTTGCCCACCAGCCCGATGAATGGGTGGGCGTGCAGGACATGATCGACAGCGCCAAGGTCATGGCGCTGACCTTGGGCGAGTTGTTGTTGGCCAAGCCGTGTTAAGTGGTTTCCTCGAAGCCAAGATGGCGCAAGGCGTGGGCGGCCATGTCGCGGGCGGCCTCATCCCCATCGATCAAGGTGCGGTTGAGCGTTTTGACAACACGGCTCAAGGTGCGCGACGATGTGTGCTTTCGGATGAAGTCGGGCATCGCATCGGGGCTTATCGCCAAGATCTCGTCGATGGTCAGATTCGGCATGCCGCCCCCTCAATTCGTGCTCCAGCCTAAAATCTTTAATCCGATTCGCCAGCCAAAGCCCATAGATTTTGACGCTGCCATTCCGGCCACACCCGGCCAGCCGGCTTGCATGGCCCAACGCAAGATGCAAAGAACGAGCGAAGGTTCACAATTCGCGCCAAAGGCGCGCGTCTTTTTTGTCTGGACACGACTCCATGAACGAACAGCCCATTTTCGACCAAGTTTTCCTCAGCGTCGGCGCGATGAAGGCGGGAACCACCTGGCTTTACGATGTCATGAGCCGCCATCCCGATGTACATTTCAGCCACGAAAAGGAAATCCATTACTTCTATGCGCAAGCCTTGCGCCCTGGGCTCTTGTCGGATCGGGCGCGCATGCGACGCGCCAAAGGATATCTCGCCTTCGACCCCGAGGTGTCGCATGTTCAGGTGCTGCAAAAACGGGTGCGCTGGGTGGCGAACTGGCTGAACGGTCCGGTGGATGATGCTTGGTTCAACGAGTTGTTTCTGCACCGTGGCCAGGCGCGCTGGGTTGCGGATTTCTCGAACCTGAACGCGCTTTTGCCAAGCGAGACGTGGCGCGATATACACGCCCGCTCTCGCCGCCTGCGCGTGCTATACACCTTGCGCGAACCCATCGATAGACTCTGGAGCCATGTGCGCTTTCATCTCAAGGTGCAGGGGCGATCCCATTTGCTCGATGGCTGGCACGCCGATGAGATTTTCGCCCATATTCAAGAGGGCGATTATCTTGAGCATACCAACTATGTCGCGGCCATCACGCGGCTGCGTTCGGGTATGCCTCAAGACTGTCTGATGATCGATTTCTTCGACCGTATCGGCCATGATCCACGCGGCTTTGTGGCCGATATCGAGCAGTTTCTGGATATCGCGCCGCAGACGCTCCCGGATAATATCGTGTCGCGGGTGGTCAACCCGTCACCGCCCCACCCCATGCCAGAAGGGCTGGCCGAACGATTGGAGCCCTTTGTCAGCGCCCAGCGCGACGGCTTGCGCGCGATGGGTTTCACACTTCCGCAGAGCTGGGGCTAAGTACGTTCTGCGCGACGATTTTTGCCGGGATTTTTTCTCCACTCTGCGCCATGATGGCGCCGGGACACCTTGTGGGAGACGAACACCATGATCCATCATCTTCGCCGTGGCGTGGCAATCTGTGCGCTCAGCGCCGGGGCCGCGTTTGCCCAGCAAGCCGATCTTTCCATCGGCATGGTGCTGGAGCCGCCGAACCTCGACCCGACGGCCGGCGCTGCCGCCGCCATCGACGAGGTAGTCTATGCCAATCTCTTCGAAGGGCTCACCCGCTTCGGCCCTGACGGATCGGTCAATCCCGGCCTCGCCGCTTCTTGGGAAATTTCCGCGGATGGCACGGTCTATACCTTCGCGCTCCGCCCCGGCGTGAGCTTCCATGACGGCACGACCCTGACCGCCGATGACGTGGTGTTTTCGCTCGACCGCGCCCGCGCCGAGGGGTCGACCAACGCCCAGCCCGCGCTTTTCGCCAATATCCTCAGCGCCGAGGTGGTGGATGATCTGACTGTGCGCGTCACGCTCGACGGGCCCGACGGGGCGTTCCTCTTCGACATGGCATGGGGGGATGCGGTGATCGTCGCCCCTGAAAGCGCCGAGACGAATGCCACCAACCCCATCGGCACCGGCCCTTTCCGCTTTGCCAACCGGGTCGAGGGCGACCGGATCGAGCTGGTCCGCAATGATGCCTATTGGGGCACGCCCGTAGCGTTGGAGGCCGCGACCTTCCGCTTCATCTCGGACCCCAACGCCGCCTTCGCCGCGATGATGGCGGGCGATGTCGATGCCTTCCCGAATTTCCCGGCCCCCGAAACACTGGCCCAGTTCGCAGCCGATCCGCGCTTTACGGTCATTGTCGGCTCGACCGAGGGGGAAACCATCCTCGCGATGAACAACGCCCAAGCGCCGCTGGATGATGTCCGCATCCGCCAAGCGATCGCCCATGCGATCAACCGCCAAGATATCATCGACGGAGCGATGTTCGGCTATGGCACGCCCATCGGCACGCATTTCGCGCCGCATAACCCGAACTATGTCGATCTGACCGGCCTGTCGGCCCATGACCCCGACGCTGCCCGCGCGCTTTTGGCCGAGGCCGCACCAGGCGGTCTGAGCTTGCGCCTTGCGCTGCCGCCCCCCGCCTATGCGCGCCGTGGCGGCGAGATCATCGCCGCACAACTGCGCGCGGTGGGGATCGAGACCGAGATCACAAATCTCGAATGGGCGCAGTGGCTTGAACAGGTCTTCCGCGGGCGTGATTTCGACCTGACGATCGTCAGCCATACCGAACCAATGGATATCGGCATCTACGCCCGGCCCGATTATTACTTCCAATATGCCCGGCCCGAATTCGTTGCGCTGAACGAGACGCTCGCCACCACGTCGGACCCGACGGCGCGCGCAGCACTCATGGTCGAGATGCAAGAGATGATCGCGGGCGATTACGTCAACGGCTTCCTCTTTCAGCTGGCAAAAACCGGTGTCGCGAACGCGAATATCGAAGGACTTTGGGCCAACTCACCGACGCAGGCCAATGACCTGACCGCCGTGCGCTGGACCCAGTAAGTCGACCTGCGCCGCCCCATCGGGGCGGCGCCTTTCATTACCGATGGCCCCATGAAGCTGACATCGCCCGTCTTGCCGCAAGGCAGCCCCGAGATTTCGCGCCCCGATCCCGCCCGCCTGATCGCGGGTGACCCCGAACATCGCACATGGCTGACCGATGAGGCGCCGGGCCTGTGGTGCGGCGTCTGGCAATCGACGCCCGGCACTTGGCGCGTGGTCTATGATGAATGGGAATATTTCCGCGTGACGGATGGGGTTTCGATCCTGACCCCCGATGGGGGCGATCCGATCACCCTACGCCCGGGCGAGGCTCATGTGATCCGTCCGGGCTTTACCGGCACATGGCAGGTGGTCGAAACCACCACCAAGGATTTCGTGATCCGACTCTAGCACCCGCAAAGCAACACCCCCGGCGGTCGAACCACCGGGGGAAATGCCCTTCATCTTTCCAAAAATACGCATTCCCCTGCTTCAAGACGCGGCCAAAGGGGGAATGGCGCGGCTCACATCGGCGGGATGGCGCAGAACCTCATTCCGCAGGAATGGCGAAAAACATCGTCTCGCCCGAATGGTCATCGACCCCGTCATTGTCCGTCGAGACCCACATCGTGCCATCCGCCGCAATCGCCAGACCTTCGACCTTGTCCAGCACGTAGCCGCCGGTCGATGTCAGATAGGGCAACAGGTCCACCATCGTTTCCTTTTCCAGCACCGCGGGCGTTTCGCCCAAAGCGACCATGTTTTCCATTGCCGACAGGGCCACGCGGGTGATCAGCTTGGTCACAGCGGCACCAGCAAGCTGGTTGTCGCGCTCGACAAAGTACAGATGATCGCCATGGGCCACGATTTCCGACAGCCCGACCCAGCCGGTGGCGGGTGCGGTCAGAGGATAGTGGATGACCGACCATTCCTCGGTTTCTAGATTGTAGCCCAGAACCTTGGCATGGTTGGCCGGATCGTCGCGCCACGGGCGCTGAACGGCCATGTAGAGCATGTCGCCGACCCGCGTGATCCCTTCGAAGCCGAAGCGGATTTCGACCGCCAGCAATTCGTTGGGCAACGCGATGGTATCCTCGATCGCGCCATCGGAACCGATATGGTAGATCGCATGGGGAATGATCCGGTCGCTGCGCCCTTCGGAGGCGACCCAGAATCCGCCTTCGCCATCCAGCGCGATGCCCTCCAGATCCATCAGCTGCGCGGGCTGACCCTCGCGCGTCACGCGGATCGCATCGACGATGCGGGCGGGCGTTTGGCTGACGTCGATGTGGAAGATCGTCGGCTGCATGCCATAAAAGCTGTCGGAAACGGCATAGATCGTGCCATCCTCGGCCATTACCTGACCGGAAATCGCGCCCCAGCCGATCAGGCTGTCGGTGCCGGCACTCGTGAGATGTGGATAGACCGCCGGCGCGTTCTGATACTCGTAGATCATCACATGGGCCGGTGCCGCGCCGTCTTCGCGCCCGTCGAATTCATTTGCGGTAACGATCAGGTTACGTGCGGGGATCGCCATCGCGCCTTCGGGCGAGATGCCGGAGGGCAGAAGCTGCGCCAGCACGGGCGCCGTCGGGTTCGACATGTCATAAACACCGATGACCGACGCACGCTCGGCCAAAAGGAACATCATCGGCACGCCACCGAAGGTGCCGACCTCCATCCCTTCGGGCTCCACGCCCTTATTGCCGGACCGTTCTTCTGGGTAATGGCCGATCTCTGCGACGGCATATTCAAAGCTCATCCCCGCCTCGAACACCTCGGTCCCGTCGCGGCGGAATACGGTAAAGCCGCGGCTGCCGCCATCCATGTCGCCCTCGTTGGCGATGACGACATGATCGGCGTCGATCCACTGGATCGCATCGGGTTCGCGCGGGATATCGGCAAGCTGCCCGTCAAAGGTCAGCGCACCCTCTTCCTTGGTATCCACACCCTCAAGGCTGACTGACCCGGCACTGAAATGGCTCAGGACATCGCCAGCCGAGGACAAAACGACAATGTGGTTGTTTTCCTGCAGCGTCACGGCGATGTCGCCGTTGGCGTTCACATCGACGAATTCCGGCTCGGGGTCTTCGCCCGCGACCTCGGCCAGACCGGTTAGATCGACGCGGATTTGCGCCGCGCAATCCATCGCGCCATTGGCACCCAAGGGCTGGATCACCAGATAGCCCGCGGGCATCTGCGGCACACGGCCATCGCCTAGATCCTCGTCGCGCTCGTTCTCGATGGCGACGGTGATAAAGCTGCCATCAGGGGCCACGGCGGTGCTGTCGGGCTGACCGCCCAGATCGCACGAGGCGATCACGTCGCGGCTGGCGACATCGACCGCATGCAAGATGCCCGAGGGGGCAGTATAACTTTCAGAGGTATTCTCGGCCACGAAAACCGTCTGGCCGAGCGCGGAAACGGCGGTCGGCTCACCATTGGGAAGCACAAAGCTGCCCGCCGCGACGGGGTTCGCGGGGTCGGTGATGTCGATGAACCCGATCACACCCGCCGGGCTGTCGGAATAGATCAGCGTCATACCATCGCCCGTGGCTGCGATGATTTCGGCCGAGCTTTCGTCAGCAGCGGGCGTGTTCAGCGCAACGGGGAATGACGCGATCCGATTGAAATTCATCTCCTGCGCCAGTGCAGGGGTGGCGGCGATCAACGCCAGCGCGGATGTCAGCATGAGAGAGCGAGAGGCCATTGGAATTCTCCAGTGCAAGTGGCAGCTACGCCCGCTTGCCGCAGGGCGGTGACAGCCACGTGACAGGCCCGTTTCATTTTGATGACAGCTGACGCCTCAGGCGTAGAGCGCCGCCCACCGTTCGATCAGCTGTTGTTGCAGCCGCTTGGCGCGCTGGTTGTAGGGGCGCGCACCTTCGGGGCGTTCGCGTTCGGCCTCGGTCAGCGCATCGCGCCGTGCGGTATCGGCGCAGAAAATCGCGAATGCCACATCCCGTCCCGAGGGTAGGCGTGCATAACCCGCCAGTGACGATACGAAGTTCAATGTCCCCGTTTTTGCTGCAACCTGCACCGGGTGATCGGCAATCGGCCTGCCGCGTTGATCGAGCATCGGCTGGGCGCGCATCATCCCGCGCAATGCGCCCGTGGGGCCAGCCGCGACAAGCGCGCTGACCATATCATGCGGCCGCAGCCGGCTTTGATCGCCCAAGCCCGAATGATCGACAAAGCCTGCCTGACGCGCACCAAGCCGCGCACGCATCCACACCGACATCGCCCCGGCCGATTGCGCCAGATCAACGGGCCTTTGCCCGCCGGCCATGGTTGCCTTCAGCCCGACCACCTCGGCGGTCAGGTTGGTCGACCAGCGCATCATGTCGCGCAAGATCACCTCCATCGGCTCGCTGCGATGGGCTACCAGAACCGTCGCATGCGCAGGCGCGGAAGGGGCCAATGCGATGTCGGAAAAACTGATCCCTGCGGCGCGCGCCAATGTCGCGAACACCTCGGCGGCATACGCCGAGGGGCGCCGCACCGGCAGCCAGCGCGAACCGCTATCGCCCAACGCCTCGCGCGCTACGGTCCAATGATCGCGCCCGTCGATGTTTTCGTAGGTGTAGATCGGATCACGACGATCGGCGATGCGCATCCGGGCGATCTGCACCGCGGGGCGCAGCGTTTCCGAACGCGCGTCCAAGGCGATGGTATAATCGCCCGACTGCCGAACCCACTCGAAATAGACCCGGTTGAAATTCAGATTCAGACCGGAGATTGCGGGATTATAGCCCAGGTGCGGCGGCTGTGATGGATCGACCTCGAAGATCGCGGGAAGCGCGCCATCGGCCACCATCAAGCGCCCTGTCACAGCATGTAGCCCCTGTGCGCGCAATGCCGCAGCCATGGATGCCAATGTGTCGGTATCAAGCGTCGGATCACCCGATCCGACAAGCCAAAGATCCCCCTCCAGCCGCCCGTTGCTGATCGTGCCATCCGCAACAATGCGGGTTTCGAAACGATAACCCGGACCAAGCCGTTCGAGCGCATAACCGCAGGTCACCGCCTTGGTGACCGAAGCAGGCGGAAGCGGCAAAAGCGGGTTCATCCCCTCGAGAATTTCACCGGTCGTCGCATCGGCCACGACACAGCCGACGCGCCCGCCAATCGCCGCCTCTGCGACCAGATCCTGCACCGATGGGATCGTCCCCGCCAAAAGCCCGGCAGGGCGCATGATCGGACGCAGCGATGCGGCAGGAGCCGTCGCAATGGCAGGTGTTGCCGCGAAAGCGGCAAGGCCAGACAGGAATGCACGACGCGACGCCATCAAAACACCATTTGCGCAGACTTTGACGGAACTAAACCGCAGCATCGCATCACGCTCAAGGGGTTGCGGCTTCAACCCTCTGCGAGGACAGCGCTTTTCGTGGCAATGGCGATGGGATAACAGGGCGCATGCAACGTGATGTCCTTCGGGCTTTGCCCCTGATGCTGCTGGCGATGACGCTGATCCCGGCAGGGGATGCGGCGGGCAAGCTTCTGGGCGAGGCGGGCGTTGCGCCGGTTTTCACCGCATGGAGCCGTTTTGCCCTTGGGACGGTGATGATCTTGCCCTTCGTGGCCCGGATCATGCCGCTGGCCCTCTTCGGCGATTGGCGGATCTGGCTGCGCGGGCTGCTTTTGGCAGGGGGAATCTTGTCAATCCTGACCGCACTGCGCACCGAACCCATCGCCGATGTTTTCGGGGCCTTCTTCATCGGGCCGATCCTGGCCTATGTGCTTTCGGCATGGCTGCTCAGGGAAGGGTTCTCGCCCATCCGGATCGGGCTTCTGCTCTTGGGCTTTTTGGGCGTCTTGCTGGTGGTGCGGCCCGGCTTTGGCATGACAGCGGGGCTTGGCTATGCCGTATTGGCGGGGCTGTTCTACGGCGGGTTCTTGACCACCTCGCGCTGGCTGTCGGGCATTGCACATCCCGGCGCACTGCTGTTGAGCCAACTGGTCGTCGGAACATTGGCGCTGGCCCCTTTCGGGCTGATGGCCCTGCCCGCCCTTGAGGCAAACATCACGGCGCTCACCTTTGCCTCGGCCTTTGGCTCGATGCTCGGCAATCTCTTCTTGATCCTCGCCCTGCGGATGGCACCGGCGTCGCGGATGGCCCCTTTCGTCTATTTCCAACTGGTTGCAGCAACGGCGCTGGGTTGGGTGGTGTTCGGTGCGCTGCCTGATGGGCTGACCCTGGCAGGGCTGGCGACCTTGCTTTTGTCAGGCCTTGCGACCTTGGCGCTGCGCGAAAAACGCTGAAACGCTACCAGTCACCGCGCGCGCGTATCGCGCTCGACGAGGCGTCGATCATCGGCAGATTGACGAAACACCACGTCGGGGGCGTTGCATGGGCCAAAAGCCGCGCCGCCTCGGCGGGCAATTTCGCATGCCGATAGATACCGGCCGCCTTGGCCGTGCGCGCCGCGATCCGGCTGCCCGGACGGGCCAGAACACCCACCGACACGCGCGCCATGATCTCTTGCCAATCTTGCCAGCGATGGAACTGGGCCAGATTGTCGGCCCCCATCAGCCACACGAAGCGCACACCGGGGTAAAGTGCTTGCAGCGCCGCGATGGTCTGGGCGGTGTAGCGCGTGCCGATCCGCGCCTCGATATCGGTGATGATAATGCGCGGATGATCGACCAGCGCATGCGCGGCGGCCAATCGCTGGGCCAATGGCGCGGGTCCCTTGGATTTCAGCGGGTTCCCGGGGCTGACCAGCCACCAGACACGGTCAAGCCCGAACCGCTTGAGCGCCTCGCGGCTGACATGCAGATGGCCGAGATGGGCCGGATCGAAGGATCCGCCGAAAAGGCCGATCGTCTGGCCGGCAAGTGCGAGGGGCAAATCGGATCGCAAGGGCGGATCGGGCCTTGTTCAGGGGGCATTGGCGCACCTTGATGCGGGCTCGAGGGCGCATAGTCAACGCATCCGCGCGCAGCCCGGATTGCCCATCGGCCCGGAAGCGACTAGATGGCTTGCAAACCACATGATCATCACACGGAGCGGCACATGGCCTCCTACCAGTATGTCTATCACATGGATGGTGTCTCCAAGACCTATCCGGGCGGCAAGAAATGCTTCGAAAATATCCGCCTGAACTTCTTGCCCGGCGTGAAAATCGGCGTCGTTGGCGTCAACGGATCGGGTAAATCCACCCTGATGCGCATCATGGCAGGCATCGACACCGATTTCAGCGGCGAGGCATGGTCCGCCGAGGGTGCGCGCGTCGGCTACCTGCCACAAGAGCCGCATCTCGACGAAAGTCTCAATGTGCGTGACAACGTCATGCTCGGGGTCGCCGCCAAGAAGGGTAAGCTCGATCGCTATAACGAGTTGGCGATGAACTACTCCGACGAGACCGCCGACGAAATGGCCGCGCTGCAAGACGAGATCGACGCCGAGAACCTTTGGGATCTCGACAGCCAGGTCGATATCGCGATGGAGGCGCTGCGCTGCCCACCCGACGAGGCCGAGGTTGCGACGCTTTCAGGCGGCGAACGGCGCCGCGTGGCGCTGTGCAAGCTTTTGCTCGAAGCGCCCGAAATGCTGCTCTTGGACGAACCGACCAACCACCTCGACGCGGAAACCATCGCTTGGCTGCAAAAGCACCTGATCGAATACAAGGGCACGATCCTGATCGTGACCCATGACCGCTATTTCCTCGACGATATCACAGGCTGGATCCTTGAACTCGATCGCGGGCGCGGCATTCCCTACGAGGGCAATTATTCCGCATGGTTGGAACAAAAGGCCAAGCGGCTGGAACAAGAAGCCCGCGAGGACAAATCGCGCCAGAAAACGCTTGAGCGCGAATTGGAATGGATCCGCGCCGGTGCCAAGGCGCGCCAAGCCAAGCAAAAGGCGCGTATTAACGCCTATGAAGAGATGGCAAACCAATCCGAGCGCGAAAAGATTTCCCGCGCCCAGATCGTTATTCCCAATGGCCCGCGCCTCGGCGGCAAGGTGATCGAGATCGAGGGTCTGAAGAAAGGCTATGGCGAACGGCTTTTGATCGAGAACCTGTCCTTCTCTCTGCCGCCGGGGGGTATCGTGGGCGTGATCGGCCCGAACGGAGCGGGCAAATCCACCCTCTTCCGTATCCTCACCGGGCAAGAACAACCCGATGAGGGCAATGTCACCTTCGGCGACACGGTAGAGCTTTCCTTCGTGGACCAATCGCGCGACGCGCTCGATGGCAGCAAAACCGTATGGGAGGAAATCTCGGGCGGAGCCGAGATCATCGAATTGGGCGATGCCTCCATGAACAGCCGTGCTTATTGCTCGGCTTTCAACTTCAAAGGCGGCGACCAGCAAAAGAAGGTGGGGCTGCTCTCGGGCGGTGAACGCAACCGCGTGCATATGGCCAAGCTTCTGAAATCCGGCGGCAATGTGCTGCTGCTCGATGAGCCGACCAACGATCTCGACGTGGAAACCCTGCGCGCGCTCGAAGACGCGCTTGAGGATTTCGCGGGCTGCGCCGTCATCATCAGCCACGACCGTTTCTTCCTCGACCGGCTCTGCACCCATATCCTCGCCTTCGAGGGCGAGGCGCATGTGGAATGGTTCGAGGGCGATTTCTCGGCTTATGAGGACGACAAGAAACGCCGCCTAGGCCCCGACGCGCTAGAGCCCAAGCGGTTGAAATACAAGAAGTTCACGCGCTGAAGAAACGCAGGGTCTCGGGTGCGTCATCAGGCGCACCCGACAGTCGTGATGTGCCTGATGGCGCACCCTTGCGAGTGGCCTCCGGCAGTTCGGGCTTGCAATTTGAGCCGATAACCCCCATGTGTCCCTCGCGAACGTTATTCTTTTTCGACCACTGTCTCCCCTAACAGGCTGTCAGTCTTTCGATCCAGACCGACCAAGCCAAGCTGCCGCATCTCGTGGGCAGCCTTCAGTTAGGAGTTAACACGATGGCCAATGGCACCGTGAAGTGGTTCAACAGCACCAAGGGTTTCGGCTTTATCGCACCCGATAGCGGCGGCAAGGACGTTTTCGTCCACATCTCCGCGCTCGAGCGTTCGGGCCACACAAGCCTGAAGGACGACCAGAAGGTCACCTTCGACGTCGAATCCGGCCGTGATGGTCGCGAATCCGCGATCAACATCGTTCTGGTCTGAACCAGACGCCTGCGCTGGGTTCAAACCCGGCGATCCGGCCAAAAAACGAAGGTGCGCAGCGATGCGCACCTTTTTTCTTGGGCGCAACATCGCGCGGCAGGGCTTGTCATCAGCCCAAGACGCGCCCAAATGATTGACACAGGCAATCACAAAGGGGTCGGCCTTGTCTCATATCATCACCTGTCTGACATGCGGCACCACAAACAGGGTTCCCGCCGAGCGGCTCGGCGCGCATCCCAAATGCGGCACATGCGGCGCGAAACTGGCCGAGGCCAAGGTGCATGAGGTCGACAGCGCCACATTGCGCAAGGCCGAGCGCAAGGACAGCCTACCGCTTCTGGTGGACTTCTGGGCGCCTTGGTGCGGGCCTTGCCGCGCGATGGCCCCCGAATTCGAAAAAGCCGCGCGCGCGCTGACGCCGCATGCACGACTGGCCAAGCTCAACACACAGGTCAACGGCGATGCGGCACAACGCTACGCCATCAGGGGCATTCCCGCGCTGATCTTGTTCCAAAACGGACAAGAGGTTGCGCGGCTGACAGGCGCGCGCCCGGCCGCCGAGATCACGGCCTTTGTTCAGCAACATAGCCGAAACCGGGCATGAACCGTCGCTAGAAGCGGAACGAGTAGATCAGCGCGATCGGGATGACCATCGCGCTCCAGATGCAGAAAAAAAATGCCATCCGGCCCAGCTTGAGCCAAAGCTGGATCTCCGCGTCCTCGCTGAATGCCGCGCTCACCCCGGTCGCGGTTGCGGCTTTGGGATCGATGAATTCCATACGTGACACGCGCGGTCCTCCTCATGGTTGCAAACAGAAACATCAAGCATCCCAACATAAGCGCCTCGCGGCTTGGGTCCAGTAGTACGGGGCTGCTTTCACTGGATTGTGCGGGAAAACCGCTTATCATCCCGGCAGTCGGGCTTGGAAAATGGATGGTCGCGTGTTTTTTCGAATTCTTTTCTCCGCCACGATGGCCCTATCGCTTTTGAGCGCACCCGCTGCCCGCGCACAAAGCGGCCAAGAGGCGGCCTTTGTCCTTGGCTTGATGGAATCGATGAATGCGCTGTCAGTACGCTTCAACCGCGAGGTCTGCGGCTATATCCTGCGCCATCCCAACGGGGCCTATTCCTCCACCAAAGTCAGCTGGGGCGGGCTTGCCAGCTGCGCGTCTCTGCCGATCGAAGAGGGGATGGAGGTCGTCTCGTCATGGCATACCCACGCGGCCTATGCCGTCGATTACGATGGCGAAGTTCCCTCGATCCAGGATGTCGAAGGCGATATGAGCCTCGGCGTGAACGGCTGGGTCGGCACACCGGGTGGGCGGTTGTGGTTCGTGGATGGCCTGAACGGCACGATGCGCCAATTCTGCGGTCGTGGCTGCCTTCCGGAAGACCCGAATTTCGTGCCCGAGGACCACGGCGCTGTTTTCGAGAGCTACACGCTCGACCGATTATATACGCGGTTCGGCCGCGACCCTTGAACGCTTAACGCAAGGCGGCATGTCGGTGGCAGCTGGTCAGGTGATCATTCACAAGCCCCGTGGCCTGCATCCATGCATATGTGATCGTTGGTCCGCAAAACCGGAACCCGGCGCGGCCCAGATCCTTTGACAAGTTCAGGCTCAGCGCGGTTTGTGCCGGCACTTGCGCCTGATGCGCCCAAGTGTTCTGGAGCGGCGCCCCATCGACGTACCGCCAAATGAATTGCGAAAACCCGATCTTTTCTTCGATTGCGAGATAAGCACGCGCATTGCCGATCGTGGCCGCGATCTTGCCGCGATGGCGCACGATGCCCGGATCGGCCAAAAGGCGGATGATGTCATCTTCGCCCCAGCGCGCGATAACCGCGGGATCAAAGCCTTGGAAAGCCGCGCGAAACGCGTCGCGCTTGCGCAAGATCGTGATCCAAGAAAGCCCCGCCTGAAACCCGTCAAGAACCAGCTTTTCCCACAGCGCGCGCCCGTCGCGCTCGGGGACGCCCCATTCGGTGTCGTGATAAGCGACATACAGCGGATCTGTGCCGCACCAAGTGCAGCGGCCAGCGTCGGACATTCGGAAAACCACCGCCAATTGGAAGCAAATGCAAGGTTTCATCATTCCTTAAGTGCGCAGGCTGCATGACAGCAAGCGAATTGCTTCGCATGAGGATGTGATGGGTCATTTCCGCAGGAAACCGGTCGAGCCGGGTTTAGGCAGCCCTCTTGATGTCGCGACCAGTCAGCGTGATCGCGGCACGCTGGAAATGGTCCGCCACGCGCTGGAACGCGGGGATGCTTTGCTGGCCTATCAGCCGGTCATGCGCGCCGATGGGCGCGGCGTCGCCTTCTACGAGGGGTTGATCCGCCTGATGGACGAGACCGGGCGCGTGATCCCCGCGCGCGATTTCATCACGGTGGTCGAAGAGCAGGATCTTGGTCGCCTGATCGATTGCGCGGCCCTGCGCCTTGGGCTGTCGGCACTGCGCACCAACTCGACACTGAAACTCTCGATCAATATGTCGGCTCGCTCGATCGGCTATCCAGACTGGATGCGCACGCTGCAACGCGCCATCCGTCTGCAACCCGATATCGTGCATCGGCTGATCCTTGAGATCACTGAGACCTCGGCCATGCAGATGCCCGAGATCGTGCAGGCCTTTATGGAAACGCTGCAAGACAAAGGTGTCTGCTTCGCCCTCGATGATTTCGGCGCTGGCCAAACCGCCTTTCGCCATTTGCGGCGGTTTTGCTTCGATATCATCAAGATCGATGGTCAGTTCTCACGCAATGTCGACACCGACCCCGACAACCAGGTACTTTGCGCGGCACTTATCTCGCTTGGGCGACACTTCGACATGATCGTGGTCGCCGAAGCCGTCGAAACCGAAGGGGAGGCGGCATGGCTGGCCAGCGCTGGCGTGGATTGCCTACAAGGCTACCATTTCGCCGTGCCCACCATCACCCCGCCATGGAAAACCGCGGCCAAGACCTGAGCGCGCGCATCGTCCACAGGCACGGATGATCGGCTGAGACACCGTGTCCGTTGAAATATGGGCGAAAGCGGGGCTAACACTTCCCTGACACAGCGAATCCGTGCGCTGCCCCCTTGGTGGGGTGCGTGTCGTTCACGAAAGGGACTTTCATGACCAATGTCGTCATCGCCTCAGCCGCGCGCACCGCGGTCGGCAGCTTTTTGGGGTCTTTCGCCAATACACCCGCCCATGATCTTGGCCGCGCCGTGATCGAGGCCGTCGTCGCCCGTGCCGGGATCGACAAGGCGGATGTCAGCGAAACCATCCTTGGCCAAGTGCTGACCGCCGCACAGGGCCAGAACCCGGCGCGGCAGGCGCATATCAATGCAGGCCTGCCCAAAGAGGCCGCCGCTTGGAGCATCAATCAGGTCTGCGGCTCGGGCCTGCGGGCGGTGGCACTGGGCGCACAGCATATCATGCTGGGCGATGCCGCGATCGTGGTGGCCGGTGGTCAGGAAAACATGTCGATGTCGCCCCATGCAGCCATGCTGCGCCAAGGCCAGAAGATGGGCGATATGTCCTATATCGACACGATGATCCGCGATGGCCTGTGGGATGCTTTCAATGGCTACCACATGGGCCAGACCGCCGAGAATGTCGCACAGCAGTGGCAGATCAGCCGCGACGCTCAGGATGAATTCGCCGTGGCCAGCCAGAACAAGGCCGAAGCGGCGCAAAAGGCCGGCAAATTCGCCGATGAGATCGCGCCCTTCACGATTTCCACCCGCAAGGGCGACATCGTGGTCGATAGCGACGAATATATCCGCCACGGCGCCACGGTAGACGCAATGGCCAAGCTGCGGCCCGCCTTCGCCAAGGATGGGTCTGTCACGGCGGGCAATGCCTCGGGGCTGAACGACGGTGCGGCCGCCACGCTCTTGATGTCCGCCGATGAGGCCGAGCGCCGCGGCATCACGCCCTTGGCGCGCATCGCCTCTTACGCCACCGCCGGGCTTGACCCGACGATCATGGGCGTCGGCCCGATCTATGCCAGCCGAAAGGCCTTGGAAAAAGCGGGCTGGACGGTCGACGATCTCGATCTGGTCGAGGCCAATGAGGCTTTCGCCGCACAAGCCTGCGCCGTGAACAAGGATATGGGCTGGGATCCGGCGATCGTGAACGTCAACGGCGGCGCGATCGCCATCGGCCACCCGATCGGTGCGTCGGGCTGCCGCGTTCTCAACACGCTCTTGTTCGAGATGCAGCGCCGTGGCGCCAAGCGCGGCCTTGCCACGCTGTGCATCGGCGGCGGCATGGGTGTCGCCATGTGCATTGAGCGCCCCTGACCTGACCCGTTTCATGATCTGGGCGCCTTCGGGCGCCCTTTTCATATGCGGCAGGTGGAAAATCTTGTGTAATAATATTGCGTATCATGATTACAAATTGTAACACCATTACAACGAACCAAAGCCAGACTGGAGAAGACCATGGCAAGAGTAGCACTCGTCACCGGCGGCAGCCGCGGCATCGGTGAGGCGATTTCCAAAGCCCTCAAGGCCGAGGGCTATGCCGTCGCCGCCACCTATGCCGGCAATGACGAAAAAGCCGCGGCCTTTAGCGCGGCGACAGGCATCAAGACCTACAAATGGGATGTCGCCGATTACGAGGCCTCCAAGGCCGGTATCGCGCAGGTCGAGGCCGATCTTGGCCCGATCGACACCGTGATCGCCAATGCCGGCATCACCCGCGACGCAATGTTCCACCGCATGACCCCCGCCCAATGGAAAGAGGTGATCGACACCAATCTGACGGGCGTGTTCAACACGGTGCATCCCGTCTGGTCGGGCATGCGCGACCGCAAATTCGGGCGCGTGATCGTGATTTCTTCGATCAACGGCCAGAAAGGTCAAGCAGGTCAGGTCAACTATGCCGCGACCAAGGCGGGCGATCTGGGTATCGTGAAATCATTGGCCCAAGAGGGTGCGAAATTCGGCATCACCGCCAACGCGATCTGCCCGGGCTACATCGCCACCGAAATGGTCATGGCAATCGACGAATCTGTTCGCGACAAGATTATTGCGGGCATCCCGGCGGGCCGCTTGGGCGAACCGTCCGAAATCGCGCGCTGCGTGACCTTCCTTGCCGCCGAAGACTCGGGCTTCATCAATGGCGCGACGATCTCGGCCAACGGGGCGCAGTTCTTCGTCTGACCAATTCTTGCCATCCGAAGACGCGAAAGGCCGGGGCATGACCCCGGCCTTTTCATTGCCAACCCTGCGCCCGCGTCAGGCGCGGCGGGCAAAAACGCTCATGAGCTGGTTCCAGAAATATTTGGCGCATTCCGCCCGCGCCGCTGCGATTTTCACGCGCATCTCATCTGTCAGTGCAAAGCTATCCATCGATCTGATCCTCTCGGTGGGATATGTTCTTCCCTTGGTACCGAGATAGGTCAGTCTTCATGACCTGAGTAGCCGCGAAAATGGCAAAGCCGCCTTTCGCCGAGCGCAACACTGCTCCGAAGCGACCGCGCGATTGCGGCGGTTCAGTTCGCCAAGCGCGAGATTTCTTCCTTCAGCCGCAGCTTTTCCTTCTTCAGCTCGCGCACCTTCAGATCATCGATACCCGGGCTGCGCTGCGCCTGCTCGACCATCGCGGCCAGATTGGCGTGCTTTTTCTTGAGTTCCTGCAGATGAGAGCCAAGCGACATGGGCAAATTCTCCTCTTTGATGACAGTCACATGACAACTCCATCACGGAACCCGAGTCGTGTCACGCAAAACCGTGCGGAAAATGCATTGCCTTCGATCAATCATCGCCCGGAAAAGGCAGCGCGGCGCCCGCTCGCAACACCGCTTGGGCCGCAGCGGTGTAGTCGGGTGCATCCACCCCATGCGCCGCACCTTCATGTATAAGAAATGGCGGCAGAAGCGTGAATGGCGTGCGCGCCGCGCGTCGCGCGCGGATCACCACCCGCGTGGCCGCCCGCCCGATGCGCGGTTGCAGGGGCAAGACCGTGACCGCGCCGAACCCCACGGCCAGCGCGCCCAGACAATCGGGCAACCGCTCGGCCAGATGGATCATTGTCAGCCAACCACCAGGCCTCAGCCGCGCACGTGCCACATCGATCCAATCGCCAAGCGGTGTCTGCGCCCGATTGGCCGCCTCGCGCCCCGCATCGCTGGCCTGTGATCCGTCACCGGCGGCGAAATAGGGCGGGTTGGTGATCACATGGTCGAACTGCATCTGCCGCAGATCGACGGGCAAGGCGGTCAGATCGGCTGTGACGATGCGCAAATCGGCACCAGCTGTCGCGGCGTTTTCGCAGGCCAGCGCGGCATAGTCGAGCTGGCGCTCGACCCCAACCAAGTGCAACCCCGACACACGCGCTGACAGGCAAAGCGCCGCCGTCCCCACACCACAGCCCAAATCCAGAACATGCGCCCCCGCCCCCGCCGGACAGGCCGCGGCCAGAAACACCGGATCGGTCGCAGCGCGATATCCGTCGCGGGGTTGGCGCAGCACGACACGCCCGCCCAGAAATGCATCGGTAGTCGTGGCCATGACTGTCATTCGCTGACCGGCAAACCATTGTCGCGCAACGCAACGCGGGCCTGTGCCGCATCAACCTCTCGCACCAGCATGCGCCGCGGCAAAATGCCGATCGAACCTTCGAGAACGCTCATATGGACGTCCAGCACGAAGACCTCTATACCCTCGCCGGACAAAAGCGCCGAGGCAAAGGCAATCTCGGTCGGGTCGGTGCTGCGCATGATTTCCAGCATATGACGGATGTAAGCAGACCCGCGGCACTTGTCGAGATGGGGACATTGGGGAGGATGTGGCCCATGAGCCTTGATGATGCAGCCACCAAGCCGCATGAACGCATGCAAGCCGCCTTGGCCGATGATCTGGCCGCGGTCGATGCGCTGATCCGTGGGCGCATGTCATCCAAACACGCCCCCCGCATCCCCGAAGTGACCGCCCATCTGGTCGAGGCGGGCGGCAAGCGGGTGCGCCCGATGTTGACCTTGGCCGCCGCGCGGCTTTGCGGCTACGAGGGAACGGCGCATCACAAACTGGCCGCCACGGTCGAATTTATCCACACGGCAACGCTGTTGCATGATGATGTGGTCGACGAAAGCCAAAAGCGGCGCGGGCGGCCCACCGCGAATTTGCTGTGGGACAACAAGTCATCGGTTCTGGTGGGTGACTACCTTTTTGCCCGCGCGTTCCAGTTGATGGTCGAGCCCGGCAATCTGCGCGTGCTGTCGATCCTGTCCAACGCCGCCGCCGTGATCGCCGAGGGCGAGGTGCTGCAACTGACCGCTGCGGCCAATATCGCCACGACCGAAGAGACCTATCTTCAGGTCATCCGCGGCAAGACCGCCGCGCTCTTCGAAGCGGCCTGTGAGGTGGGTGGCGTGATCGCCGAGCGTCCCGAAGATGAGGTCCGTGCGCTGGCCACCTATGGCGACGGGCTTGGCATCGCCTTTCAGATGGCCGATGATCTGCTCGATTGGGGCGGTAGCGACGGGGTGATCGGCAAGAACACCGGCGATGATTTTCGCGAGCGCAAACTGACCCTTCCCGTGATCCGCGCCATCGCGCGCGCCGAGGCGGATGAGCGCGCCTTTTGGCAGCGCACAATCGACAAGGGCGACCAGCGCGACGGTGATCTGGATCACGCGCTTGCGCTGTTGCGCCGTCATGGCACGCTGGATGAAACGCGCGCAGAAGCTTTCGCTTGGTCGGCGCGCGCGCAGGCGGCGCTGACCCATCTGCAGCCCCACCCCCTTCGCGACATGATGCACGATCTGGCCGATTACGTAGTGGCGCGGCTGGCCTGACCTCTAGGGTAGGATCGCGGCCGCTTGCACCCACCAATCGGGCTGGGCGGCGGACAGTGCCGCCGCCGCTGCCTTGGCCGCCGCTTCGGTCGCGAAAAGCCCGAAACACGTGCCACCCGACCCCGACATACGCGCGAGCAGGCAATCGTCACTGTCACGGATCGCCGCGATGACCGTATCGATCACCGGCACGATCTGCCGAGCGGGCGGTTCTAGATCATTGCGCGTTCGGGCCAACCATGCGGCGAAACCACCCGCATCGCTCCAACCCTGATCGGGCATTGCAGGTAGGCCCGGGTTCCGGGTGCGCGCCAAGCCCTTGAACACCGGCCCCGTCGGCACCGCCACACCGGCATTGACCAAGACGAGCCAAAGGGGCGGAAGAGGCGGAAGAGATATGAGCACCTCGCCGATCCCCGCCATGCGGCTTGGCCGCCCCGACACGCACACCGGCAGATCGGCGCCCAATCCCAGCACCGCCGCCATGTCGGGTAGTGGCTGGTCCCAAAGCGCTGCCAAACCGCGTAGCGCCGCCGCCGCATCGGCCGAGCCGCCGCCGATCCCACCTGCATGGGGCAGATGTTTTTCCAAGGTGATCGCGGCCCCTTGCCCCGCCGGAAACAGGGCGGCCGCCTGCAAGACCAGATTGCGCCGATCTGTTGGCACGCCAGCCGCGCGCGGCCCCAATACCTGCAGCGAGAGCGTGGCAGCAGGCGCAATTTCCAGCCAATCGCCCGCATCGGCGAAAACCACGATGGAATCGAGCAGATGGTACCCATCTACACGCCGCCCCGTGACATGCAGCGCCAGGTTGACCTTGGCGGGTGCGAGGTGCCTCACTGCGTTTCGCCCACCCCGCCCTCTTCCTCGAGGACGCGATAAAGTCCGATTTCCAGCTTGCGACGGATGCGGGTGGCGTCGGTCTCCGCGGGGGCGAAACTCAGCGCGCGTTGCCATTGAAACTGCGCCTCACGCTTGCGACCGACCATCCAATAAACATCGCCCAGATGGTCGTTGATGATCGGATCGGTCGGCAAAAGCGCAACTGCGCGTTCCATCGGTGCGACCGCCTCGTCGAAACGACCCAGACGATACAGCACCCAGCCAAGGCTATCGACGATATAGCCCGAATCCGGCCGCGCCGCGACTGCGCGCTCGATCATGCCCAAAGCCTCGTCCAGGTTGCGACGCTGTTCGACCAGCGAATAACCCAGATTGTTCAAGACTTGCGGCTGCTCGGGATTCAGGACAAGCGCTTGGCGAAAGTCGGCCTCGGAACCTGCGAAATCATCCAGATTCTCGTAACAGATGCCGCGCGTATAGTAGATGAACCAATAGCGGTTTTGCGTAATATCGACGAGATCGAGGGCCGCGGTATAGGCATCGACCGCCTCTGTGCAGCGATCGGTACGACGCAACGCATCGCCCAAGGCCGCCTGCACGGTCGCAAGGCCGGGATGCAAGGTGGCCAGATCGCGCAGCACGCCCACCGCGGCTTCTTCACGGCCATCCTCGAAATAAGCATCGGCGCGGCCAAGCTGGGCATCGACGAATTGCGGATCATCCGCGCCGATCTCGACATAGGTGTCGGCGGCAAGGCTGTATTGCCCTGCATCGCGCAGCAACTCCCCGGCCAAGATCAAGGCCTCGGAATGGGTTGGGTCGATCCCATGCGCGGCGCGGGCATAAAGCAGCGGCAGCGTGCCTGACCCGCTTTCGCCGCCCAAGGCGCGCGCGATGCCATAGAAGACCTCGGCCACACCCTGCTGTGCGGTCGTAAGGAAACCGTAACCCGTTGGCGCGGCCCCTGCCGCGATCTCTGCGCGCATGGCAAGCATCGCCGGATCGGGCACGACATTGGTATAGAAATCCAACAGTTCCAGCGCATCCTCGCGCCGGTCGAGTTGTACCAGCACCTCGGCACGGGCGCGGATCGCCCGCGTGCTTGCAGCCAACGGGCCGAAAGCCTCGCCCGACAAGATGGCATCGGCACCCTCGAAATCACCAACCGCCGCACGCGCATAGGCCAGATGCGTATAGGCGATATCGGCCACACTCTCATCGGCGGCGACGGCCACGAAGGCTTCGGCGGCACGACTCATGTCGCCTTCGCCAAGATAGATCCAGCCCATCGCCAGATCGTCGATCAGCGGCCCGGCACCTTGGCCCGCTTCGATCGCGGCACGTACCCCGACCAGATCACCAACGGCCATTCCCCGCACCATTCCGACAAGATTGACCAATTCCTGCCCGCCTTGGGCGGACGGAAGCATCTGGGCAATCGTCTCGGCACGCATCCATTGGCCCAAAGCGGCATTGGCGAAGATCGCGTTGCCGATCAGAAGCGGATTGCCGGGATCGGCGGCAAGCGCATTCTCGAAATAGACCGCCGCCGCGCGGTGATTACCCTCCAGCACGGCAGCACGCGCCGCCAGATAGGGCCCGGCCAGCCCTTGACCGCTTTCCTGTGCCGTGGCGGCATGACCGAACCCAAGACCGATGATGATGGGCAAGGCAGCAAGCAAAGGGCGGCGCATGAAGGAAACTCCCCGTTAGGGGGCAAAGATTAGGCCCCGCACCCGGCGAGGGCAATGCACCCAAGCCGCGCCAAGCATCTTTATCACCAAGTTCCGATCACATGTTCGGGTAGTTGGGCCCATCACCGCCTTGCGGCACCGTCCAATGAATGTTCTGCGACGGATCCTTGATGTCGCATGTCTTGCAATGGACGCAGTTCTGGAAGTTGATGACGAAGCGCGGATCGGCGCCCGCATCCTGCACCACCTCATAGACGCCCGCAGGGCAATAGCGCTGCGCGGGTTCGGCGTATTCGGGCAGGTTCACCTTGATCGGCACGGACGCATCCTTGAGCGTCAGATGCGCGGGCTGGTGTTCCTCGTGATTGGTCATCGAGAAGCTGACATTGGTCAGCCGGTCAAAGCTCAGCACCCCGTCAGGCTTGGGATAGTCGATGGGCTTGTGGTCGCTGGCCTTGCCAGTCGCGGCCGCATCCGATTTGCCGTGGCGCAGCGTGCCGAAGAAAGACACACCCGCAAGGCTGTTTGTCCACATATCCAGACCGCCCAGCATCAGCCCGCCCATCAGCCCGTATTTCGACCAGAGCGGTTTGACGTTGCGCACGGGCTTGAGATCTTTGGCAATCGGCCCCGACTTGTGCAGGTAATCATCATAGGCGCCCAGCTCATCACCCGCGCGACCCGCCGCGATGGCACTGGCTGCCGCTTCGGCCGCAGCGATCCCCGACAGCATTGCATTATGGTTGCCCTTGATGCGCGGCACGTTCACCAGACCGACGCCGCAGCCAAGGATCGCCACACCCGGCGCCACCGCCTTGGGCATGGATTGCCAGCCGCCCTCGGAAATCGCGCGCGCGCCGTAAGCGATGCGCTTTCCGCCCTTCAACAGCTCGGCCACCATCGGGTGATGCTTGAAGCGCTGGAATTCCATGTAGGGGTAAAGATGCGGATTGGCGTAGTTCAGGTGAACCACGAAACCCACATAGACCTGATTGTTATCAAGGTGATAGATGAACGACCCGCCGCCCGCATTGCTGCCCAAAGGCCAGCCCATGGTGTGCACAACCGTGCCTTCGCGGTGCTTTTCAGGGTCGATCTCCCAGATCTCTTTCATGCCGAGACCGAATTTCTGCGGGCATTTGCTGCTTTGCAGATCGTATTTCGCCAAGACCTCCTTGGTCAGCGACCCGCGCACGCCCTCGCCCAGCATGACGTATTTACCGCGCAGCTCCATCCCCGGCTCATAGGCGTCACCGGGCGTGCCATCAGGATTTTTCCCGAATTCACCCGCGACGACACCGGCAACCTCGCCGTTATCGCCATAGACGATCTGCGAGCAGGACATGCCGGGGAAAATCTCGACGCCCAGCGCCTCGGCCTGTTCGGCCATCCAGCGACAGACATTGCCCATCGACACGATGTAGTTGCCGTGATTGCTCATCAGCCCCGGCATGACCGCGTTGGGGAGGCGAATACCGCCCCCTTCGCCCAGCATGTAGAAGCTGTCGCTTGTGACCGGCACGGTGATGGGCGCACCGCGCTTTTTCCAATCGGGGATCAGCTGGTTCAGCCCCACCGGGTCAAGCACCGCCCCCGACAGGATATGCGCGCCCACCTCCGAGCCCTTTTCCAGCACCACGACCGACAGATCGGGGTCGATCTGCTTCAACCGGATCGCCGCCGACAGCCCAGCGGGGCCGGCACCCACGATCACAACGTCGTAATCCATGCTTTCGCGTATCGTCTCGGTCATGGTCTTCCCTGGCTCCCGTCAGGACCGCTTGGGCCACAGCTTGCGCAAGATTGTTTCGTGAATGCGTATTGGAGCGCGCCGCAAGGGTCAATCATGACGCGACAGCATGGTGTCGCAGGGGGAGGTGATTGACATAAGCGATCAGCGCGTATATACAGATGTCATACATAGTGGCGACAGAACCACCGTTCGACGAGGCAGAGCATACGGGCCTGATATGAAACCCTATCGAACGGGACAGAATGAATGTTGTTTGAGTGGTCTAAATCAAAGCGGACAGAGAACCTCACCAAACATGGCGTCGATTTGGTCTTCGCCGCATTGATCTTCGAAGGCCCGGTCCTGACGCAGATCGACGACAGAAACGACTATGGGGAAACCCGTTACATTTCCGTCGGACTGATCGATGACGAGGCCTATGTCGTCGTTCACACCACCCGAGGCGACCGCACGCGCCTGATCTCTGCATGGCTGGGAGGCCAGAAAGCAAATGGGCGATACAAAGCACGCTTCCCTTGATGAAATTCGGGCGATGCACGCGCGCGGCGAAATCAAGCCGCCTGCGCCGGGCGCGCCGGAATACGACCTGCCCGAGGCGTTTTGGGAAAAGGCCGAAGCCGTCTATCCGGAACGCAAGACGCCCGTATCACTGCGGGTCGATCCCGATGTGCTTGAATGGTTCAAGGCGAAGGGGCCCGGCCATCTGACGCGCATGCAGACTGTGTTGCGCGCCTATGTCGAGGCAAAGCGCAAGCAGGAAGAGGCCGAAAGGGGCTAGAAGCGCGGTATCCTGCGGTCTAGGTCTTTTGCCCAAACACCCGGAGTAACAGCCCATGACCCCCCTACGCCTTGTCTATCTCGCGCTTGTCATCATCGGCACCATCCTGCCCTGGAGCTATTTCTACGCATGGTTCACCGAGCATGGCTGGGCGCTCGGCCCGATGATCGATGCGTGGTGGGTCAATGATGCGACGAGTGCGCTGGTCTATGACCTGACGATCGCGGCCATCGCGCTGACGATCTGGGCGTTGGTCGAAGGGGTGCGCGGCGATCGCTGGTTCTTTCTGGTGATCCCCGTGACCTATGGCATCGGGGTCAGCGCGGGCCTGCCCTTGGCGCTGTTTCTCATGGCACGCAGGGCGCGGTGAAGGTGCGCCCGAGGGCGTACCTTGGTCGCAAAACACTTGCCTAAGGCAAGATCACCGTCTGCCCAGTGGTTTCGCGCGCCTCAAGCGCGCGATGGGCATCGGCCACCTGATCGAGAGAGAACCGCTGATCGATCCGAATCTTCACATCACCCGCAAGGACCTTGGCGAACAACTCGCGTGCCATTTGCTGACAGGTGGCATGATCGGCGATCTGGGTAAAGAGCGTGGGCCGCGTGATCTTGAGCGAGCCCTTGGGCCCCAGCGTCGCAAGATTGAAGGGCGGCACCGGCCCCGAAGCATTGCCGAAGGAAATCATGAAGCCCAAGGGCCGCAAGCAATCGAGCGATCCCTCGAAGGTGTCCTTGCCCACTGCATCCATGACCACATCGACACCCCGACCGCCGGTCAATTCGCGCACCTTGGCCACCCAATCGCCATCGCGGTAATTGATGCAGGCATCGGCCCCGTGATCGATGGCCAACTGGCATTTCTCATCTGTGCCGGCCGTGCCGATCAGGCGGATGCCCTCGCTTTTGGCCCATTGGCAGGCGAATAGCCCCACCCCACCTGCGGCGGCATGGAACAGCACCGTGTCTCCCTTGGCGATCGGCGTAGTGCGGCGGAACAGGTATTGGGTCGTCAGACCCTTCAGCATCATCGCCGCCCCTTCCTCGAAGGAGATACCATCGGGCAGCGGGCAGACCTGATCGGCCTTGATTACCCGCGCCTCGCAATAAGCGCCCGGCGGCATCGAGGCATAGGCGGCACGATCACCGACCTTGAGATGGGTCACACCCGCGCCCACGGCCTCGACTACGCCAGCCCCTTCCATGCCCATCGCATGCGGCATCTGCAGCGGGTAAAGACCCGCACGCTGGTAGACATCGATGAAATTCAGCCCGCAGGCATGATGGCGGATGCGAATCTCGCCCGAACCCGGCTCGCCCACGGGGCGATCCACGATTTTGTAGGCCTCCGGCCCGCCCGGGGCCTCGATAATGACGGTCTTTGCCATGTGTGCGTCCCTTCCTATCCGCTTGCGGCGGAGCCTAGCGGGGAAAGTCGCGGCGTCCAGCCTCTTTGATGCGGGCCGCAAGCGTGCTACCTGCGCCCACGATCCCCTATCAAGGCACGCCAGATGGACCATTTTCTTTACAAGGACGGTATCCTCCACGCCGAGGATGTGCCGATCCCGCAGATCGCCGAGATGGTCGGAACACCCTTCTATGTCTATTCCTGCGCCACGCTGACGCGCCATTACCGTCTGTTCGAAGAGGCGTTGGCGGGCCTCGATCACCTTGTTTGCTTTGCGATGAAGTCGAATTCCAACCAAGCGGTCATCGCCCATCTGGCGGGGTTGGGCGCGGGGATGGATGTGGTCTCGGGCGGTGAATACCTGCGCGCCAAGGCCGCCGGCGTTCCCGGCGAGCGGATCGTGTTCTCCGGCGTCGGCAAGACGCGCGACGACATGCATATGGCGCTGACCGGCGGCATTCGCCAGTTCAACGTCGAAAGCGAGCCGGAATTGCAGGCCCTTTCCGAGGTGGCGACATCGCTGGGCCTCAGCGCACCCATCACCATCCGCGTGAATCCCGATGTCGACGCCAAGACCCATGAAAAGATCGCCACCGGCAAATCCGAGAACAAGTTCGGCATCCCGATCGCCAAGGCGCCCGCCGTCTATGCCATGGCCGCATCCCTTCCGGGGATCGAGGTGGTGGGGATCGATGTCCATATCGGCAGCCAATTGACTGATCTGGAACCCTTTCGGCAGGCCTATCAAAAGGTGCGCGAATTGACGCTGACCTTGCGGGCCGAGGGGCATGATATCCGCCGCCTCGATCTGGGCGGTGGCCTTGGCATCCCATATGAACGCAACAACAGCGCCCCGCCCTTGCCCACCGAATACGGCGCGGTGATCCGCGAAGTGGTGGGCGATCTGGGCGTCGAGGTCGAGATCGAACCGGGCCGCCTGATCTCCGGCAATGCGGGGCTGCTTGTCTCTTCGGTCATCTATGTGAAAGAGGGCGAGGGGCGCGATTTCCTGATCCTTGACGCGGCGATGAACGATCTGGTGCGGCCTGCCATGTATGGCGCTTGGCACGATATCGTGCCGGTGATCGAACCCGCGCCGGGGGTGGAACAGCGCCCCTTCGATGTGGTCGGGCCGGTTTGTGAGACCGGCGACACCTTTGCCAAGCAACGCCAGATGCCGCCCGTGGGCGCGGGCGATCTTGTCGCTTTTCGCAGTGCGGGCGCCTATGGCGCGGTGATGGCGAGCGAGTACAATACAAGGCCCCTGATCCCCGAAGTTCTGGTCAAGGGCGATCACATGGCCGTCATCCGCGCCCGTCCGACATTTGACGAGATCATAAACCGAGATACAGTTCCCTCCTGGGTATAGCCCACGGGGCAAACCGCCCCCGAAAGGGACCATGACCAACGCGACCCCCAAGGACCAAGCGCTGACGCGCCTGATCTGGCCACTTCGCCTGACGCGCGCGGGCATGATGGCCGAGCGGGCGACGCGCGCCTTTTGGCCGGTCTGGAGCATCGCGATGGTGGCGGTGGCCCTGTTCGCCTTCGGCTTTGCCACCACCGCGCCGCCCCTTTTGGTCATGATCACGCTGGGGCTTTTCGGGGTGGCGCTTGCCGCTGCGATGGCGCGTGGGGTGATCAGGTTCCACATGCCCAGCCGGACCGAGGCGCTGGCCCGGCTTGATGCGACACTGCCGGGGCGGCCGATTTCGACCTTGCTGGACCACCCCGCCATCGGCAGCGACGATCCCGGTGCACAGGCCGTTTGGGCCGCGCATCTGCGCCGTATGGCTGCACGCACCCAAGAGGCGCGCGCGCCGGAACCCGATCTGCGCCTGTCACGCCAAGACCCTTTCGCGCTGCGCTATGTCGCGGCGACGGCGTTCGTCATGGCCGTGGCCTTCGGTACGCTTGGCCGCGTCAATGACATCGGAGAAACAGTGGGTATCGGCCCCGGCAGTGCCGCCGCCTCTGGCCCGTCATGGGAAGCGTGGATCGAGCCGCCGCTTTATACTGGCCTGCCTTCGCTTTATCTCAACGAGATTTTGGCCGAGGCCTTCGAGGTACCGCAAGGCGCGCGCATGAGTTTCCGCACCTATGGCGCGCCGGAAAGCATCGGCATCGTTACCGATATCGGCGATTTGCCCACCGACAGCGCCGACGCTCAGGTGCGGACCATCTTGATCGAACGCGGCGGCGATTTCACCGTGACCGGGCCGATGGGGCGCAGCTGGGCCATCTCGGTTCTGCCCGACCAAGCACCGGCCGTGGCGTTGATTGGCGAGGTGACAGGCGAACCGCCGGGCCAGATGCAGCTCAGCTTTGCCGCGCAAGATGACTACGGCGTACAATCGGGCACCGCCCATATCCGCCTCGATGCCGAGCGCGCCATGCGCCGTTACGGGCTTGCCGTGGCGCCCGAACCGCGCGAGGCGCTGGTGCTGGACCTGCCCATGCCCTTTCGCGGCGAGCGCACCGATTTCACCGAGGTGCTGGTCGAAGACCTTGCCGAGCATCCCTTCGCCAACTTGCCTGTCTCGCTTGTACTGACAGTGACAGATGCGGCGGGCCAGATCGGCACGGTCAGCTACGATATCCCGCGCCTGCCGGGGCGGCGCTTCTTCGACCCGCTGGCCAATGCGCTGATCGAGATGCGCCGCGATATCCTGTGGTCGCGCGAGAACGCACCACGCGCCGCACAAATCCTGCGCGCCCTGACATGGAGCCCCGAGGCAGGCCTAGACGAAGGTGTCTTTCTGCAAATCCGCAGCGCGATCCGCAGGCTGGAAAGCGCGGTGGACAGCCTTGCGCCAGAAACGCGCGATCAAGTGGCCGACATCTTGTGGAACGCCGCGATGGAGCTTGAGGTGGGCGATCTGGACGATGCGCTCGAACGCCTGCGCCAAGCGCAAGAACGCCTCTCCGAAGCGATGCGCCAAGGCGCCAGCGACGAAGAGATCGCCCAACTCATGCAAGAGCTGCGCGAGGCGATGGATGACTATATGCAGCAACTCGCCGAGAACGCCCAGCCGGGCGAGGATCGCCCCGAGCAAGATGGCGAGCGCATGGAAATGTCGATGGCCGATCTCGATGAGATGATGCGCCAGATCGAAGAGCTGATGCAGCAAGGCCGCATGGCCGAGGCACAAGAAATGCTCAATGCGCTGCAGCAGATGCTGGAAAACATGCAGGTGACCCAGGGCGGCGAGGGCGGCGATGGCCCACGCAGCCCCGGCCAGCAGGCGATGGAAGGGCTGCAAGACACGTTGCGCGATCAACAGGATTTGGCCGACGACGCCTTTCGCGAGTTGCAAGACCGGCTGAACCCCGGTCGCCCCCAGCAGGGCCAGCAACAAGGTCAGCAGCAGGGCCAACAGCAAGGTCAGCAACCCGGCCAACAGCAAGGTCAGCAACAAGGGCAAGGCGAGAACGGCCAATCCCAAGGCGAGGGTCAAGGCGGCGAGAACGGCGAGGGCATGACACTGGCCGAACGCCAAGAGGCGCTGCGCCGATTGCTGGAGGAACAGCAAGGTCGCCTTCCGGGTGCTGGCACCGATGCCGGTGACGAGGCGCTGCGCCAACTCGACCGCGCGGGCCGGGCGATGGAAGAGGCCGAGGGGCGGCTCGAAGGGGGCGACATCGCGGGCGCGCTTGATTCGCAATCCGAAGCGCTCGAAGCGCTGCGCGAAGGCATGACCGAACTGGGCCGCGCCTTGGCCGAGGCGCAGGCGGGCCAAGAACCGGGACAAGGACAGGCCGATGGCAATATGGCCCCCGACCGCCCGCTGCAAGATCCGCTCGGCCGCCAAGCCGGCAATTCCGGCAGCTTCGGCAGCGACGAAGCGATCGCAGAGCGGGACGAGGCGTTCCGCCGCTCACGCGAATTGCTCGACGAGTTGCGCCGCCGCTCGGCCGAACAAAACCGCCCCGAGGTCGAACGCGACTATCTGCGCCGTTTGCTGGATCAATTCTGATCCGACCCGACGCAAGGATCACATCTATTGCGCGGTATTGCCCAAGCTTTGGGCCAAGTCATCCAACCAAAAGCGCATACCGTTCACGGCGGCGACATACCCATCGGTCACAGCTGCCAGCGCGGGCAGCTGCGCTGCAACCACATCGGCATTGGCATAAAGCGCCACCGCACCCGCCCCAAGCGCCGCGGCCAGAAAGAACCCGATCCGCACACCCCGACGCCTGCGTGGGATCGTCTCGAGCGTGTCGATATCACTTGCATCGGCATCACCAGCGGAGCGGTCTGCGCTGTCACGCAACGTCGAATTGATTTGATCGATATCGGGAAACAGATCGCGCGCGGCAACGCCACGGCCAAGCGTCGCCTTGCCTGCGTCGAAGGCATCCACAGCCGCGTCCAGATCGGGGCGCATGCGCGGGGCGGTCTGGGCCGAGGCCTCCGGCACCAAGGGCATCTCGGGCTGGCTTTCAACCGGGTCGGCCTCGGCCTGACGCAAGCGGGCCTCCCGCGCGGCTTCTTCTCGCAAGATATCGCGGATCGCCGGGTCGATCTCGGGGCGCGCCGGCGCAGCCGCGGGCTGTGGCGGCGCGGGCGGCGCGGGTGCGTCGGCGGCGTTGATGGAAAGATCATCGGCGGCATCCGTAGCCGCGTGACCGGCGCCCTCGGCGGCGGCGGATGTTTCCACTTCCAGCTCTGTGGGCGGTGGCGTTTGTGCAGGCGGCGGCTGCATATCCGCGCCGACCTGTTTCTCATCGCTGCGCCGACCGGGTTGGAACCATGTCGTCGCACAATTCGAACATTGCACATCGCGCCCCTCGGGGGGGATCATGCTATCGGCGACCTCGTACCGGGCGCCACAATTCGGACAGGTCAGCCGCATTACCGTTCCCGCATACCCTATTTTCGCGGCGCATAACGGATCAAGGCGCCGCGCCGCCTGTCATTCCCATATCTTGTAGCAGCGCACCCCTTGTATTCCAAGGGTGCGGGTAGTCGGCTGATTGCAACCTTCGCGCATCCGTTGCATGACGGGCGCGGTAATGGTGCTGGTCCAAGGAGTGCGCTTTCGTGATCGACATGCAAGATGCCGCCTATGGCTACGGAGCCGAACCGATCCTGTCGGAGATAACGCTACGCCTTTCGCCGGGCTCTTTCCATTTTCTGACGGGACCATCGGGATCGGGAAAAACGACCTTCCTCAAGCTGTGCTATGGCGAACTGACCGCCACACAAGGCAGTGTCACGATCTTCGGCCAAGATACAGCGACACTCAACCGTGACAGCATTGCCCGCACCCGCCAAAGGATCGGCGTGGTCCATCAAGATTGCGAATTCCTCGATCACCTGCCGATTGTCGAGAATATCGCCTTGCCCCTCAGCGTCGCGGGCCGTGAGCGGGGGGCGAACGACGACAATCTGCGGGAATTGATCGCCTGGGTCGGCCTGAACGCGCGCGCGGCCGCCCGCCCGCCCGAATTGTCGGGCGGTGAACGCCAGCGCGCGGCGCTTGCGCGCGCCATCATCATGGACCCCGACCTGATCCTCGCCGATGAACCGACGGGCAATGTCGATTGGGAGATGTCGCTCAGGCTGTTGCAATTGCTATGCGAATTGAACCGCTTGGGCAAAACCATCGTGATCGCGACCCATGACCTTGCGCTCATTCGCGCCGCCAAGGCACAGGTGCAAGCGCGCGTTCTGCGCATCGCCGATGGCAAGCTGAGTGCCGCGGGGGCGAACCTATGAGCATCGTGACCAACATGATGAACTTGCTGCGAGGCGACCCACAGGCCGACCGGATCGTGCCACGCACCGGACAGACCGCGCGGCTGACGCTGGCGGTTTCGGCCGCGATGGCCTTTCTTGCCGTTTTTGCGCTGGCCTTGTCTCTTGCCTCGGGGCGATTGGCCGATCGCTGGTCGGCCGCCTTGGCGCAAAGTGCCACCATCCGCCTGTCCGCCGCTGACGATCAGATCGAGATCCAGACCCGCGCCATTCTGACCGTATTGAGCCAGACCCCCGGCGTGACCGCGGCACGCGCCTTGTCGGATGACGAACAGCGCGCCTTGCTCGAGCCTTGGTTCGGCCCCGATCTGCCCATTGCCGATCTGCCCGTGCCACGCCTGATCGAGATCATCGAGGATGGAACGGGCTTCGACGCCGCAGGGCTGCGCCAGCGCCTCGCCGCCGAGGCCCCGGGCGCGGTTCTCGACGATCACACGCGCTGGCGCCGCCCCTTGGTTGCAGCCGCCGATCGTCTGCGCATGCTGGGCTGGATTTCGTTGAGCTTGATCCTTGGCGCGACGGCGGCGATGATCACGCTGGCGGCGCAGGCGGCGCTTGCCTCCAATGTGCAGGTGTTGCGCGTGATGCGCCTTGTTGGCGCCCAAGACAGCTATATCGTGCGCGCCTTCGTGCGGCGCTTTACCAACCGCGCCCTGACCGGGGCGGGGATCGGTGCGGCACTGGGCATGCTGGCTATCGCGCTATTGCCACGCGCGGCCGAGGAGGGGGCGTTTTTGACGGGCCTCGGCTTTCAGGGAACGGCTTGGTTTTGGCCACTCACCATCCCGCCATTGGCCGCGGTCACGGCCTTCTGGGCAACACGTATCGCGGCTTTCCGCACCCTGAAGGGACTGAGATGATTCAACTGCTGCGCTCCATGGCCTTCATCGTCCAGATGTATGTCGCCATGCTGGTCATCTCGTTGGCCTATTTCCCTTGGGCGGTGATCTCGCCTGCAGGTGCGCATGCGGCATGCCATGCCTATTGCCGCTGGGTAATCTGGACGCTGGGCTGGATGACCGGCCTGCGCTGCGAGGTGCGCGGCACGCCCCCCACCGACGATGTGATGATCGCCGCCAAACACCAGAGCTTTCTGGACATCTTGATGATCTACAACGCCGTACCACGCGGCAAGTTCATCATGAAACGCGAATTGCTGTATGCCCCGCTCTTGGGCCAATACGGGCTGCGCATCGGGTGCGTGCCAGTCAATCGCGGCAAACGCGGGGCGGCGATTTCCAAAATGTTGTCGGATGTGAAAACGGGCCGGCGTCAGGGCGGTCAATTGATCATCTACCCCCAAGGCACGCGCGTGGCCCCCGGGGTTCCGCGCCCCTACAAGGTCGGCACTGGGGCCCTCTACGAGCAATTGGGCCAGCCCTGCGTGCCGGTTGCAGCCAATGTCGGCCTGTTCTGGCCCCGCCACAGCCTGTTGCGCAAACCGGGCCTCGCCGTGGTCGAGTTCCTGCCCAGGATCGAACCGGGGCTGGCGCGAGATGAATTCATGCGCAAACTGGAAAATGACGTCGAAACCACATCCAACCGCTTGATGGCGGAAGCGGGGTTTCATGCGGATCATTGACGACATCGTGGAACTTGAGGCGCTTTACGACCGCCCCAGCCCTTTGTCGGTCGCCAAGGTCGCACGCTCGCTGACGCCGCTTTATCGCGACTGGATCGCGGCGTCGCGCTTTTGTGTGTTGTCCACCGCCGGACCCGATAGCACTGATGCCAGCCCAAGGGGCGATGACGGCCCGGTCGTGCGCATCATCGACGACCAAACCCTCTGGATGCCCGATTGGCGTGGCAACAATCGGCTCGATTGCTTGCGCAATATCGTGGCCGATGGGCGGGTATCGCTGATGTTCATGGTCGCAGGCTCCAGTAATGTGGTGCGCGTCAAGGCCCATGCGGTTCTGACCGATGACCCGGCCATCACCGAAACATTCACACAAGGCGGCAACCACCCCAAGCTGGTCATCATCTTCACCGTGGACGAGATCTATTTCCAATGCGCCAAGGCGATCATGCGCGCAGGCCTTTGGTCTGATGTGCAGGCCCCAACCGACTTGCCGACGGCTGGTCAATTCCTCAAGGAAATGGACCATGAGTTCGACGCGCAAGGCTATGATCTGACCAATCCGGGCGATGCGCAAAAGCGGATGTGGTAGACGATGCTGTCATATCAACATGCCTATCATGCGGGCAATCTTGCCGATGTGCACAAGCATGCGCTTTTAGCCTCTGCCCTCGACCATCTGACCCGCAAGGACAAGGCGCTGAGCTATTTCGAAACCCATGCCGGACGCGGGCTCTACAAACTCGACGGGTCCGAGGCGCTGAAAACCGGCGAGGCGGCCCAAGGGATCGGCCGCGTTGCCGACTGGTTCACACCCGATCACCCCTATGCCCGCGCCCGCGCAATGGTGACGGCCGAGCATGGACCCGCGGCATATCCCGGCTCGCCACTGATCGCGGCCGCGCTCTTGCGCGGCTTCGACACCATGACATTGGCCGAATTGCACCCCGCCGAAGTGGCGGCGCTGCGCGAAGCCATGCCACAACGCTATGTGCAACTTTTGCAAGAGGACGGCCTGGCCATGGCGCTCTCGCGCACGCCCCCCGATCCGCGGCGCGGCATGATGCTGATTGACCCCAGCTACGAGGTCAAAACCGATTATGACCGCATCCCCGACCTGATCGCCAAGCTGCACCGGAAATGGAATGTCGGGGTGGTGATGCTGTGGTACCCGGTTCTGTCCAACAACGCCCATTCAGCCATGGCCCAGACCCTGCGGATGCGTTTCTCCGATGCGCTCAGCCACGAAGTCCGCTTTGCCCCCGCCCGTCCGGGCCATGGCATGATCGGATCTGGCATCTTCGTGCTGAACCCGCCCTTCCCCCTACAAGACGAGGCGACACGCCTGTCACGGCTCTACGCGGCGCTCTGACCCCTCTTCGTTTCACAAATATCCTCGGGGGAGCACGAGGGGGCAGACAGCCCCCTCGTATCTCTCCGGCCGCGCGGCAAGCCCTTCGTTCAGACAGCCCCCAAAGCTGCGACAGACACATCCGCCACATGATCGCGCCCATAGGCGACGATCCCGATCGACCGGATATCCTCGGGCTTGATCCGCCCCGCCATCATCCGGCCCGAAGCCGCAAAATCCGCCAAGGGCAGCGTCACCTCGGCCCAATCGGGCCCGGTGTCAAAGCCCTGCTGGTAATATTGCCACGGCAAAAGCGTGCGGGTGGTCCGCAGATGCATGAAATACCGCTCGCCATTCCCCCTGACCCGCAAACGCAAGGCACTGGCATCAGGGGAGAGCCCTGTAGGCAGCTCGGTGCGGGCTTGGATGAAACCGCCGCGATTGGCGGTCGAGACCGTTCCGCGCAGCCGCAAGGCACCAGCTTCCATCTGCGCGCCGCCTTGGCTGACCCCACCCATGACCGTATCGGCCAGGTAGCTCCATTCCAGATCGCCTGCTGGTGTCATGGGCAAACCCTCCTGCCCTGCGCCGAGCGGGGTGGCAAGAAACAGCGCCGCCCCAAGAACCGCGCGGCGGGTGATCACGCGGCCAGACCCTTGGCGCCCATATCCAGATACTTGCGCCGACGCCCGGCGATCAACGCCTTGCGGTCAATTACACTCAGTTGTTCCAACATCTGGGCGATTGCGCGGCCCACCTCGTCGATGGTGGCGGGTTTGTCACGCTGCGCACCGCCCAAGGGTTCCTTGATCACCTGATCGCAGACGCCCAACTTGTTGAGATCTTGCGCCGTGAGGCGCAGCGCCTCGGCCGCCTCGCGCATCTTCTCGGAATCCTTCCACAAGATCGAGGCACAGCCTTCGGGCGAGATCACCGAATAGATCGCATGTTCCAACATCGCCAGACGATCGGCTGTGGCAAAGGCGACGGCACCGCCCGACCCACCCTCACCGATGATGATCGAGATGAGTGGCACACCGATTTGCAGGCATTTCTCGGTCGAGCGCGCGATCGCCTCGGATTGGCCACGCTCCTCCGCGCCCTTGCCGGGATAGGCGCCGGGCGTATCGACCAGCGTGATGACCGGCAGGTTGAAACGGTCGGCCATATCCATCAAGCGCACCGCCTTGCGATATCCCTCTGGGCGGGCCATGCCGAAATTGCGTTCGATGCGCGTCTTGGTGTCATGGCCTTTTTCATGGCCGATCACCACGACAGGGCGATCTTGAAACCGCGCAAGCCCGCCCATCACGGCATGGTCATCGGCGAAATTCCTATCGCCGGCCAGTGGCGTGTATTCGGTGAACAATGCACTGATATAGTCGCGGCAATGCGGGCGGTCGGGGTGACGGGCCACTTGGCATTTGCGCCAAGGCGTCAGCGATTTGTAAAGATCGCGCAGCATCTCTGCGGCCTTGCGATCCAGCGCGGCCGCCTCTGCCTCGACATCCATTCCTTCGCTCTGGCGCGCCATTGCGCGCAACTCCTCGGCCTTGCCTTCAATCTCGGCAAGCGGTTTTTCGAAGTCGAGATAGGTCGTCATGCGCCTTGCACCCAATCACTCTAGCCTTGCCCGTATATGGCCGGGCAAAGCGCCGGATGCAACCACGGCGCGGGCCTCAGCCGCCCGTGATCATCTCGGATTGTTTCACGATCACCTCGGCCTGCTTGATCGAGGCGATGTCGACCAGCCGCCCCTTGTAGACGGTGGCGCCCTGCCCTGCGGCCTTGGCGGCCTCCATCGCGGCGAGGATTTCGCGCGCCTCCGTCACCGCGGCCTCGGAGGGGGTAAAGACCTCGTTGGCAAGCGCCACCTGCTTGGGATGGATCGCCCATTTGCCGACCATGCCCAGCGTCGCCGACCGCCGCGCCTGCGCGCGATAGCCCTCGTCATCCGAGAAATCGCCAAAGGGGCCGTCGACGGGCAGCACCCCATGGGTGCGGCAAGCGGCGACGATGGCGGTCTGCGCCCAATGCCACGGGTCGGAATAATGCCGCGCGCCCTCGTGGAGCATGTAGTAGTTTTCCTGCGTCCCGCCGATGCCGGTGGTCTGCATCCCCATCGAGGCCGCGAAATCGGCGGCCCCAAGGCTCATCGCTTGCAGACGCGGGCTGGCGGCGGCGATCTCGGCCACGTTGCTGATGCCCGCGGCGCTTTCGATGATCACCTCGAAACCGATGCGCTTGGTGCGCCCCTTGGCCACCTCGATCGCGCTGACCAGCGCATCGACGGCATAAAGATCCGCCGCACAACCCACCTTGGGGATCATGATCTGGTCAAGCCGCGCGCCCGCCTGTTCCAACAGGTCCACCACATCGCGATACCACCACGGCGTGTCCAGCCCGTTGATCCGCACCGACAGGGTCTTGGTGCCCCAATCGATGTCGCCGATGGCTTGGATGATATGCGCGCGCGCGGTGGGTTTGTCATCGGGGGCGACCGAATCCTCGAGGTCGAGGTTGATCACATCCGCAGCACTTGCCGCCATCTTCTCGAACAGCGCCGTGCGCGAGCCGGGGCCGAACAGCTGGCAGCGATTCGGGCGGGCGACGGGCGTCGGTTGAAGGCGGAAGCTCATGGGCGGATTCCTTGCGCAAGGATGTTTCGTTTCTGTCGCCGGTCTGGATATGATATTGCGCTGCAGCATGCAAGTGCTGCGGCGCGGCGTGACCCTTCGAAAGCACAGGCCTTATTGCAGATCGGCAAACGCCGCCTGCATCCGCGCCACCGCATCCGTGATCACGCTGCGCGGGGCGGCGATGTTGAACCGCAGGTAGCTGTCGCCACCCAAACCAAAGCTCGGCCCATGATTGACCGCGATCTTGGCCCCTTTCTCGACGCGGGCGGTGAACTCCTCCCGTCCCATGCCGGTGCCCGCGAAATCGACCCATGCCAGATAGGTCGATTGCAGCGCCATCGACCGAAGCCCTGGGATCGCATTGATCCCTTCGTCGAAAATCCGAGCATTCTCAGCCAGATATGCGCAGACACGATCGACCCATGCCGCCCCCTCGGGCGAATAGGCGGCGGTCACCATGAACAGGCCAAAGGAATTGGGCGACAGGCCCAGCGCCGCCATCCGACCCGCGAATTTCGCGCGCAGGCCCGCGTCATGGATGATCACATTGCCCACATGCGCACCCGCGATGTTGAAGGTCTTGGTCGCCGCCGTCATCATCACCAAGCGGTCGGCGATCCCCTCGATCAGCGCCATGGGCGTATGCACCTGACCCGGCATCACCAGGTCATGGTGAATCTCGTCCGAGACAAGGATCAGATCGTGACGCTTGGCAAATGCCGCGACACCCGCCAGTTCTGCCCGCGTCCAGACACGGCCACCGGGGTTGTGGGGCGAGCACAGCACAAGCATCTTCTCATGCCCCTTCATCTGCGCGTCCCATGCATCGAAATCGAGGGTGTATTGCCCATCCACCACCGGCATGGCGCATTGCACCACATCGCGGCCCGCCGCGCGGATCACGCGGGCAAAGGCGTGATAGACCGGCGTGAACAGCACCACCCCGTCGCCCGGCGCGGTGAAGGCATCGACGCACATCGCAGTGCCGTTCACCAGACCATGCGTGGTGAAGATCGCCGCCGGATCGACGCGCCAGCCATGGCGGTTTTCCATCCACCAGCAGATCGCGGCCAGATAGGCGCTTTCATCGCCGAAATAGCCATAGACCCCGTGATCCAGCATCGCCTGTAGCGCGTCTTGCACACAGGCAGGGGGGCGAAATTCCATATCCGCCACCCACATGGCGATCCCCTCATCGGGGCTGACGCCGTAGAGTGCCTCCATCTTGTCCCACTTCACGCAATGGGTGCCGCGGCGATCGATGATTTCGTCGAATGACATGGGGGCTGACTCCGTCAGATTTGCACGCCGCCACGCTACCCCAGCAGGCTGTGGGCGCAAGCCCATGGTCGCGCTTATTGCGGCGCGCGCCCGCTTGACCTAAATGAACGCCCATGAAGCGCCCGATCCTGATCCATCCCGACCCGCGGCTGAAAAAGCTTGCCCCGCCGATCCCCGATATGTCGGATGATCTGCGCCAGCTTGCCGATGACATGCTGGAAACCATGTATGGCGCACCGGGTATCGGTCTTGCCGCGCCCCAGATCGGTGTCGACACAAGGCTGATCGTCATGGATTGCGTCAAGGCCGAGGGCGAGGCACCCCGCCCCTTGGCCATGTTCAACCCCGAGATTATCGCCGAAAGCGATGAGCGCAGCACCTATGAGGAAGGCTGCCTTTCGATCCCGGACATCTATGCCGATGTCGAACGCCCCGCCGCTGTCACGGCGCGTTGGATCGACCGCAACGGGGCCGAACAGCAAGAGACATTCGAGGGGCTTTGGGCGACCTGCCTGCAGCATGAGATCGACCATCTGAACGGGGTTCTCTTCATCGATTACCTGACCCCGCTGCGGCGCCAACTGATCACCCGCAAAATGGTCAAGCTCAAGAAAGATCGCGCGCGGGAAAAGGCGTGAGCGGGGTCCGACGCGATTTCGTGATGTGGCCCGACCCGCGCTTGCGGACGCCGGCGGCAGATGTGGGTGTGATTACCGACGAGATCCGCACCATCTGGGCCGATATGATCGAAACGATGGAGGCAATGCCGGGTGTGGGCCTTGCCGCGCCGCAGATCGGCGTGATGCTGCGCCTCGCCGTGGTCGATGCCAGCGACACGCGCGGCCAAGCCATCCGCATGGCCGACCCCGAGATCATCGCGGCCTCCGACGCCACGAACGACCACGAGGAAGCAAGTCCCAACCTGCCCGGCGTCTGGGCCAAGGTCACGCGGCCCGCGCAAGTGACCGTGGCTTTCACCGATCATCACGGGCTTCGCGTCAGGCAGGATTTCACCGGGCTTTGGGCGACATCGGTGCAGCACCAGATCGACCATCTGGCGGGACGGATGTATGTCGACCGGCTGTCGCGCACCAAGCGCGAGATGTTGCTCAAACGGGCAGGGAAAAGGGCGCGCTGATGCGGATCGTCTTCATGGGTACGCCCGATTTCTCGGTCACGGTGCTGGATGCGCTGGTTGCCGCAGGCCATGAGATCGCCTGCGTCTATACCCAACCCCCCCGCCCCGCCGGTCGCGGACAGGTCGAGCGCCCAACGCCAGTGCATCAGCGCGCCAGCGCGTTGGGCCTTCCCGTGCGCCACCCAAAGACGCTGCGCGATACGCAAGAACAGGCTGCTTTCGCAACGCTTGAGGCCGATGTCGCGGTGGTCGTGGCCTACGGGCTGATCTTGCCGCAAGCGGTGCTGGATGCGCCCAAGCACGGCTGCCTGAACATCCACGCCAGCCTTTTGCCGCGTTGGCGTGGGGCCGCTCCCATCCAGCGCGCGATCATGGCGGGCGACGCGGAAACCGGCGTGTGCATCATGCAGATGGAGGCAGGGCTCGATACTGGCCCCGTGCTGCTGCGCCGCGCCATTGCGATTGGCGCCACGCAAACCGCAAGCGAATTGCACGACCAGCTGGCACGCTTAGGGGCCGAAGCGATCACCGAGACCCTTGCGCATCTTGCCACCCTTACCCCCGAACCCCAGCCCTCTCAGGGCGTCACCTATGCCGCCAAAATCGACAAGTCTGAGGCGCGGGTGGATTGGACGCACCCCGCGACCGCGATTGACCGCAAGATCCGTGGCCTCTCGCCCTTTCCCGGCGCTTGGACCATGATCGCTGGCAAGCGGGTCAAGCTCTTGGCCTGCCATCTGGCCGAGGGCGCAGGCCCGCCGGGCAGTTTGCTATCGGACCTGACCATCGCCTGTGGTCAGGGGGCGATCACGATCACCGCGCTGCAGCCAGAGGGCAAACCGCGGATGGAGGCTGAGGCCTATATAAGGGGCGCACGCATCGCGCCCGGTGTTGTTTTGGGGGAATGAGCCATGGTTTTGTTTTCGTTTTTCGGCTCGCTCATGATCGCGGGTATCGTCGCGGTCCTGTTCGAAAAATGGGGTTGGACGCATAACGGCATATTGCCGTCGGTGCTGATCGCCTTTGGAGCGGTGCTTGCGCTGTTTTTCATCCGGGCATTGTTCGGGCTTAGCCTTGGCTCACCCGGGATCGATGCAATCATCGGCTCGGCTGCGGCCTTGATCTTGATCCCGACCGAATACGCCAACAAGCGTCGCCAAAAGAATCGGCGACGCTGAACTTCAGCTGATCTTGCGGCGCGAGACGGGTCCGACATTGGGCCGTTGCGCCGCTTCGGTGTCGGGCATGGCCTCGATCACCACATAGGCCTGTGCCCAAGGATGATCATCGGTCAGGCTGACATGGATCGTGGCGGTATAGCCATCGGGCGTCATCTGATCGAGCCGCTCCTTGGCCCAGCCCGTCACCTTCATCACCGGCTGCCCCGATGGCAGGTTCGACACCGCCATATCCTTCCACGCGATGCCCATCCGCAAGCCAGTACCAAGTGCCTTGGAGCACGCCTCCTTGGCGGCCCAGCGTTTGGCATAGACGGCGGCGGGTTCCTTCATCCGCTCGGCGCGATTTTGTTCTGTCACGGTAAAGACGCGCTCGCGGAAACGGTCGCCAAAACGATCAAGCGCGCGCTGAATGCGCTCGATATTTGCCAGATCGGTGCCGATACCAAGGATCATGGCAAAACCCCCGGGCCGGACCAACGCGGCACGACGACGGCCCGCCCGTGCGTGGCACAAGCCAAACAGGCGGCCGCCCGCGATAGGACAGCGAAAATATGGTGCACGAAACCCTCCGGGTCTGACGGCGGTTTGGACAACGTTATTCTTCGCCGATCCGGCAAGATTGCGCAATGGCCGCGCGATCAGCCCCGCGCCGCATCCATCAAGGCGCGCATCTTTGCAATAGCCGCATCCAACCCGACGAACACCGCCTCACCAATCAGGAAATGCCCGATATTGAGTTCCACCACCTCGGGGATGGCGGCGATCGGGGCAACATTGTCGTAGCTCAGCCCATGGCCCATATGCACCTCGAGGCCAAGATCGGCGGCCTGCTTGGCACCCGCGATCAGGCGGGTCAATTCAGCGTCACAGGCGGCGAAATCGCCCTCGGCGTGGAGATCGCAATAGGCCCCGGTATGCAGTTCGATCACCGGCGCGCCAATGTGCGCAGCGGCCGCGATCTGTGCCGGATCGGCGGCGATGAACAGCGACACACGGCATCCCGCATCGCGCAGGGGCGCGATGTATTCGCCCATCCAGTTCGCATTTCCCGCAACCTCCAGCCCGCCCTCGGTTGTGCGTTCCTCGCGCCGTTCGGGCACGATGCAGGCGGCATGCGGGCGGTGGGCCAGCGCGATCTCCTGCATCTCGGCTGTGGCGGCCATCTCGAAGTTCAGCGGCAAGGTGATCGCGGCCATGATCGCCTCGATATCACCGTCGCGGATATGGCGCCTGTCCTCGCGCAAATGTGCGGTGATGCCATCCGCCCCGGCCGCTTGCGCCATGACCGCCGCGCGCACCGGATCGGGCAAAGCCCCGCCGCGTGCATTGCGCAAGGTTGCCACGTGATCGATATTCACACCGAGCCTGAGGCGCTGTGCCATTGCCGTGTTCTCCTTGATCTCCAATGGGGCAACCTAGCGTTTCGCCGCCGCCCCGCCAGCTTGATCGCGGAGCTTTTCCATCTTCTTGCGCATCCGCGCCAGCCGCCGCTTTTGATAGGCCCGGATCACCGGCACGCTAAGGTAGTAGCAGATCACACCACAGACCAATCCGGGAACGATCGCGCCGACCATCCAAGGGAAAAACACATCGTCGTAGAAGCGGTGAAGCTCGCTCCAATGGGCGCGCTCATCAGTGAACATCGCCTTGAAATTATGCCATAAATCACCGGCGGCGGCGGCGAATTTGGAAAAGATGGAATCATCTACCTCGCTGCGCATATCGGTGCCCAGCATCCAATGGCCGGTCTGCAGCGAGATGATCGCGATCGGCACATAGGTCAGCGGGTTACCGATGAAGGTCGCCAGCAAAGCGGCCAAGATCGACCCCTGCATCATCCGCGCCAGCGCCGCAGCGACAAAGAAATGCAGTCCAAAAAACGGGGTAAACACCGTAAAGGCACCGGCAAACACGCCGCGCGCGATCTGTTCGGGCGTGCCGGGCAGGCGATGCATGCGGTGGCGCACATACTGAAGGCCGCGCATCCACCCCCCGCGGGGCCAGAACGCTTCACCTACGATCCGCAGGATCGATCTTGGATCGCGGCGCTTGAATACCACGACGAGCCTGCCCTTCCGTTACGGCCCGCATCGCGCCGATGGCGCAACCACGAACCCGTCTTCTTGTGGCCGATCAGGGGCGCCGGTCGAGGTTCCGGGACCGCTGGAGGCTGGCCACATCGCTATCCAGTTCCACCGCCATCATCACGGCATGCAGATGTTCGGCATTGCGCACATCCACATCGATCAACAAGCGGAAATAATCCAATTTTCGATCAATGAAGTTCAGATCCGAGATATTGGCGTTCTGCTCTCCAATCAATGTGCAGATCCGTCCCAACACCCCTTTTTGGTTCGAAATCGTCACATCGATCGTCACGTTGTGAATTGGGGCGTGACGCCCCTCTGTCCAGTGCAGATCGATCCAACGCTCGGGGCTATCGTCGAATGCGGCTAGTGCCGGACAGTCGATGGCATGCACGATCGGACCTCGCCCCAGATATGTGATGCCGACGATACGCTCGCCCGGCACGGGCTGGCAGCATTGCGCGCGCCGTGTCTCGGCCCCGGCAGGCAGGCCGATCACCGCGCGGCGCACCTCGACATCGTTGGTCTCGGATTGCCCGGCCAATTCGGGATAGATGCGTGCCACCACCGAACGCGCCGACAACTCGGCCGAGCCGATCCGCGCCAGCATCTCGGGCCCATTCTTGAGGCCGATGGCCCGCGCCGCGGTATCAAGGGCTTTGTCGGTCGCCTTTTTTCCCACCTGCTCAAAGGCCACACGCGCCAATTCGCGCCCCAGCTTGATGAAACGCTCGCGGTCTTCCTCGCGGAGCATGCGCCGGATCGCGGCCTTGGCGCGGCCTGTGACGACGATGTCGATCCAGCTTGCCTGCGGCGTCTGCCCCTCGGCGGTAATGACCTCGATCGATTGGCCGTTCTTGAGCCGCGTCCACAACGGCACGCGCAGGCCGTCTACCTTGGCCCCAACACAGGAATGGCCGATCCGCGTGTGGATCGTATAGGCAAAGTCGATCGGCGTCGCCCCTTTGGGCAGCTGCACCACATCGCCCTTGGGCGTGAAGCAAAACACCTGATCGGAATACATCTCGAGCTTCACATGCTCGAGAAATTCATCGCCATCCTCGGCCGCTTCGAAGCGTTCTGTCAGCCCTTCGAGCCATTTGGCCGGATCGACGGCAAAAGGGTTCTCCGAGCGCACACCATCGCGATAGGACCAATGCGCCGCAACGCCCGACTCGGCCACATCATGCATCTGACGCGTGCGAATCTGCACCTCGACCCGCTTGCCGTCGCGCCCCGACACGGTGGTATGGATCGAGCGATAGCCGTTCGATTTGGGCTGGCTGATGTAATCCTTGAAGCGCCCCGGCACCGCGCGCCAACGCTGATGGATCGCACCCAAGACACGGTAGCAATCATCCTCGGTCGCGGTCAGCACGCGAAAGCCGTAAATGTCGGACAGCCGCGAAAAGGCCAAATCCTTTTCCTGCATCTTGCGCCAGATCGAGAACGGTTTCTTGGCGCGGCCAAACACCTCGGCCTTGACGCCATGACGCTCCAACACCGCCTCGATATCGTCAGTGATGCGCGGGATCGCATCGCCGGTTTCCTTTTGCAGCGTCAGGAAGCGGCGCATGATGGAGTTGCGCGCCTCGCTGTTGAGCACACGAAAGGACAGATCCTCAAGCTCTTCGCGCATCCATTGCATACCCATGCGGCCTGCCAGCGGCGCAAAGATATCCATCGTTTCATGCGCTTTCTTGGCCTGCTTTTCGGGCAGCATGTGCCGGATCGTGCGCATGTTATGCAGCCGGTCGGCAAGCTTGACCAAGATCACCCGCAGATCCTTGGACATCGCCATCAACAGCTTGCGAAAATTCTCGGCCTGTTTCGCCTCGCGGCTGGAAAGCTCGAGATTGGTCAGCTTGGTGACCCCATCGACCAATTCGGCCACATCGGCGCCGAAGAGCTTGGCAATCTCGGTATAGGTGCCCTTGGTATCTTCGATTGTGTCGTGCAAGAGCGCGGTGGCGATGGTGGCATCATCGAGCCGCTGTTCGGTCAAGATCGCCGCCACCGCGACGGGATGCGTGAAATAGGGCTCACCCGAATGGCGTTTTTGCCCCTCATGCATGCGCTGCGCATAGGCATAAGCGCCCCTCAGGAGCGCCTCATTCGTCTTGGGATTGTAATTTCGAACCAGCGAGATCAGGTCGTCGGCGTCTAGCATGCCCTATCCAACCTGTCCGCACATGACCCTTAGCGCTGGCCTTGTGCTTCCATGAGCGCGCGCAGCATTTGCTCTTCGCTCATATCGTCGTGCACCGGGCGGTCCGAGTCGACACCTTGCAACAGCGCCATTGCGTCATCCTCGGGCTCATCGACCTCGATCTGGGTCTGCAGGCTTTCGATCAGACGCTCACGCAGATCATCCGCGCCTTGCGTCTCATCCGCGATCTCGCGCAGCGCAACGACGGGGTTCTTGTCATTGTCGCGATCAACGGTCAGCACGGAACCCGAGGTGATCTCGCGCGCGCGATGGGCTGCAAGCATGACAAGCTCGAACCGGTTCGGAACCTTATCGACGCAATCTTCAACGGTGACGCGGGCCATAAGCGAGGCTCCTCCAGATTCTGCACAGGGGCATCAGAAAGGCACGATCTAAGCCCGGGCGGCGCAAATGACAAGCCCGAACCGCGCAGCCGGGCCGGCGCCAGGCTTGCTCAGGGGTTCCAATCAAGCGCGACCACACTGGCACGCTCGGTCGCGGGGCGGGCGGCAAGCATCTGTGCCACGCTCAACCCCGTCAGCGGATGGCACCAATCGGGCGCGACATCGGCCAAAGGCACGAGGACAAAGCTGCGCTCGGCCATGCGGGGATGCGGCAAGATCAACTGCGTGGGCGTTTGGACGGCGGCATGGTCCATCGGCAAATTGGCCCAAAGTCTCTGGGTTTGGGCATCGGGCCTCACCTCGGCGTCCAGCGCGATCAGATCGATATCCATGATCCGCGCCTCCCACCGGTTGCGGCGGGTGCGGCCCAGCGCGGCCTCGATCTCATGCAAAAGCGCCAAAAGATCATCAGCTGTGCCATGCCAATCCATGGCGGCGGCGGCATTCACGAAGTCCGGCCCCGACCCCACGGGAAACGCGGGCGTGCGATAGTGCTTGCTCATCACGATCGGCTGATCCACGCGGTCGGCAAGCATGGTGGCTGCATGGTGCAAGATCTCTTGCGGAAGCTGGCCAGAATGCGCAAGATTCCCGCCGAAAGCCAACAATGCCCGCGCTGCGGTGCGATTTTCAGCAGATCCGTTCAAAAGTCGATTACTCCCCATCATCTCGCACAGGGCCCAGCGCGACACCTGCGCAAAGAGACCCGCAAACCGATTTTCAGACCAGTATTGCCCAAGGAAATTCGATCATGTTCTACCGCGACGAGCGTCTTGCATTATTCATCGATGGTGCCAACCTCTATGCCGCCGCCAAAGCGCTCGGCTTCGACATGGATTACAAACGCCTGCGCAGCGAGTTCATGCAACGCGGCAAGCTTTTGCGCGCCTTTTACTACACCGCCTTGTTGGAGAACGATGATTTCTCGCCGATCCGCCCGCTGGTCGATTGGCTGAACTACAACGGCTTCACCATCGTGACCAAGCCGGCCAAGGAATTCACCGACAGCCAAGGTCGGCGCAAAATCAAGGGAAACATGGATATCGAACTGGCCGTCGACGCGATGGAAACGGCCGAACATGTCGATCACATCGTGCTGTTCTCGGGCGACGGCGATTTCCGTTCCTTGGTCGAGGCTTTGCAACGCAAGGGGTGCCGCGTTTCGGTCGTGTCGACGATTCGCTCGCAGCCACCGATGATCTCGGACGAGTTACGCCGCCAGGCCGATAATTTCATCGAGCTGGACGAGTTGCGCGAGACGATCGGTCGACCGCCGCGCGAGCCGCGCGACGATCGCAATCGACCCGGCGATGATGAAGATGCATGAGCACCTGCCATGGGCCGGTCTGCCCGCAGATGCGCTGGGCGCACAAGATCCTCGCTTGGCTTGATCATGCGGCAGCCGCGCCCAAACGCTGGACGCAAGCCCGCGAAACACTTACCTCTGGTTGCAATCCGACCCAATCCCAAGCCGCCCGAGGCCAGATATGACCAAGCCGCCGCTCACCATCCACCTTGCCGCACCGCGCGGGTTCTGCGCGGGCGTGGATCGCGCGATCAAGATCGTCGAGATGGCACTCGAGAAATGGGGCGCGCCCGTCTATGTCCGCCACGAGATCGTGCATAACAAATATGTCGTCGATGACCTGCGCGCCAAGGGGGCGGTCTTTGTCGAAGAGCTGGATGATTGCCCGCTCGACCGCCCGGTGATCTTTTCGGCCCATGGCGTGCCGAAATCCGTTCCCGCCGCAGCCTCGGCGCGCCAGATGCTCTTCGTCGATGCCACCTGCCCGCTGGTCAGCAAGGTACATATCGAGGCCGCGCGCCATCACGAGAACGGGTTGCAGATGATCATGATCGGCCATGAAGGCCACCCCGAGACGATCGGGACGATGGGCCAGTTGCCAGAGGGCGAGGTGCTGTTGGTCGAAACGGTCGAGGATGTGCAGAGAGTCGATGTGCGCGATCCCGCGCGGCTGGCCTTCGTGACGCAAACCACACTCAGCGTCGATGATACCGCCGATATCGTCGCGGCGTTGAAAGCGCGCTTTCCCGCCATCGTCGGCCCACACAAAGAAGATATCTGCTACGCCACCACCAATCGGCAGGAAGCGGTCAAGGCCATGGCCCCGCTCTGCGATGCGATGCTGGTGGTGGGCGCGCCGAATTCCTCGAACTCAAAACGGCTGGTCGAGGTGGGCGCACGCGGCGGATGCGGCTATGCCCAGCTGGTGCAGCGCGCCACTGATATCGATTGGCGCGCGCTCGAAGGAATCCGCAGCTTGGGGATCACGGCAGGCGCCAGTGCGCCCGAGGTGCTGGTCAATGAGGTCATCGACGCCTTTCGCGAACGCTTTGCGGTGACGGTCCAACCCGTCGTGACCGCCGAAGAGAACGTGGAATTCAAGGTGCCGCGGGTCTTGCGCGAAACGGCCTGAGCCGAGCTACCGATTTCCCATGCGAAAAATCGCACTTTGCGGATTTTCGTACGAAAATCCGGCACATCCCTTGCCGCGGCATCCATCGCGATGCACAAACCACCCATGAACCGCATCCCCGCCCCTGCCCTGATCCTTGGCCTTGCTGGCCTCTTGCCCTTCCTCTACGGGGCGTTGTCGGTGGTGTGGCCCGCGCTTGGCGGATTGGGCCGGTTTTGGAGCGTCAACCATGCCGGCCATGCCTTGTTGCAGATCTACGGCATCGTCATTCTATGCTTCATGGCGGGGGTGATCTGGGGCTTCGCCGCCAAGGCGGACGGGCCGCAAGCCGCGATGTTTTACGCGCTCTCCGTGCTACCGGCGATTTTCGTCTTTCTCACCGCCTTCGCCGAGCCGCGCGCAAGCCTCTTGATGCTGATCATGGGCTTTGTCTCGCTCTTGGCGATCGATCTGAGCGCAGCCCGCCAAGGCCTCGCGCCCGCATGGTGGATGCGCCTGCGCCTGCTGCTGACCACGGTTGTCGTGGTGTGCCTTGGCATCGGTGTTCTGGCATGAGGACGGCGGATGCCTGAATTGTTCGCCTATACAGACGGGGCCTGTTCCGGCAATCCCGGCCCCGGGGGCTGGGGCGCGCTCTTGCAGGCCAAGGATGGCGATAGCGTCGTCAAAGAGCGCGAACTGAGTGGCGGCGAGGCCGACACCACAAACAACCGGATGGAGCTTTTGGCCGCCATCGCCGCCCTCGAGGCGCTGGAACGGCCCTCGACCATCACGATCGTGACCGACAGCGCATATGTGAAGAACGGCGTGACCGGCTGGATCCACGGATGGAAGCGCAACGGCTGGAAAACCTCGACCAACAAGCCAGTCAAGAACATCGAGCTTTGGCAGCGGCTTGACGCAGCGCAAGCGCGCCACCGCGTGACATGGGAATGGGTCAAGGGCCATGCTGGACACCCCGAAAACGAACGCGCCGATGAATTGGCACGCGCGGGCATGAAACCTTTCAAATGAGCGTGCTGACAGCCCTCGATTACACGGCCGTTCTGGTCTTTGCCTTGACCGGCGCCTTGGCCGCATCGCGCGCACAGCTCGACCTGATCGGTTTCGCCTTTCTCGCCAGCCTGACGGCATTGGGTGGCGGCACGGTGCGTGACCTGTTGCTTGATCGCAATCCGGTGTTCTGGATCGCCGATCCCATCCCGCTGGCCATCGCCTGTGCTGCCGCTGTGCTGGTGTTTTTCACCGCCCATCTTTTGGAAAGCCGCCAGCGGGTGCTGACATGGCTCGATGCGCTGGCCCTGCCCATCGCGGTTGCAGCCGGCGTGCGCGCAGCGACCGAGACCGGGCAAAGCGTGCCGATCATCTTGATCATGGGCATCACAACGGGGTGTTTCGGCGGGCTCTTGCGCGACATTGTCGCCAATGAGGTGCCGCTGCTCATTCGCACGGGCAAGCTTTACGTCACCGCCGCCTTGGCCGGGGGCGGTGCGGCGGTGATCGCCGATGCGCTTTGGCCCTCGCAGGCCGTGTCGCTGGCGGCTTGTCTGGTCATCTGCTTTGCACTGCGTGCTGGATCGCTGCTCTTTGGCTGGCAGCTTCCCGTCTACAAGGCGCGCCCGCCGCGGAACTGATCCGCCAGATTTCTTGACTCAGGCGCAGGGCTGGCCCAAGACCGCGCACGACAGCATCATGAAAAGGCAGGGCATCATGGCGGCAGCGGCCAAACAAGACGGTATCTTGGAGACGGTGAAGACGATCGTCTACGCGCTGCTGATCGCCGGTGTGTTCCGTACCCTGTTCTTCCAGCCCTTCTGGATCCCGTCGGGCTCGATGAAAGATACGCTGCTGATCGGTGATTTCCTCTTCGTCAACAAGATGGCTTACGGCTATTCGCGCCATTCCTGCCCGTTTTCCATGTGCCCGTTCGAGGGGCGGCTTTTCGCGCACGAGCCTGACCGCGGCGATGTCGTGGTGTTTCGCCACCCCACGGAAGGCACCGATTTCATCAAGCGAGTGATCGGCCTTCCAGGTGACCGGGTCCAGATGATCCGCGGCGTGTTGCATCTTAACGGAACGGCCGCCGACATGGTCGCCACCGCGCCGTTTTTGGAGACTTTTGCGCCGCAAGGGCCGCAAGGCCTGCCGCCGCGCTGCGCCAATGCGCCTGTCGGTGCGGGCGGGGTCTGCGAGAAACCACGCTTCACCGAGACACTGCCCGACGGTGTAAGCCATGCGATCTTGAACATCACCGATGGAAGCCGGGGCGATGATACGCCTGAATTCATCGTGCCCGAAGGTCACTATTTCATGATGGGCGACAACCGCGACAACTCGGTCGACTCGCGCTTTCCGCAGTCGATCGGCGGTGTGGGCTTTGTGCCGTTCGAGAATATCCTCGGTCGCGCGGATCGGGTGATGTTCTCGTCGGCGGGGCGACGCATGGTCTATTTCTGGACATGGCGGTCGGACCGGTTCTTCGAGGCGATCGAGTGAAACTGGCGCGCGAGCTTGAGGCGTTTTGCGACCGGCTGGGTCATCGCTTTGCCCAGCCCGAGTTGATCACCCGTGCGCTTACGCATTCTTCCCTCTCTTCCGCGACGCGCCCGGACAACCAGCGGCTGGAATTCTTGGGCGACCGTATTCTTGGCTTGGTGATGGCCGAGGCGGTTCTGGCCCAAGACGGTGATGCCAGCGAAGGCCAGCTTGCCCCGCGCTTCAATGCGTTGGTGCGCAAGGAAACATGCGCCGAGGTGGCGCGCGAGCTTGATCTGGGTGCGGTGCTGCGGCTTGGTAAATCCGAGACATCGACGGGTGGGCGGCGCAAGACCGCCCTTTTGGGCGATGCGATGGAAGCGGTGATCGCGGCGGTCTACCTGGATGGTGGGTTCGAGGCGGCGCGCGCCATGGTGCTGAGGCTTTGGGGCGCGCGCGTGGCAGGCGTGGCCGAGGATGCGCGCGACGCCAAGACAGCCCTTCAGGAATGGGCGCAGGCCCGCGGCATGCCGCCACCCGCCTATCGCGAATTATCGCGCGAGGGGCCGGATCATGCGCCTGTCTTCCAGGTCGAGGCACGGCTGGCCGATGGTCAAGCCGCCCGCGCCGAAGGTCGGGTCAAGCGACAGGCCGAACAAGCCGCGGCAAAAGCATTGCTTGATCGGATGAGCGCGGGGTGAGAAAGGGTTTGCCCGCGCGTTGCCCGGCGACGCGCCGGGGGGCTTCGCCCCCCGGACCCCCTAGAGTATTTCGAAAGCAAAGATGAAGGCAGGCAGCGCTAAAGCCCCACCGCCTCATTCAGGCCCAATAGCAGGTTGAGGTTCTGCACCGCCGCCCCCGATGCCCCCTTGCCCAGATTGTCGAGCACGGCAATCAGAACGGTGGCCCCGGTGTCAGCATCACCATCGACGGTCAATTCCATCATATTGGTGTTGTTGAGGCGCTGCGGGTTGATCCGGTCACCCATGTCGGCGCGGTCGACAACCTGCACGAAATGCTGACCGGTATAATGGGCGCGCAGCGCATCCAGCGCGGCCGCTGGCCCGCCGGGCGCAAGGTGCAGTGGCACTTGCACGATCATGCCTTGGGCGAATTGGCCCACCTGCGGCACAAAGATCGGTTTGCGGCTGAGCCCAGCACGCGCCACGATCTCGGGCAGATGCTTGTGCTGTTGCGCGGTGCCATAGACGAAACCACCCGTGACCGCACCGGCTTCAAACTCGGCGATCATGGCCTTGCCGCCGCCGGAATAGCCCGAGATCGCGTTGATCGTGATCGGGTGATCGGGCGCGATCAGCCCGGCATCAATCATCGGCCTCAGCAGCGCGATGGCACCCGTGGAATAGCATCCGGGGTTAGAGACATATTTCGCGGCCGCGATCCGGGCGCGCGCGCCTGCGTCAAGCTCGGCGAAGCCGAATTCCCAAGCGGGATCTGTTCGATGCGCGGTCGAGGCGTCGATCACCCGGCACGGCAAAGCCTGCAGTTCGGCAGCGATCTCATGGACCGCCGCATCGGGCAGGCACAAGATCGCCACATCTGCGGCCGCGAAAGCATCAAGACGGGCATCGCGCGATTTGCGGTCCGCCTCGGCCAAGGAGATCAGGCTGATATCATCGCGACGCGCAAGGCGGGCGCGGATCTGCAACCCCGTCGTGCCGACTTCGCCATCGATGAAAACCTTTGCCGCCATGATCATGCCTTTCCACGCCGCGTGGGTGATTGAACAATGCGCGCATACAGCCAAAGCCCGGATTGACGCAACTGTGGACTGTGGCAAATGCGCCCGCGATGGGCTAGGACCACAAGCAGAGATCCCAAGGACATATCCCATGACCACCCGTGCCGGTTTCGTCGCCCTGATCGGAGAGCCCAATGCGGGCAAATCCACGCTGCTCAACCGGATGGTGGGGGCCAAGGTCTCGATCGTGACACATAAGGTGCAGACAACGCGCGCGCGCATCCGTGGCGTTGCCATCGAGGGTGACGCACAGATCGTTTTCGTCGATACGCCGGGCCTGTTCCAACCGCGCAGAAGGCTGGACCGTGCAATGGTCGCCGCCGCATGGGGCGGTGCCGCGGATGCCGATATCATCGTGCTGCTGATCGAGGCGCATCGCGGCATGACCGAAGGGGTCAAGGCCATTCTGGCCGCAATGCAAGAAAGGGCCCGTGGGCGGCGCGTGGCCTTGGCGGTCAACAAGATCGACCGGGTCGAGGCACCCACGCTGCTGAAGCTGACCGAGGAGATGAACGCAGCATTCGCCTTCGAGCGCACATATATGATCTCGGCTGAGAAAGGCTATGGCGTCGCGGATCTCCGTGCATGGCTTGGCCAATCCCTACCCGAAGAGCCTTGGCTTTACCCCGAGGACCAGATCGCCGATCTGCCGATGCGGATGATCGCAGCCGAGATCACCCGCGAGAAGCTGACGCTGCGCTTGCATGAAGAGCTGCCCTATCAGCTAACCGTCGAGACCGAGAATTGGGAAGAGCGCAAGGATGGCTCGGCCCGGATCGACCAGATCGTCTATGTGTCGCGCGACGGGCACAAGGGGATCTTGCTGGGCAAGGGCGGCGAGACGATCAAGGCCGTTTCCAAGGCCGCGCGCGAGGAGCTGGAGGAATTCATGGGCCGTCGCGTCCATCTGTTCTTGCAGGTCAAGGTGCGCCCCAACTGGTTGGACGAGGCCGAGCGCTATTCCGAGATGGGGCTCGATTTCCGCGACGGGAATTGACCCGCAATGGTGCGGCTGACCGCCGAATTCTGGGTTCATGCATATCTCGCCCGCCTCAGGCAGGCGGATATCCCGGCCTTCGTCGTGGCCCGCGGCGATGCGACCGCAGGCGCTGTGTTGGTCAAATGCAGCACGCTTGACGGTTCGGCGGTGGCCTTTCAGCGCCGCAGCGATCCGATGAGCGGTGAAAGCCGTTGGATGGCGCTGGCCACCGGGACAGAGGCCGAGGTGGATGGCGCGATCAATCGCCAACGCGGTTTCGACCCCGATTTATGGGTGATCGAGGTCGAGGATCGCGCCGGGCGGCATCTGCTCGGCGAAGATGGCCTCGCATAGCTGCTTACCTGTCGGCGAAACGCCCGATCAAGATCATCAAGACGCCACAAAGCAAGAACAGCACCAACAACCCGACCAGATATGTCGCCACGGCGATCGGGGCCATGACCGACAGGTCGATGAATGGATAGGGATAGGTCCCGTCCGCCGCCCCGCGCGCCAGCGCATAAGCCCCGTAGATGGACGGCCACAGCACGAAAATCGGCAGGTCCGCGTAACCGAGACGCTGCTTGGGCGCATGGATCAGCCACCAAAAGGCGATGGCAAAAGGCGTGAGGCTATGCAGCCCATGATCGGCCCACCAGCCCAGCCCGGTGAATGTGACGAGATGGGCCAACACCAGATGGTAGATCAACCCGGACATGATCGCCGCCAAACTCAATGCGGCCAGCCAAGCGGCGGCATAGCCAGCCCTTACGGGGCGCGAGATCACCGCGAAAGTGACCACCACCAAGAGATTGGTCAAAATCGTGAAATAGCGCGCCATGTCCCACGCGGTTTCAGCCATCGGCACATCGGCGCGCCGATGCAGATGGATGAATTGCGCACAAAGCGAGGCCAGCGCCAAAAAGGCGATCGCCAAGGCCATGCGGCGGGCCGAACGGGGCAACACCATAAACATGGGCAGAAACCTGCCATGTGCCTGCGCGATGGACAAGCCGGGGTTGCAGGGCTTAACTCCGCCCATGGAATGGCGCGCCGAAGGGATCGTTCTGGGCGTACGTCGGCATGGCGAACATGCCGCGATCGTTGATCTTTTCACTGCCGAACATGGACGCCACATGGGCGTGGTGCGCGGCGGCGCCTCGCGCAAGATGGCGCCTTTGCTGCAACCGGGCGCGCAGCTTGACGCAACATGGCGGGCGCGGCTGGATCAGCATATGGGCAGCTACACCATTGACCCGATCAAAGGGCGCGCTGCGGCCGCGATGGAGGATCGGCTGATGCTGGCCGGGCTCAGCGCTGTTTGCGCGCTGTTGTCCTTCGCCCTGCCCGAGCGCCAAGCCTATCCTGCGCTTTATGCGCGTAGCGCAGCGCTGCTCGATGGGTTGGGCGCGGATCGCTGGGTGGAGGCCTACCTCGGCTGGGAACAAGCGCTGTTGGAAGAAACGGGCTTTGGCCTCGACCTCTCGGCTTGCGCGGTCACGGGGGTGACGCAAGGGCTGACCTATGTCTCGCCGCGCAGTGGGCGGGCGGTCTCGGTGGCGGGGGCGGGCGCATGGGCAGACAGGCTTTTGCCTCTGCCGGGTGTGATGCGCGGCGTGCCGGGCGACGACCCGCAAGAGGTGGTGTTGGGGCTACAGACCACCGGCCATTTCCTCTCGACGCATCTGGCGCATGCACTGGGCAACAAACCCCTGCCTGCTGCGCGTCAGCGCTTGGTCGATCTCATCGCGGCGCGCGCGGCCTAGCCTGACAAGGGATAGGCGGCCATTGCCTCGTGGAGCGCGCCGCGCGGCCCAAGGGTCGAGCGGTAAAGCGTCACCGCCCGCGCGGTAAAGCCCGGCAGATCGGGGCGTGCGCCAAGGCTTGCGGCCAGCCTGTCGCGCGCGGGGCCATCGGGACGGCGGCTTGCGCGGCAGAGGGTGACATGCGGGCGAAAACGGCGACGCGGCAGATCAAGCCCCGCCTGACGACAAAGGCTTGCGATCCGGTCATGCAGCGATTGCAGCGCATCGGTCCGTTCGACGGCGGCAAAGATCAGACCCCGTTCAGTTTCGGTAAAGCTGTCGATGCCGGTGAAATGAACGGCAACGGGCGCAGCGCGGAACGCTGTCATCAGATCATCCAGATCGGCCAATGCGACCTCGGGCGCGTCCTCGAAAAAGGCGAGAGTGAGGTGCAGGTTTTCCTCGGGCACGGGGCGGCCGAATGGCATGCCCGATTGCACCCGGCTCAGGGCCGTGGCGGTGTCATCGGGAATATCGAGGGCGAGGAATGCGCGCATTTGGTCCGGTGGTCACGACATGGGGCAGATGCGCATGAGGGCGCACCGCCACCCCATCACCCAAGCAACCGTCGCGCGATCACCTGTGCCTGAATCTCGGCGGCCCCCTCGAAGATATTGAGGATGCGCGCGTCGCACAGGATGCGGCTGATCTTGTATTCCAGCGCGAAACCGTTCCCGCCATGGATCTGCAGGGCGTTGTCAGCACAAGCCCATGCCACGCGCGCACCCAAAAGCTTGGCCATCCCCGCCTCGAGGTCACAGCGGCGGTCATGGTCTTTCTGCCATGCGCTGAAATAGGTCAGCTGGCGGGCAATCATGATTTCCACCGCCATCAAGGCCAGCTTGCTGGCCACGCGCGGAAAGTCGATCAGCGATTTGCCGAACTGCTTGCGGTCCTCGGCATATTGCATGCCCTCGTCCAGGGCGCCCTGCGCCACGCCGATGGCGCGCGCCGCGGTCTGGATGCGGGCCGACTCAAAAGTCTGCATCAATTGCTTGAACCCCTGCCCCTCGCTCTCGCCCAAGAGGTTTTCGCCCTTCACCCGGAAATCGTCGAAATTGACGGTGTATTCCTTCATGCCGCGATAGCCCAAAACCTCGATCTCGCCGCCGGAAATACCTTCATCGGGGAACGGGTTTGCGTCATCGCCCGGTGTCTTTTCGGCCAGAAACATGCTCAGGCCGCGATAATCGGTCGTGTCGGGGATGGTGCGGGCCAGAACCGTCATCACATGGGTGCGCGAGGCATGGGTGATCCATGTCTTGTTACCCTTGAGAATCCAGTCGCCGTTTTCATCGCGCACCGCGCGGGTACGCAAGGCCCCAAGGTCTGAGCCGGTATTGGGTTCGGTGAAGACGGCCGTCGGCAGGATCTCACCCGAGGCGAGACCGGGCAGCCATTTTTCCTTTTGCGCTTCCGTGCCGCCCGCAAGGATCAACTCGGCGGCGATTTCCGAGCGGGTGCCAAGGCTACCCACGCCGATATAGCCGCGCGACAACTCCTCCGAAACCACACACATCGACGCCTTGGACAGGCCGAAGCCGCCATATTCCTCAGGGATGGTCAGGCCGAAGACACCCATCTCGGCCAGTTCCTCGATCACCGCCATCGGGATCAACTCATCCTTCAGATGCCATTCATGCGCATACGGCACGACGCGATCCAGCGCGTAGCGACGGAACTGTTCGCGAATCATCTCAAGCTCGTCATCGAGGCCGGAATTGCCCACCGTGATCTCGGCGCGGCGTTCCTGCATCAGGGCGACCAACCGCATCCGTGCGGCCTGTGTGTTGCCCGATTGGCTGAGCATCGTGATCTCTGGCGTCATCAGCGCGCGCAAATCCTCGGGCATCAAACCCATGTCTTGTGGGCGCAAGATCTCGGCCTGGTTCATCTGGATGCCACCCATGATCTGGGCCAGGTATTCACCGAAGGCGATCTGGTGGATCAACTGTTCCACCTCGCCGAACTTCCCCTGATCGCGCAGGCGCAGCGCCCAAGCCTGCATTTGACGCAGCGATTCGACGTAAGTTGCAAGCCATGCCAAGCCGTGCGCGGCGGTCTGCTCTGCCTCGAGCGCGGTGGCCGAGATGCGACCATCGACCGTCACCAATGCCGCGACACGCCCGCGCGCCTTGTCCAACAGGGCTTCGACGGGGACAAGGGCGGCCGCGCCCAGATCCAACACGGCGTCAAGGATCACGGGGCTATCGTCGAGGGGCTGCGCATCACGGGGCATTGTCATTCTCCTTCATCGCGGCGCGGGCGCGCGCGCCCGGTCAAATCGGCTTAGTCTCTTTGCAGGTGCAGCGCAACAAAAATACCAGAATTTATGGCACAGCGCAGGAAAATGTCGCGCTTCTTTTTGCGGTGCAGCGCGATACAGGGCACGCTAGAAGGGCGCAAAGCGAGAATGGCGATGCTGCAAGCAACCTTTGATCTGATGCCCCTTTGGGCCTTTGTCGCGGCCTGTGGGGTCACGCTTATGGCGGGCTTCGTCAAGGGTGCGGTGGGTTTCGCCATGCCGCTGGTGATGATCTCGGGGTTGTCGCTGTTTCTCGATCCATTGGTCGCGGTGGCGGGGATCATCTTTCCCATCGTGATGTCGAACCTGTTGCAAGTCTTGCGCTTTCCCCTGTCCGAAGCAGCGGCGGTGCTGCGCGAATTTTGGCGGTACATCCTCATCGTCTGCGTGATGATCGTGCTGGTCGCGCAATTCGTAACCGCGATCCCGACCCAGACATTCTACCTTGTCTTGGGCGTGCCGGTGGTGATCTTGTCGCTGATCCAGCTCAGCGGTGTGCGCTTTCGCATCCCACCGCGCTGGCGACATGCCTCGGAATGGGGCGTGGGTTTCTTGTCGGGGGCGATCGGCGGGCTGACCGGCACATGGGGGCCGCCCACGGTGCTGTACCTGATCGCGCTCGAGATGCCCAAGGCCAAGCAATTGCTGGTGCAAGGCGTGGTTTACGGCCTAGGCTCGGTCAGCTTGCTGGCGGGGCATCTGCAATCGGGGGTATTGAACGCGGTGACCATGCCATGGTCGGCGGCATTACTCATACCGGCCTTCTTGGGCATGCAGATCGGATTTTGGATGTCGGACCGGCTGAACCCCGAGATGTTTCGCCGTGCAACGCTGGTCGTGCTGATCGTGGCCGGGGCCAATCTGGTGCGGCGTGGGCTCATCGGCTGATCTTCAGACACAAAAACGCCGGGCCTCGCCTATGCAAAGCCCGGCGCGAATGGTTCAGGAAATAGCCGCCGCCTTCACATCATCGTCGATGTAGGGGACGTATTGCGCGAAATTATCGGCGAACATCTGTACCAGCTTGGCCGCCTGACGGTCATAGGCCATGGGATCGGCCCATGTCCCGCGCGGGTCGAGCAGCCCCGCATCCATACCGTCGCAGGCCAATGGAACATCGAAGCCGAAATTGGGGTCGCGGCGGAATTCACCCGTTGTCAGCGACGCGTTCAAAGCCGCGGTCAAAAGCGCGCGCGTGGCGCGGATCGGCATGCGGTTGCCGGTGCCATAGGCCCCGCCCGTCCAACCCGTGTTCACCAACCAGCAGGTCGCACCATGCTGGTTGATCTTGTCTTGCAAAAGCTTGCCATAGACTTCGGGGCGGCGCGGCATGAAGGGCGCGCCGAAACAGGTGGAAAAGGTCGGCTCGGGCTCGGTCACGCCGCGCTCGGTGCCCGCCACCTTGGAGGTGAAGCCCGACAGGAAGTGATACATCGCCTGCGCAGGCGTCAGCCGCGCGATGGGCGGCAGCACGCCAAACGCATCGCAGGTGAGCATCACGATGTTCTTGGGATGGCCCGCTAGCCCGGTGGCCGAGGCATTTTCGATCTGATCGAGCGGATAGGCGCAACGGGTATTGGCCGTCAGGCTCGCATCGTCGAAATCCAGCACCAGCGTATCGGGGTCATAGACCATATTCTCGATCACGGTGCCGAAGGTGCGCGTGGTGGCGAAAATCTGCGGCTCCGCCTCTTCGCGTAGGTTGATGGTCTTGGCGTAGCAGCCACCTTCGAAATTGAAGATACCCTGATCCGACCAGCCATGCTCGTCATCGCCGATAAGCGTGCGACCGGGATCGGCCGAAAGCGTGGTCTTGCCGGTGCCAGATAGACCGAAGAATACGGCTGCATCGTCCGGGTTGCCCGTGGCGTGGTTGGCCGAGCAATGCATCGGCATCACACCCTTGCCGGGCAGGATGTAGTTCAAAAGCGTAAAGACCGATTTCTTGTTTTCGCCCGCATATTCGGTGTTGGCGATCAAGATCAGCTTGGCGTCAAAATTCAGCGCGATCACCGTATCGCTGCGGCAGCCGTGGCGTGCGGGATCGGCCTTGAAGCTAGGGCAGTTGATGATCGTGAATTCCGGCACGAATGTCGCCAGCTCCTCGGCGGCCGGGCGGCGCAGCAGGTGACGGATGAACAGATTGTGCCACGCCAGCTCCGATACAACGCGCACATCGAGGCGGTGCGCCGGATCGGCCCCGCCGTAAAGATCTTGTACAAAGTAATCGCGGCCCTTCATGTGCGCCAGCATGTCGGCATGCAGCAGATCGAAAGCCTCCGACGTCATCGGCTTGTTGTTGTCCCACCAGATGTGGTCCTCGACCGCCGGGGTGCGCACGACGAATTTGTCCTTGGGCGAGCGGCCGGTGAAAGTGCCGGTCGAGACCAGCAGCGTGCCGCCCAGACCCAGCCGCCCCTCACCACGAGAAATGGCCGCATCGATCAGCGCCGGCTCCAGCAGATTGTAATGCACCGTGCCGAGGCCCGTCATGCCTTGAGCAGCCAAAGTCTGTGACGGGTTAACGCGAAGGGTGGTCATTTGATGTTGCTCCTGGACAGGTCGTGGCAACCTACGGGTCATGGCCCGTGCCATGCGGCCCTATAACATGACGGTTTTATGGCTGAACAGGTCGCTGTCACCCAGTTAGCGCAACCAGTACGACATTTTCTTTCGTGCTACCCATGGCCACAAGGCAGCATACGACACAAATGCTGTGGCAGTTTCATCACTGATTAACGCGCGAAAGATTAATTCGAAGGTGGCGCATCGCCCGATTCGGAGATTTCCAATTGATTCTCGCGCTCCAAATAGAGAGAATATGGAAAAAAGATGGCAGTTGAGCAGTAACAAGGATCACGAGTATGCCGAGGATCGCACTTGTCGACGACGACAGGAATATCCTGACGTCCGTATCGATGACCCTCGAAGCCGAAGGCTTCGACGTCGAAACCTACAATGATGGTCAGTCCGCGCTGGACGCCTTCAACCGCCGCCTCCCCGATCTGGGTGTTTTCGACATCAAGATGCCCCGCATGGACGGGATGGACCTGTTGCAGCGGCTGCGCCAGAAAAGCCGGATGCCGGTGATCTTCCTCACTTCCAAGGATGATGAGATCGACGAGCTGATGGGCTTACGGATGGGCGCCGACGATTATGTCAAAAAGCCCTTTTCGCAGCGGCTGTTGGTCGAACGCATCCGTTCGATCCTGCGCCGGCAGGAAGCGATCGCCTCCGATGTCGCGGGCGTGCCCGAAGAAAGCACCATCATGGTGCGCGGTCAGTTGACGATGGACCCGCTGCGCCATGCCGTGAACTGGAAGGGCAAGGATGTGTCGCTGACGGTCACCGAATTCCTGCTGCTGCAGGCGTTGGCCCAACGGCCCGGTTTCGTCAAAAGCCGCGATCAGTTGATGGATGTGGCCTATGACGAGCAGGTTTATGTCGACGACCGCACCATCGACAGCCACATCAAGCGCCTTCGCAAGAAAATGCGCAGCGTAGATGACGATTTCTCGGCGATCGAGACGCTCTACGGCATCGGCTACCGCTACAACGAAGAATAGGCGGACACAGACAGTGCCCGCCGATTTATCACTCACCAACCGCCGCGCCAATGAACGCGCCGATATCGTATTGGGCGAGGATTGGGATCGCCCACCCGGTTCGGTCGAGCAAGAGCTCAAGGCCGCGCGTGCGCGGCGCAATATGCTGTCGCTCAACCGCTCGCCGCTGTCGCGCAAGATCATCTTGTTCAACCTGCTTGCGATGGTGGTTCTTGTCGCGGGGGTGATGTATCTCAACCCCTTCCGCGACAGCCTTGTGGTGCAGCGCGAACGCGCTCTCGCCGTCGAGGCACAGCTGATCGCCGAAGTACTGGAGGCGACACTCCCCCAAGAGGCGACCGCCGCGCCCTTCGATGCCGGTGGTGTCGATGCGCAATCCGTCTTGAGCAGGCTCAGCCTGTCTGCAGGCGTCGATGTTTTTGTTTTCACTGGCCCCGATACCCTGATCGCGACAACCCAAACCCTGTCGCGCAGCCCTGCACGGCCGGTGCGTGGGCTTGACGGCACGAGGCAGGATGCCCTGTTGATCACCGATTTCCTCAACCGTGTCTGGTCGGGGCTTTCGCGTCTATTGACCAGCGGCGCGCCCGAACCCGAGCGCCGCGATGCATCAGAACTGGCACGCGCCTTGGTCACGCCAACTACTGAGGGTCTGACCGTGCTCAGCCGCGGCGCCGATGGCACCGGCACGCTTTACGCCGCCGCCTCGCCGATCTTCGCGGCATCGGGTCAGGTCGGAACGGTCGTCGTGACCACGGCGGCGGGCGAGATCGACCATCTTGTTCGGGTCGAGCGCGAGCAGTTGCTGCAAATGTTCGCCGTGGCGCTCTTGGTCTCGATCGGCCTCAGCCTTGTTCTGGCCTCGACCATCGCGCATCCACTGGCCGATCTGGCCGCCGCAGCCGAGCTTGGCCGCGACAAGAACGCCCGCAAGATGAGCCCGACACGCGTGCGCATCCCCGACCTGACCGGCCGCCCCGACGAAATCGGGCGGCTGTCGGGCGCGCTGCGCGGCATGGTCTCGGCGCTTTATGACCGGATCGATTCGAACGAGCAATTCGCCGCCGATGTCAGTCATGAGATCAAGAACCCGCTGGCCAGCCTGCGCTCCGCTGTCGGCACGATGCGGGTGGCCAAGACAGATGAACAACGCAACCGCCTGCTCGAGGTGATCGAGCATGATGTGCAGCGCTTGGACCGGCTTGTCTCCGATATCTCGAACGCATCGCGGCTCGACAGCGAATTGGTCAAGGAGGAGGAAGAGGAATTCGACCTTGTCCGCACCTTGCACAACATCTCGCAGTATCACGCAGGCGAGGCGGACAAGAAAGGCGTCGACTTCGTGACCGATTTGCCGTTCGAGCCGATCCGCATCTCGGGGCTGGAGGGGCGGCTGGCGCAGGTTTTCGTCAATCTTCTATCAAATGCGATCTCTTTCTGCGAAGAAGGTGACGCCGTCAGGCTTTGGACAAGGCGGCGGGAAAACCGGGTGCTGATCGTGGTCGAGGATACCGGCCCCGGCATCCCCGAAGAGGCGCTGACCAAAGTGTTCAACCGATTCTACTCCGAACGGCCCGTACAACAATTCGGCAATCACTCGGGCCTTGGTCTTGCGATCTCTAAGCAGATCGTCGAGGCGCATGGTGGCGTGATTTGGGCCGAAAACATCCGCCCGACCGAGGCCGATGCCACATCGGAACCGCTTGGCGCCCGCTTCGTCATCGGCCTGCCGATCTGAACAGGCGGAAGGATGCATCCCGAACCCGAGCCGATCACGCGCTGGGTCGCGTCGCGCAATGGCATGGCGCTTTGGCTCAATGCCACGGCCCTGGCCGTCGATGGTCGGGGGCTTGTGATCCTTGGCGCGCCGGGCACGGGCAAATCGACCCTTGCCATCGCGATGATGGCACTTGGCGCGGTCTTGATCTCGGATGACGGGGTCTGGCTGCAAAGCGGCAGCGCGCCCGCCATGTTGGAACGCCCCGAACAAGCGCGCGATCTGATCGAGGCGCGCGGCATCGGCCTGATCCGATCCGGCCCGACGCTGGCCCAAGCACCCTTAACGCTGGCCGTCGATCTGGACCGGGCCGAGACTGCACGTTTGCCCCTGCGGCACACGATCGCGCTAGGTGACAGCAGGGTTCCCTTGATCCATGCTGCAGGTGAACATGGATTGGCCCCAGCACTGCTTTTGATGATGCGGCAGGGGCGCGCCGAACCCTGACACGAGGGCCTTGGGGATATGCCGCCTGCAACGATGCCATCCCGGCCACCGCAAGCGCGTGTGGTTTTTGTCACCGGCCCCTCGGGGGCGGGCCGCTCGACCGCGATCCACGCGCTGGAAGATCTCGGCTTCGAGGCGATCGACAACCTGCCCTTGTCGCTTTTGCCCCGTCTACTGGAAGGGCCGCCGCCCGAGCGACCGATGGCGCTTGGCACCGATGCGCGTAATCGCGACTATTCCGCGCCCGGTCTGCTCGCCGCATTCAATCGCCTTGTGGCGACCGAAGGCTATGCCCCGGATCTGCTTTATCTCGATTGCGCCGCCGATGTGCTGCAACGGCGCTATTCGGAAACCCGGCGGCGCCATCCCTTGGCACCCGATGCCGACCCGGCGCAAGGCATCGCACAGGAATTGGCACTTCTGGGGCCGGTGCGCGCAGGCGCAAGCGTGCTCGTCGACACATCAACCCTTACACCGCACGAGCTACGCGCCGAGATCACCCGGCTTTTCGCCACCGAGGGCGGCGCGCGCATGGCGATCACCCTCATGTCGTTCTCGTATCGCCGCGGCCTGCCCTCGGGGGCGGATCTTGTCTTCGACTGCCGTTTCTTGCGCAACCCGCATTGGGAACCGGGCCTGCGCCCGCAAGATGGCCGCGACCCTGCGGTGCAGGGCTATATCGCCGCCGACGAAAGGTTCGGCACCTTCCGCGATCAAGTCGGCGACATGCTCGACATGCTGCTGCCTGCCTTCGCCGCCGAGGGGAAAAGCCATTTGACCATCGCGTTCGGTTGTACCGGCGGGCAACACCGCTCGGTCGCATTGACCGAAATCCTCGCCGCCCATCTTGCACAGACAGGGTGGCCCGTGTCTAAAAGACATCGGGAAGTGGAACTGCGTCGCGTACAGAGCATCGACGCCACGGAAACGCCAGAGGCGAACAAGACGTGATTGGCATCGTCATCGTTGCCCATGGGGGCCTTGCCTCCGAATTGATGCGGGCGACGGAACATGTAGTGGGACGGCAGAAGGCGATGATCGCCATCTCGGTCGGACCCGAAGATGACCGCGCGGCTCGCACGCGCGAAATCTGCGAAGCAGCCGATTCCGTCGATGATGGATCGGGCGTTGTGGTCGTGACCGACATGTTCGGCGGCTCACCCTCCAACCTGTCCTTGACCGCCTGCAAACCACAGAACCGCAAGATCCTGACAGGTGTGAACCTTCCCATGCTGATCAAGCTGGCCAAATCCCGCAATCTCAGCGTGGACGACGCCGTTGCGCGCGCCGCAGATGCCGGGCGCCGCTATATCAACAGCTTCGATGGAACCCCCTGAAATGGAAACTCGGTCCGTGATCCGCAATTTCGAGATCATCAATGTCAAAGGCTTGCATGCCCGCGCCTCGGCTCGTTTCGTCGAGGTCGTCGAAGCCCATGATGCCAAGGCGACCGTCCGCCGCGATGGGCTGAGTGCCGCCGGGGATTCGATCATGGGGCTTTTGATGTTGGCAGCCTCAATCGGAACCACTATTGAGGTTGAAACCAAGGGCCCCGAGGCGGAAAAGCTGGCCGATGCGCTGGCAACGTTGATCGGCGATCGCTTCGGCGAGGAAAACTGACCGGGCCGTGACGGCGGGAAACCGGGATGGGACAAGGGCGCGTGACAGACACAACGACGCGAAATATCCACGCGCCACGCCCTGTGCGCTTGCCGGGTTCCGAGACGGTCTATGACCGTCGCAGCCTGACCTATTCCAACACCTTCGAGAACCCTTTGACGCGCAACTTGGTGCGCACGATCGAATGGATGACGGGCAAGATCACCATCATCCGCCGCGTCCGCCAATTCGAGCGAATGGGCGAGGTCAAGGGGCAGGCCTTTTGGCCCGCCACGATGAAGGCGATGGGCATCGAGCTGCAAACGCCTGCGCATCAGCTGGCGCGCATCCCGGATCAAGGCCCGGTGATCTTTGTGGCCAACCATCCGCATGGCTTGGTCGATGGCATGATCTTGGCCGATCTGATCGGGCGCCGTCGCCCCGATTACCGCATCTTGACCCGCGCTTTGCTGACGGGGCTGGACGAGTCGGCCGCCAGCTACATGATCCCCGTGCCCTTTCCCCATGATCCGGATGCACAGGAAAAAATGCTGCAAATGCGCGCCCTCGCGATGGAGCATCTGGCGCAAAAGGGGTTGATCGCGCTGTTCCCCTCGGGCGCGGTTGCCGCCTCGCAAAGCATGTGGGGCCCCGCGATCGAGGGAGAGTGGAACGTCTTTACCGCAAAGATGATCCGCACATCGGGCGCGACCATCGTGCCGTGTTTTTTCACCGGCTCGAATTCGCGTTGGTATCAGATCGCCAATCGCATCTCGCCCGTGCTGCGTCAGGGGTTGCTTCTACACGAGGTGGTCCACAGCTTCGACAAACCGCAAGCGCCAATCATCGGCAAACCGATCACCCAAGATCAATGGGAAGGTCAAATCGGCAAGCCGCGCGAATTCATGGCATGGCTGCGCGCACGCACCTTGTCGCTGCGCGACAATCCGGATCAGGATTAGACCTGCTCAGGCAAAAGCCCGATCAGCGCGTCGGCACCGGCACATCACCGCGATAATCGTAAAAGCCGCGCTGCGTCTTGCGGCCCAGCCAGCCTGCCTCGACATATTTGGTCAATAGCGGGCAGGGCCGGTATTTCGTATCGGCTAACCCGTCATGCAGCACATTCATGATCGCAAGGCAGGTATCGAGCCCGATGAAATCGGCCAATTCCAGCGGCCCCATCGGATGGTTGGTGCCCAGCTTCATCGCCATGTCGATCGAGGTGACGTTTCCGACCCCTTCGTAAAGCGTATAGACCGCCTCGTTGATCATCGGCATCAAGATGCGATTGACGATGAAGGCGGGGAAATCCTCGGCCGTTGCAGCGGTCTTGCCCAACCGATCCACCACCTCTTTGCACGCGGCGAATGTTTCCTCATCCGTTGCGATGCCGCGGATCAACTCGACCAGTTGCATCACCGGCACTGGATTCATGAAATGGAACCCCATGAATTTCTCAGGCCGGTCGGTTCGCGAGGCCAACCGCGTGATCGAGATCGACGAGGTGTTCGAGGTCAGGATCGTCTCGGGCTTGAGATGGGGCAGCAGGTCTTCGAATATTGCCTGCTTCACCGTTTCGCGTTCGGTCGCGGCTTCGATGATCAGATCTGTTTGGCCCAGATCGGCCAGCTTGGTGGTGGTGCGAATGCGCGCCATCGCAGTGGCCATCTCGGCCTCGGTCACCTTGCCGCGACCGACTTGCCGGGCGATGTTGCGGTCGATCAGCGCGACTGCCTTGTCCAGCGCGTCGGCGCTGATATCGGTCATCATCACATCATAGCCCGCCAAGGCACAGACATGAGCGATGCCATTGCCCATTTGGCCCGCGCCGACCACACCGATCGAAGAAATATGCATTGTCGCCTCTCGCGCTTGGCCCTCGGCGCACCATAGGCCTGCAAACCGGACCGGCACAAGCCCGCCCTGCTGCATGGCACGCCGCCGCCCCTATCCTACAAATCCAAAAAATCCGCCACAAATTATAAGCTTAGCTCTTTGGAAACGCCTACACGCCAATCTCGCTCATGGGTGAGTCTTCAATCTGGTGGGAGCGAAGGAGCAATGAGTTTCGAACAACGGGGGCCGATGCCCCTGACCTATGAACCAGTCGGTTATCCCGGCTCGGTCCTGCGGTTTCGTGGGCCGCCGGCGTCGATGGCGGCGCCCTATATCCTGTGCCTGGGCGGGTCGGAAACCTTCGGTCGCTTCATCCCTGCCCCCTTTACGGCCCAACTGGCCGCGAAACTGCCGCGCGGCGTGGTCAACATGGGTGTGATGAATGCAGGGATGGATGTGTTGATGCAGGATGCGGCCATCATCGCCGCGACACGCAACGCCGCCGCCGTGGTGTTGCAGATCACGGGGGCGCAAAACCTGTCGAACCGGCTTTACGGTGTGCATCCCCGCCGAAATGACCGCTTCGTCAAGACCACAGCCATGCTGCGTACGATCTACCGCGATGTGGATTTCACCGAGTTTCACTTCACCCGGCATCTGCTCAGCCATCTTCAGGGGCTTTCGACCGAGCGTTTCGGCATCGTCGTGGCCGAATTGCGCGTCGCATGGATGGCCCGGATGCGCGGCCTGTTGTCCGAGATCGACGTTCCCGTGCATTTGCTCTGGTTGGCGCGCCACCACCCCGAAGATGAAGGACAAAGCGACACCTTGGGCCCCGATCCGCTGTTCATCACCCCGGACATGCTGGCCGAGGTGCGGGCGATGGCGGCCTCACTGAGCATCATTGGCCCCACCGATACCCAAATGGCGCAATCGACCCGCGGCATGTTCTTTGCCCCCAGCGAGGAGGCCGCGGCGCGCACGCTGCCCGGCCCCGATCTGCATGATCGCGCGGCGGCGGCGCTGCTGCCGCTCTTGTCCTGAAGCGCAAACGCCCCACGGCCAAGCCGCGGGGCGTTTGTAATTCGTTGAACTTCAGCCGCTCAGAGCTTGCCGGTCAGCTCCGGGATCGCATCGAACAGATCGGCGACCAGCCCGTAATCGGCCACTTGGAAAATCGGCGCCTCTTCGTCCTTGTTGATCGCGACGATGACCTTGCTGTCTTTCATGCCGGCCAAATGCTGGATCGCACCCGAGATGCCGACCGCAACGTAAAGATCGGGTGCCACCACCTTGCCGGTCTGGCCCACCTGCCAATCATTCGGCGCATAACCCGAATCGACCGCCGCGCGCGATGCGCCGACCGCGGCACCCAACTTGTCGGCCAAGCCCTCGATCAAGGCGAACTGCTCTTGGCTGCCGACACCGCGACCACCCGAGACGACGATGCCCGCGCTGGTCAGTTCCGGCCGGTCCGAGGCCGCGACCTTGTCTTCGACCCAAGCCGATAGGCCGCCTGCCGCAGCGGTGCCCAGCGCTTCGACCGGGGCGCTGTTTCCCGTCGCCGCCGCCTCGAAGCCGGCGGTGCGGATGGTCATGACCTTGACCGCATCGCCCGATTTCACCGTCTGGATCGCGTTGCCCGCATAGATCGGCCGTTCGAAGGTATCGGCGTCGATCACCGCGGTCACTTCCGAGACGATCATCACATCCAGAAGTGCCGCCACACGCGGCAGCACGTTCTTGGCATCGGATGTGGCGGGGGCCGCGATGTGGCTGTAGCCACCCGCCAGCGACACGATCAGATCTGCGACTGGTTCGGCCAGCATATGGCAAAATCCGTGATCGCCCGCAAAAATCACCTTGGCGACACCGGCAAAGCTGGCCGCTTGGGCCGCTGCCGCATCACCGCCTTGACCGGCGACCAGCACATGGACATCGCCCAAGCCTTTCACGGCACTCAGCGCCTTGGAGACCTGATCGGCCGCCAATTGCCCGTTCGTCACATCCGCAAGAAGAAGAACAGCCATCAGATCACCCCCGCTTCGTCTTTGAGTTTCGCGATCAGCTCATCGACCGAGCCGACCTTGACGCCCGCCTTGCGGCTGCTCGGCTCGGTGGTCTTGATCACCGTCAGGCGCGGCGCGACATCGACGCCGTAATCGCCGGCGGTCTTTTCATCGAGCGGCTTTTTCTTCGCCTTCATGATATTGGGAAGGCTGGCATAGCGCGGTTCGTTCAGGCGCAGATCGACGGTCACGATTGCGGGCATCTTGACCTTGATCGTCTGAAGGCCGCCATCGACCTCGCGCGTGACGATTGCATGATCGCCCTCGACCGCCAATTCGCTGGCGAATGTCGCCTGCGCCCAGCCCAGAAGAGCGGCCAACATCTGGCCCGTCGCGTTCATATCGTTGTCAATCGCCTGTTTGCCGGCGATGACAAGCCCCACACCCTCCTCAGCTGCGACCTTGGCCAGGATCTTGGCCACCGCCAAGGGCTCGATATCTTGATGCACATCATCTGTCGCGGTGACGAGGATCGCACGGTCGGCCCCCATGGCAAGCGCGGTGCGCAGGGTTTCTTGCGCCTGTTTCACGCCGATCGACACTGCGATGACTTCTTCGGCCTTGCCCGCCTCTTTCAGGCGGATCGCCTCCTCGACGGCGATTTCGTCGAAGGGGTTCATCGACATTTTCACATTGGCGAGATCGACCCCGGACCCATCCGCCTTGACGCGGACCTTCACGTTGTAGTCGATCACGCGCTTGACGGGCACAAGTACCTTCATCGCGTTTCTCCTATTGGCGACACCTTGGGCGTCGGAAAACCTTCAAGGCGGAGTGTTAGTGCGTTCGGGGTGTCGAAAACAGGTCAAAATCGACGCGGCAGGGTTCATCGACGCCGCGTCACGGCAACCAAGCCCCGTTCACACCGCGTCATAATGCCTTACGCGCCCGGAGAGCCGCCGAAATCGTGCCATCGTCGAGGTAATCCAATTCGCCCCCGATCGGCACGCCTTGGGCCAGCGAAGTGACGCTGACGCCACGACCGGCCAGCGCATCGGCGATGTAATGGGCGGTGGTCTGCCCATCGACGGTGGCGTTGAGCGCCAAGATCACCTCGCCCACCCCCTCGCCAGTCACCCGATCGAGAAGGCGCGGGATACGCAGATCCTCGGGGCCGACATCATCAAGCGCCGACAGCGTGCCGCCCAAGACATGGTAACGCCCGGCAAAAACCTTGCCGCGTTCCATCGCCCAAAGATCGGCCACATCCTCGACCACGCAGATCTGGCCATTGGCGCGCGTGTCATCGGTGCAGATGGGGCAAAGATCGCCAGTGCCGATATTGCCGCAATTCAGGCATTCACGCGCGGTTTCGGCCACCCGGCTCATCGTGTCAGCCAATGGGCGCATCAAGGCACCGCGCTTTTTGATCAGATGCAAAACCGCACGTCGCGCCGAGCGGGGCCCAAGCCCCGGCAGGCGTGCCATGATCTCGATCAGGGCCTCGATATCCTTGGGCGCGTCGCTCACGGTTCAGAACGGCAGTTTCATGCCGGGCGGAAGGCCCATCCCCTCGGTCAGCTTGCCGAGTTCCTCTTGGCTTTTTTCCTGCGCCTTGGATTGGGCATCCTTGATCGCGGCCAAGATCAGATCTTCGACCACTTCCTTGTCGTCCTGATTGAAGATGGAGGGGTCGATATCAAGGCCAACCAACTCACCCTTGGCGGTGGCTTTTGCCTTGACCAGACCTGCGCCCGATTGCCCCTCGACGGTCATCGATGCAAGGCTTTCTTGCATTTCCGCCATCTTGGTCTGCATCTCTTGCGCCTGTTTCATCAGCTTGGCCATGTCGCCAAGACCACCAAGCCCGCCCAAACCCTTAAGCATCGATCACATCTCCATCGGTCAATTTTGCATCACAGATACGCAGGCGGCATCCTTGCCACAAGCGCGCTATTCATCCTCGAACGGGTCCCAATCCTCGGGCATATCATCGGGGTCGGGCAGTTCCGGCAGCGCCTCGGCTTGCGCGGCGGCCAATAGCTCGGCGCGGGTGCGAATGGCGGCGATACGGGCTTTGGGAAAGGCCGATTTGACCGCCTGCAAAAGGGGATGGCGCTCCAACTCGGCCTTGGCGGCATCGGCGGTGGCTTGGTCACGCTCGGCGAGCGTCGGCGCACCGCCCTCATTGGCAAGCGAGATGATCCAATTGGCCCCAGTGGCAAGTTGCAAGGCGCGCTTGAGGCGCTGCACCAGATCGCCCGGCGCATCCTCGGTCAGTTGAAACTCCATCCGCCCCGGCGCGTAGCTGATCAGGCGCAGGCAGGTCTTCACCTCGATCAACAGCTTGATATCGCGGGTCTCTTCGATCAGCGCCACGACACTGGCAAAGCTTGGATAAAGCGACAGGTCCGGGCCGGGGGCCTGTTGCAGCGCGGCCTGCGCGCCACCGCCACCACCACGCGGGCTAGGCATGTGGGCCCGTGGCGCGGCTTGGGGGGCAAGGGCCGCCCCACGCGCGCCGCCACCGCCCCCGCCCGACGGGGACGGGGTCGATTGCAGCTTTTTCACCAGATCGCCGGGGGTGGGCAGATCAGCCACATGGGTCAGGCGGATCACCGCCATTTCGGCGGCCATCATCGCGTTGGGGGCAAGCGCCACCTCTTCCAAGGCCTTGAGCAACATTTGCCACATCCGCGTCAGCACCCGCATCGGCAGGCGGTCGGCCAAGGCGCGACCACGCATCCGTTCCTCGGGGGCGATGGTGGGGTCTTCGGCAGCCTCGGGCGTGATCTTGACCACCGAAAGCCAATGCGTGATCTCGGCCAGATCGCGCAGCACGGCCACGGGATCGGCCCCATCGGCATACTGCCCGCCGAGTTCGCTCAAGGCGCCCGCCGCATCGCCGCGCATGATCGCCTCGAACAAGTCCAAGACCCTGCCCCGATCCGCCAGCCCCAGCATCGCGCGCACTTGGATCGCCGTCGTCTCGCCCGCGCCATGCGCGATTGCCTGATCCAAAAGGCTCATGGCGTCGCGCACCGACCCTTCGGCGGCCCGCGTTATCAGCGCCAGCGCATCCTCGGCGATCTGCGCATTCTCGAGGCTGGCCACCTTTTGCAGATGGGCGATCATCACCTCGGGTTCGATCCGGCGCAGATCGAAGCGCTGGCAGCGCGACAAAACCGTGACCGGCACCTTGCGGATTTCTGTCGTGGCAAAGAGGAATTTCACATGTGGCGGGGGTTCCTCCAGCGTCTTGAGCAGCGCGTTGAACGCACTGGTCGAGAGCATGTGAACCTCGTCGATGATGAAGATCTTGTAGCGCGCTTGCGCCGCGCGGTAGCTGACCGTTTCGATGATCGCATCGCGGATGTTCTGCACACCGGTGTTCGAGGCCGCGTCCATCTCCATCACGTCGACATGGCGCCCCTCGGTGATCGCCACGCAATTCTGGCACACACCGCAAGGGTCGGTCGTCGGCCCACCCGTGCCGTCGGCCCCGATACAGTTCAGCCCCTTGGCGATGATCCGCGCGGTCGTCGTCTTGCCGGTGCCGCGAATCCCCGTCAGCATGAAGGCCTGCGCGATCCGGTCGGCGGCAAAGGCGTTTTTCAACGTGCGCACCATTGCATCCTGACCGATCAGGTCGACGAATGTCGCCGGGCGATACTTGCGCGCCAGAACCTGGTAGCCGGTGTCGGATGTTTCGGTCATTGTGCCTCGGGCTGGTTGATGATGTGAAACCTAGTGAAGCCGCGCGCCAAGGTCCATGGTGAAGCGGTGCATCATCGTGCTAGCAGAAAACAGCAATCCGAGGTCTCTTGATGAGCGAGCATAAAGCATCCCCGTTTCTCTTGCGCCTGATGTCGCTGTTTTTCTGGGCGATGACTCTTTGCGCCTTGGCCTTTTGGGTCGCGGGGACATTTTGGCGTGGTGGGCTGTCGGGTGTGATCGCGTCGCTTGGAACCGGCAGCGTCGCGATTTTCGCGACCTTCCATATCCCTGCGGCGGTGGTCGGCATCTTGCTGTGGCAATGGCAGCGCCACGGCCTGACCAAAGCGCGGCGCGTCTTTCTGGAGGGCGCGACCCTGTATTTCATGGGGTCGGTCCTGCTGGGGATTTTCCTCAACTACCTGCTGGTCTCGGCCTTGTGATCTGACCGGCCGTTGAGCCGCAAGCGCCGTAGCCCTCTTAGGGTCGTTTCTGTGAAACGCCCCTGCAGGGCCTACGCGCATCGCCCCTTCGTCGCGATACGTTGGGTGAGAGGCTGGACATCGACCCAAGCGGGGCTCGTTGTGGCTGCTTCCTTCCGGACCTGACCAGGTTGGCGAGGCGCCTGCCCGCGCCAACCTCTCGACTCACCAGATAGTGGTTCGACCCGCGCGATGCAAGAAACGCGTGGTAAACGGCTACAGCGTGTCGAACCAAGCCCAGGCATCCGCCGCAAAGGCCGGGCCGCCGACATAGAACCAATGCGTGTGGCCGGGGACCAAGATAAGGTGGTGGTCATGACCGGCATTGGCCGCGATCTCACCCGCCATGATTGCTTCATCCACGCCAAAAATATGATCCGCCGTGCCAAGATAGTGCCGAACAGGCGGCGCCTCGGCAATGGGCGAAAGCCAGGCAGGGTTCACAGTTCCCGCATGACCCGCCACACCCCGCCATGGCCCATGCACCCGGTTGGCGACCACTTGTGCCATGATCGATCCGGCGGAATGGCCGAACAAGAACACCCGCCCCCGGTCGATCGCATATTCAGCGGCGGCATGATCCAGCACGGCTTGCAGGTAACGACCTTCTGCTTTGGTGACATTCCACCCCCCCGACGGGGCGTTCAGCCCGATCAACACAAGGTCATGCGCATCGGCAACTTGCTTCCACATATGGATCATCGACATGCCGTCGCGATTGGCCCCGTGGAACAACAAGATGACAGGTCGCGGTGATGGAGCTTGGCTTTGTGGCGCATAGATCTGCCAATGGCGCGGGGTCATTCCATCCCTGGTTTCATGCGTCATGACACCGGCCAGCAGCGGGCTGTCATAACTGGGATTGCGCGGCATGAAGGGGCGCAGATCCGGGCGCTCGATGATCGTGAAGCGGCCGGACTGCGCATCGGTGGCCTTTGGCGCGCTCATGCTTGGGTCGGCCTGTGCCTCCGATGCGGCAGCGATCACGCCGCCATCGCGTGGCAACAGCGGCACCAGCGCGATGCCGACCGAGGCCAAAAAGCCCATCCCAACCGAAAGCATCAAAATGCGACGCAGCATGCACAATCACTCCACTTGATCACGCAAGCGATCCTCGCAAAGGAATGTGCCCATTTTCTGGCCTGCGCCGCACCCTTTGGCGGCAGATCTTGTTCAGCCCGGATTGCGCTCGGCCCAGCCGGCAAAGATGCGCTCCAAGAACACCACGACGTAGAACAGCACGATCCCAAGGGCCGCCAACGCGAAAAGCACGGCGAACATCAGCGGGTAATCGGCGCTGATCCGGCCCGAATCGAACAGATCGCCAAGGCCACGACCATGCGGGCTGACGATCTCCATCAGATTGGTGCCGATGAAGGCCAAGGTGACCGCAACCTTCAGCGCGCCGAAGAACTCGGGCAGCGTTTTGGGCAGCGCGATCTTCCAGAAGATGGTGAAATTCGACGCGCCAAGCGAGCGCAAGATGTCGCGATATTCGGGTTCCAGCGTCGAAAGCCCGATCGAGACCGAGACCGCGATGGGGAAGAACGAGATCATGAAGGCGATCAGCACGGTGTTGAAATCATGCTGACCCACGAACATCAGCGCCACGATCGGTACGACCGTCGCCTTTGGAATGGCGTTGAAGCCGACAAGGATCGGGTAAAGCCCTTCGCGCGCGAAACGCGAGAAACCCATGACCATGCCGATCAACGTGCCGAAGATCACGGCAAGGCCCAAGCCCGCCACGGTGCGCCACAGCGTTTCCCAAGACTTGATCAGGAACAGATCCCAAAACCGCACATAGCGCGGGATCAGGTCCGATGGGCTGGCCATACGGAAATCAGGCAATTGCTTGTACCACACGATCCATTCCCAAAAGGCCAAGATGCCGATGATGAACAGGAGCGGGGCGAGAATTTTGCGGAGCGTATCGTTCATGCCTTTGCCTCTGCCGTTTCGTCGACCGTGCGGCCTTGGGCCACTTGGATCTGGTGGCGCAGCGTGGCCAGCATATCGACCGCTTTCTTGGAATAAAGGTCATCAAGGCTACGCTTGCCGGGCAGGTCGACCTGCATGACATGTTGCGCATGCGCAGGACGGCCCGACATCACCACGACTTGGTCGGCCAGAAACACGCTCTCGCGCAGATCATGGGTGATGAGCAGGCAGGTAAAGGGCTCTTGGGCGCGCAGATCATGCATCGTGCACCACAGATCCTCGCGGGTGAACGCGTCGAGCGCGCCGAAAGGCTCGTCCAAGATCAACACATCGGGCTTGTGGATGATCGACCGGCACAGGCTTGCGCGCTGGCGCATTCCGCCCGACAGTTCAGAGGGCCGTTTTTCGGCAAAGCCCGTCAGCCCCACCAGATCGAGCAAATGATGCGCGCGTTCGGTCGCCTGGGCCTTGGACATGGGCGATTTGACGATTTCCATAGGCAAAAGCACGTTTTGCAAGATCGTGCGCCATTCCAGCAGAACGGGGTTCTGAAACGCCATGCCCACGGTTGGGCGCGGGCTGGTCACACGATGGCCATGCAGCCAGACCTCGCCCTCATTGGGGCGCATCAAGCCAGATACCAGCCGCGTCAACGTGGACTTGCCGCAACCCGATGGGCCGACGACCGCGCAAAAGCTGTTCTCCGGGATCTCGATGGAAAGGCGGTCCAGAACGGGCAGTGGCCCGGCCTTGGTCCGATAGGCATGCGTGACATCACGCAACTCGATCATATTGGCGGACATATGTTTGGTCGTCTTTCTCAATGAAATGCCCGGGGCCACCAAAAAAGGGGCCCCGGGCGGTATCGTTCCGTCAGCTCAACGCCGTTACTGCGCAACCATCCGCACCGATGCCTCGGGCAGATAGGCATTGGTGAAGTAAAGTGCTGCGTCGGGCTCGTTCTGGAACTCATAGGTCAAGCGCAGCTGCTCGATCGCGGTATCCATGCGGGCCGGGTCGATATCGCCCATGCCATTGGCGCGCACCCAATCGGTGACGATATTGGCATCGAGCGCCAGTTCGAGGCGGCGGGTTTCCAGCGCGACGTCACCTGCGGGGTTGCGCGCGATGACGGCGGCAGCACCCGCTGCGGGGTCGGCGATCGCATCCTTCACACCCATCGCGATGGCACCAAGCGCGGCAGTCACGATCTCGGGGTTGGCGGCGGCGAACTCGGTGTTCACGATGACCGCGTTGCCGTAAAGCGCCACGCCGTGATCCGAGAAGAGGATTGTCGTGATGTCATCCTCAGGGATGCCCAGACGCGCCAGCGACAGGTAGGACGAGAAGTTGAAGCCGGTCACGGCATCGACATTGCCTTCGGCCAGCATCGGTTCACGGGTGGGGAAGCCCACCGGCTCGATCGTCATGGTCGAGACATCGATATCGTTCACCGCGGCAAGGATCGGGAACTGCGCCCATGCGCCATCGGGCGGCGGCGCGCCGAGGGTCGAACCCTCGAGATCTTCGATGCCGGAAATGCCTTGGCTGACGCGACCCACGATCGAGAAGGGCGGGTTGTCATAGACCATCATCGCCGCGATCACCGGCGCGCCGGGGTTTTGATCGAGGAAGCGCACGAGGCTGTTGATATCGGCAAAGCCCATCGGGAAAGCGCCCGAGGCGACCTTGGGGATCGCATCGAGCGAGCCTTCGCCCGCCACGACCGAAACATCGAGGCCGGCCGCCGCGAAATGCCCGTTGTCGATAGCAAGGAAATAAGGGGCCGAGGGCCCTTCGAACCGCCAGTCGAGGGCGAAGTTCATATCCGTCTCTTGTGCCGCGACAGGGGCGGCGACCAGCAAGGCGGCGGCGAGTGTGGGGATGGCACGGTGGAACAAGCGAGTTCTCCTTCGGCTTGGCAGCGCGTTATTCGCGAATATCGTCACAACAGCCCTGCGCCGTAACCAGGTCAACCGACTCGGCGCACTGTTACGACACTAACGCCCAAAACATGCGCGATCCGAAAATCAATTGCCAGTTTTTTCAGCGGGACGCGGTCGATCGCCTAAAGTCGGAGCATATAGCGCGCAAAACCCGTGTCGCTGACACCGTCGAAAACCAGACCCAGCTGCGCCAGCCTTTCTTGATGCATCGCCGCGCCGGGACCGGTTTCATAGATGACGGGAACGCCGCCCATGGGCGTGAAGCTGAAACCGCTCTTGATGGCTGGCGCGACCGCACCACGCATCGCAGCAATATGGCCCGCAATCACATCGCGCACAGGATGGGATGAAAGATAGACTGTCTCGCATTGTGCCGCTGCGGGGAAATGACCGCCGCCGGCGGCCCGATAACTATTGGTGACCACGAGAAAGACATCATCGTCACCGACGGGCGCACCGCATTGCTTGCATAGATCGCGGATACGCCCCTGCCCTATGCGGATTTCGTCGCCATCGACATTGGTGCGGGCGGGTTGGCGCAGGTCGATCTTGTAGCGCAACCCATCCATGCGGTCGAAATTGTAACTGGCGAATTCATGGTCCAGCATCGGCTGCGCCGGAGCATCTGGGTCGGTGACGGGAATTATCTGGCGATAGGCGGCGGCCGCGCGCTCCAACCAATCGCGGATCTGCGCACCCGTTGCGCGCAAGAGCGCCAGACCATTCGAATATGGGTAAAGATCGGCCGCGTGGCGCAGTAAAAGCGCACCTTGCGGCACATCGGAATAGGCCTCCGGGCCGCCGCGCCCTCCGGCCTTGAACGGGGTTGTGCAAGACAACAGCGGAAGTGCCGCCAAATCAGGATCATTCGCGATGATCGGCGCCACCGCCAAACGCTGCGCGTCGGCGATCAACTGGGTGGTCATGCATGGCCGCAACAAGCTGAAATAGGTCTCGAGCCGCACCGCACTGCGCCCCAGGGGACGGGCGGAATAGGCCCGCGTCAGGCGATGCCCACGGGCCATTTCGGCCCGAAATGCGGGCAGGTGGTAAAGCCTGCGACGTAGCGCGTAGCGTTGTCCGGCGTCCACCTCGTCGGCCACGCGCAGGCGGGCCGCGGTCTTGGCCACCTGCCACTGTTGGCGGGTATCACCGGTCTGCGCCGGGGATTGGCGCGGCCGCAGTTCAAGATCGATCTGGCCCAAATGAGACCCGAAAAACCCCGGCTGCACGATCGGCGCCGCACCGCATGGCGCATTGGGCATGTTGGATGAAGGAAACACACGATGGGTGTGACCGGCAATGACGGCATCCACACCTGCAAGCTGCGCCAGCGCAAACCCCACATTCTCATCCTCAGGCGCCGCATTCTCGACCCCAAGGCCGGTATGGGCAAGCACGACCACCAGATCGACACCGGCGGCGCGCATCTGTGCCACCTGATGGGCGACGGCAGGCAGGATCGGGGCAATCTCCAACCGACCGGCAAGTTGAGGCCGGACCCATTGCATGGTTTGGGGCGGAACCGCGCCGGTGATGCCGATCCGCAGCATCCGCAAGGCACCTTGGCTGTCGATCATTCCGCGCTCGATGATGGCATGGGGTGCCACGAATGGATCACCGCCCGTCCTGACCACATTCGACAAGACGATCGGGTAACGGGCCTTTGAGATCACCCGTTCCAACACATCGACGCCATAGTCGAAATCATGATTGCCCAATGTGGCGGCATCAAAGCCCAACCCATTCATCGCCGCGATCATCGGATGGGCTTGCGCGGCGGGCATCAGATCGGATAGCGCCGCATCGCCCAAAGGCGCCCCTTGGAACGTGTCGCCATTATCGAACAGCAAGCAGTTCGTGCTTTCTCCACGCGCTTGAATGATCGGCGCTGCCAAGCGCGCAAGGCCCACCCCATCATCGGGGCGATTGGCGTAATAATTATATGAGAACAGATGCGCGTGCAGATCCGTCGTCGCCAAAAGACGAAGGCGCAAACGCACATCCGCCCCGGCCATATCCGCCAGATTGGACGCCACTGTCGCGGTGACGGTCATAGATCTATCCAAAAGCCCTTCATCAATCTGCCGGTTTCGCATGCAGGTGTTAATACGTCACCCTATGGCGATGATGGATTTGCGAATGCATTGCACAAGCTGTGGCAAGCGGGTCATACCCTTGGCCAGTTGATGCGCAGAAAGGTGGCGGCATGCTCTTGGCAGACAAGGTGACATTCGGCGGTTCCGACCTCGACCGTTCGGCAGTGGAACGGCGGGATGCGGCAAACCTCGCGGTTGCACATGCAAATGGCGGCGCGGTCATCGCGTTGTGGCGCGGCAAACCGCTGGTGCATGGCGACCCACAGGTCGGGCTCTGCCATCTTGTACAGTTGCCGGCGGATCACCCGGTTTTGTCAGCAGCATCATGCCCGCCCATTTTTCTTGGCCGCATCGCGGGCGCTGCGATCTTCGCGCAAGACATCAGCGCGTGGAAACCGACAGAACCCGTGGACGAGGCACAGATCGGCGCTTTTCTCGACCCCACGATCCAACACCACCCGGCCGCGCCCGATGACAGCGCCTTTCGCGAATTGCGCACCGTAATGAACCAACTCGACGCGCGCGATGCAGAAATGGCCGCGACCGCGCGTGCCTTGATCAACTGGCATGACAGCCACGGCTTTTGTGCCAAATGCGGTGCCGCCTCGGTGATGAGCGAGGCGGGTTGGCAACGCCTTTGCCCGTCTTGTGGCGCACATCACTTTCCGCGCACCGATCCGGTGGTGATCATGTTGATTACGCAAGGCGAAAAGGTGTTGCTCGGGCGTTCGCCCGGCTGGCCCGATGGGATGTTCTCGCTGTTGGCAGGGTTCGTGGAACCTGGCGAGACCATCGAGGCTGCCGTCCGCCGCGAGGTTCATGAGGAAACCGCGGTCAGGGTCGGCGCGGTGCGCTATGTCGCCGGTCAGCCCTGGCCCTTTCCCGCATCGCTGATGATTGGCTGTCGCGGCGAGGCGCTCACCACCGAGATCACAGTGGACGCCCATGAGCTGGAGGCCGCGCGCTGGGTCACGCGATCCGAGCTCTTGACCGTCTTCGCCGGCACACATCCCGAGATACGGCCCGCCCGCAAAGGGGCCATTGCCCATTTCTTGTTGGAACATTGGCTGGCCGACAACTTGGATTGAGCACACCAAAGCGCTTGCCGAAAATCTTGACCGGAATTGGTTGTCGCAGGGCGGCATTATCTGTTAGTGTGATCTAAAGATAACCAAAATGACCAATCGAGCAGAGGTCAGGCCATGCCCTACATCATACCCGCGCAGCGGATGGCGTTTTTCTTTTCACCGAAATCCGGCGGCACATCGCTGCGCGCGTTCTTGTTCCATGTCGAAAACGGCATGCCTTTTCGCCAATGGACCGTGCAGGGCAAGCCAATGGATGCCAACGCCTTGGTTGCCAATTACCGCTTCAACCACACCGATCACGCCCCTTTGACAGATTACCGCCGCTTCGCCTTGGTGCGCGATCCGGTCAAGCGCTTTTTGTCAGGCTATTCGAACCGGGTGCTGCATTATCGTGAATTGTCGGTCGAGGCCGCGGGTAAGGAACTTTTGCAAGAGGGGCTGCCGCCCGATCCTGATCTGGGCACGTTTTTGGAAAATTACGTCGGCTATCTGCGCTGTTCGCGCCCCTTGGCGCGGCATTTCCTGAAGCAGCAGAAATTCATCGGGCAAGACCCGACCTATTACGAAAAGATCTTCAAGCTCGAGGAATTGTCAGAGCTGATCACATTCGTGAACGCGGCCTGCGGCAGCAAGGCCCAGATGCCATGGCTGCAAACAGGTGGGCCGAAATACGATTTCTTCGCGCTCGAAGAGGATCTGCAACTTCAGATCCTTGACATTTGCCGCCACGATATCGCGTTCCAGATCTTTCCCGAATACTGGACGCCTTATGCCGATTTGATCATGCCCGATTTCGTCGGCGCGACACCGGCGCTGACGGGTACCGATCGGTCTTTTTAGCGTAGGGTCGCATCGCGATTTGGGTGAGTCATGAAGTTCAAGGTTTCCGAGGATGTGGATGCGCCCCAAGAGATGGTCTGGCAGCGCTTCACCGATTTCTCCGGCTTCGAGGAAGACGCCCGTGGGCGCGGCGCGGTCTTGAACCGTGTCGGAAACTGGACGCAGACAAGCCAAGGCGTCGAATGGCGTGGCGAGGTGACCGTGCGCGGCAAATCCCGCCCCATCACGGCCAAGGTCACACAGCTGGTGCCGCAAGAGCTTTGCATCGTCGATAGTCGGATCGGCGGCATGAACTGTCATCAAGAAATCATTTTCGTGCCGCTATCCGCCACCGTGACGCGCGTCGCGCTGATGCTCGATCTGTCGGCTGACACGCTGACCGCGCGGCTCTTGTTGCAGACCATGAAACTGGCGCGCGGGCGGGTCTTGCAAAAACTGCAAGGTGTCTTGGCCCGACAAGGCAACGCGGTCGAGGCGGCTTATCGGCGGCAGAACCGCAGTTGATCAATGCGGGTTGGTCGGCCCGACCTTACGCTGCTGCGTGCGCTTTAGGCCCAGTTGCCGCTCGCGCAAGATGATCAAGATACCCGCGATCACGATCATGGCCCCGCCCGCCAGGGTCGCGGCCCCCGGCACTTCGCCAAAGATGGTATAGCCCACCATGATCGACAAGATCATCGAGGTGTATTCGAACGGCGCGATCAAGGAGGCGTCGGTGTTGCGATAGCTTGTGGTCAGCAAGATCTGCCCGACGCCGCCCAAAAGACCCGCAAGGATCAACAGGCCAAAGACATGCGGGGGCGGCACCGCCCAACCCCAAGGCAGCGTCAACAAGGCCAAAAGCGAGGCCGTGACCGAGAAATAGAACACGATCGCCGATGTGGTTTCGGTATTGACCAGCTTGCGCACGAAAATCTGCGCCAGCGCGGCGAAGACGGCTGATAACAAAACGATCACCGCACCCAATGTCTCGCGCGAAGTGACGGTGGCCGGATCGACCTGTAGGCGCGGGCTCAGCACCACCAAGACACCGGCCAGACCGAGAAACACCATCGACAGGCGGAACAAGCGCACCTGTTCACCCAGAAACATCGCGGCGAAGACCACCACGAGGATCGGCGCGGCATAGCCGATGGCCGTGACCTCGGGCAGTGGCAAAAGCCCAAGCCCGGCAAACCCAAGGCCCATGGATGTCGTGCCGACCAAACCGCGCCAGAAATGCGCCAGCGGATCGCGAGTCTTGAGGCCGGTGTGCAACTCACCCCTGAGCGCCAGCCAGACGCCGATCACCGGAATGGCAAACAGCGAGCGGAAAAACACGGCCTGACCGGGCGGGACATACTCGGATGTCGCCTTGATGATCGCCGACATGGCCACGAACACGCAGACCGACAGAATTTTGAAAGTGATGCCGCGCAAAGGGGACATGGGCCAGTCCGCAAGGGAAGTGGGGCAAGCCTACGCCCGCATGATGCGCGGTTCAATCGCCCTTCGCCGATTGCGAAAGACCCAGCAAGATCGGGCAATCGGGCCGGTGATCGCCCGCGCAGGCATGGACCAGATCGGCCAAGACGCGCCGCATCTCGGCCAGTTCCGCCATTTTGGCGTCGATCTCGGCCAGATGGGTCTCGGCCACGGCTTTCACATCGGCACTGGCGCGCGCGCGATCCTCGTAAAGCGCCAACAGTGTGCGGCATTGTTCGATCGAAAAGCCAAGGCCCCGCGCGCGCGCCAAAAAGGCCAGCTTGTGCAGATGCGCCTGCGTGAAGCGGCGATAGCCATTGGCATCGCGCAGGGGCGTGATCAGCCCGATATCCTCGTAATAGCGGATCGTCTTGGCGGGCAGGCCCGCGGCCTCGGCCACTTCTCCGATATTCATGCAGCCCTCATCTTGCGCAGACGCAGCGCGTTCAGCACCACCAGAACCGAGCTTGCCGCCATCGCGCCAGCGGCCAGCATCGGGTTCAGGAACGGACCACCGAACAGCGCCAGAACCCCCGCCGCCACCGGGATAAGGGCGACATTGTAGCCAAAGGCCCAGACAAGGTTCTGCACGATGTTGTTGAGCGTGCGGCGGCTGACCTCCATCGCGGTCAAAACGCCCATGGGCGCGCCCGAGACAAGCACCACATCGCCCGCCTCGATCGCCACATCGGTGCCGGTGCCCAGCGCAATGCCCACATCCGCCTCGGCCAGCACGGCGGCATCATTGATCCCATCGCCCACAAAGGCCACGCGCCGCCCCTCGGCCCGCCATGCAGCCACCTGCGCGCGCTTGTCGGCGGGCGACAGCCGCGACAGCGCCGTCGCGATCCCAAGTTCCGCCGCGACTGCGGCAACCGGCCCTTCGGCATCGCCCGACATCATGGCGACCTCGACACCGCGCACCTGCAGTGCCGCCACCGCGCGGGCGGCGTCAGGTTTGATCGGATCGGACAGCGCCAGATGGCCCAGATAGGTCGCGCCCAGCGCCAGATGCACCTCGGTCGCGGGAGCGGGATCGGTGGCGGGAACAGTCACGCCCTCCCGCTCTAGAAATTCGCGGCTGCCAAGGCGCAGGGTGTCGCCATCAACCCGTGCCACAACCCCTGCCCCGGTTTGCGCGGCAAAGCCCGTGACGGGCGCGGGCGCGATGCCGTGCGAAGCGGCTTCGGCCAGAATAGCGCGAGCAAGGGGATGCTCCGACGCGGCCTCGGCCCCCGCGGCGAGGCGAAGGAGGGTGCCCGCATCACAAGACCCGACCGGGTGGATCGCAGTGACACGCGGCCGCCCCTCGGTCAGCGTGCCGGTCTTGTCAAATGCGACCAGATCGACGCGGCCCAAACCCTGCAGCGCATCGCCCTTGCGGAACAAGACGCCGAGTTCCGCCGCGCGGCCCGTGCCCGCCATGATCGAAACGGGTGTGGCCAGACCCATCGCGCAGGGGCAGGCGATGATCAGAACCGACACCGCGATAACCAAGGCCTTGGCCGGATCAGACCCCCAGATCAGCCAGGCCCCCGCTGCGAAAACCGCAATCGCCAGAACCACAGGCACAAAGATCGCGGTCACGCGGTTGATCAGCGATTGCACGGGCAAGCGGGTGGCTTGCGCATCCTCGACCATGGCGACGATGCGCGCCAGAACCGTGTCGGCCCCCACGGCGGTCGCATGGTAAACCAGCGTGCCGGTGCCATTGACCGTGCCCGCCGTCACCGCGTCACCCGCGCGCTTGGCTACGGGCACGGGCTCACCCGTCAGCATCGCCTCGTCGATCCAGCTTTCGCCCTCGGTCACGATGCCATCGACAGCCACGCGTCCGCCGGGTTTCAGCCGGATCAGATCGCCGCGCCGCAACTGGGCAAGCGGCACCTCGGCTTCGGCACCATCCGCGACTCGGATTGCCGTGTCGGGGCGGAGCGCCATCAGCTTGCGGATCGCCGCCCCGGCCCGGCCCCGCGCGCCTGCCTCGAGCCAACGGCCGAGCAAGATCAACGTCACGATAACGGCGGCGGCCTCGAAATAGACATGCCGCCCGCTGTCCGGCACGAGCGCGGGCGCGAAGGTGACAAGTGTCGACCACCCCCACGCTGCCGTCGTGCCCAGCACCACAAGGCTGTTCATCTCTGGCGCACCGCGCAGCAGCGCCGGGATGCCAAGGCGGAAAAATACCCGCCCCGGCCCCGCCAGAACGGCGCTGGTGAGCAGGAACTTGACCACACCCAAAAGCAGGGGATCAAAGGCCTGCATCTGCCAATGATGAAAAGCGGGGATCAGATGGCCGCCCATTTCCAGCACCACGACCGGCAGGGACAAGAGCAAGGCCATCACAAAAGCACGCCGCATCGGCGCTGCCTCATCGGCGGGGCCGGGATCGGCAGGGGCGGTTGCGATATCCAGCCGCGTCACCGGGTAACCGGCTTTTTGCATGGCATCCGTGATCATGGACCAATCTGCATCCTGGGTGATGCGTAGATCAGCACGCTTGAGCGCAAGATTGACATCCGCCTCCAGCACATCGGGCAGCGCGCGCAAGGCGGCCTCGGCCCGCCCGGCACAGCCGCCGCAGGTCATGTTGCCCACGCTCACGCGCACAAGCCGATCATCCAGAGGCAGCAAAGGATAGCCCGCATCCGCCAGCCGCGCCGCAAGCGCTTGGCGATCGAATCCCGCATCGGCGGTGATGGCCGCTCGCTTGGTCACAAGATTGACCTGTGCCGAGATCACACCCGGAACAGCCGCCATCGCCGCCTCGGCACGGCCCACGCAGCCGCCGCAATGCAGGTTGCCCACTTCGTAGCGCCAAGTGGTCTGTGGGGTATCGCGCGGCATGGTCGGCCCTCCGTTTCAACCGGTAGATAGGGCTTCCTGTAGCTGGAAGGTCAAGGGGTGTTCACCCCGTCCCCTGCGCAGCCTGTCCCGCCGCGGCGAGATCAGCATTTAAATCATAGCCGAATGTGGCGGCCACAGCACCGCATTGAGCGCGAACTTCGGCGGCCTCGGCGGGGGTCAATGCGCTCAGCCAAAGGTTCTTTTCCGCATGCGCATCGTTATCATGAAAAAGTGCCGACGGGGCGGACAAGTCGATATGGCTCATGATCTTGGCCATCAGCTTGGGAACATCGGCAACAAGATCCTCATAGCGCAGGCACATCACCCTTTCGCGATAGGCCATGTTCAGGGTCTCATAGATTGCCGCCGCCTCCAGCCAATAATTGCACGCACCATAGAGATCGGAGATCTTGACCTGACGGCCAAGTTTCATGCTGGCGACGACATTCAGAGGATTGCGCACCATGAAGACAAAGCGCGCCTGCGGCATTTGCTGTGCGATCAGAGGGGCGCCGTAGATATTCTGCGGCGTCTTGTCGAACCACCGATACGGCCCCGTCACGCCTTGCGCCCGAGCGAAGGCTGCGATGTAGCGGCGCTGCAGTTCGGCCTTGCTGCGGCTGATGGCAAGGATCGACTCAAAGGTTTCCTCATCGATCCCGTCCATCGTGCGATGCCGCTTGAGCAGCATATTGTTGCGATGGGGTTGCCAGCTATGCGGCGTACGAAACGGTTCGGCCCAGCGAAAGAAATGGGTTTCCTCCGGACAAATGAAATTCGGCACACGCCGCAACAGATTGCGTGTGAGTGTCGTTCCGGAACGGACCGAGCCGATGATGAAAAGGGGCCGATCATCGGCCAACTCGGGTTGCAGATTAGCTATCATTCAGCTGCCTTGTCCAAACGCGGGACGCTGATCTCTTGGACGACGCTCCACGGCCCGCGTGCCGCGATCATCGCCAGTACCGCCGCCGCATGGTCACCATCGGGGTCGAAGGGAATCGGGATACCATTGGGCGCGCGGCGCAGCGCCTCGCCCTGCGCGCCGATGTCGAATCCGTAAACAGGCAGACCGGTGGCAAGCATCTCATGGGTCGCGAAAGAGAATGTCTCAGGCCAGATCGACGGTACAAGCCACGCCCCCACCCCGTAGCGTTCGGCCAGATGGGGGATGTCCGCGGGCATGTAACTTCCATGCAGCCGCACAGTGGGCGGCAACGAAAAGGCGGGGTCTATATTGCCGATCAGGGCGAGCTTTGGCCCGCCATCGCGCGCGACACGCTCGGCCAGATCGCACAAGACCCCCGCCCCCTTCTGACGGCTGAGATTGCCCAAAACAGCAAGTGTCGCACTGGCATTGGCGGCATGCTTGATACGGGTGATCTGCGCGATGGTGGCGTGCGGTCGGTACATGATATTGCCGGAAAGCCCCGGATAGACCGCAAGCAGATGCTGCCTGCTGGATTCCGAAAACACCGTGATCTCATCGCAGCGGGCAAGAAACCCCTCCCAAGCCGATTGCCAGGTGGCCAGTGGCACGATGCCGCCATCGGGGCGGCGCTGGCGGTGAGCCGGGTCGGGATTGTCGCGCAAGACCGGGCCACGATAGGCACCATCGGCATTGAGCAGACAATAAGATGGGCTCACGACGAAATAATCATGCAGCCGCGCCTCAAGGCGATCGGGGCGATCATGACGTATCAACCCCATCATGGCATTGGGCAATTCGATCGGATTGCGGTCGCCAACGCCGCAGGAATAGACGACGCGCAAGCTTGGGACCGGGGCAAGCAATCGCCGGATATGGGCGAAACGCTCGGTCGCCGCCGAGATCACGCCCATCGGACCATGCACCTCCAATTGCCAGCGCAACGGCCCGCCGACACGCAAAACCAGCGCATATTGGCCCTGCGCGGTGAATGCCGCGATCTCGGCGGCAAGCGCGTGATCGGCCCCGCCCCCCATCGAATGGGCGACGAAAAGCGGCAAAGGCCCAATGGCCAACTCGCCCGCAACGACGACCGCCAAGGCAATGCGCGCCGTGCGCAATGGATCGTTTGCGATATAGCTTTGCACCTCCAGATCGTAAGCCGGATAGCGCCGCGCGTTCATTGCATTGGCCCGCAGCACGGCCTTGCGCTTGGCTTCTGCCCCAAAGCTTTGCCCGCCACGATGTTCGACGAAAAGCGTGGGTAGACCGACATGGCGCCCGCCGGCCAGCCGGATTTTCTGGCACCAATCCACCTCTTCGCCATAGCCACGCCCGAACGCCGTGTCGAAGCGCGGCACCCGGCCGAACCATCGCGCATTGATCGCCATGCAAAAGCCCACGCTGGTAGGTGCGACAGGCGGCGGGTCCGGCAAGCTGAGGGTTTGGGCGACCGCGTCGATACGATCGACCATGCCCGAAGGCAAAGGCACAGCTTCACAGATGAACGGAACGGAGAAGATCTCGGCATTGTTCGACATCGGCGTGACCGAGGCGATGCGCGGATCACGGTCGAAAGGCGCAATCAAACGCGACGCCCAATCCGCAGGAACCATGGCATCGGAATTGAGCAAGACAACATGCCCGGCATGTCCCTCGGCCACCGCGAAACCGCGGTTGACCGCACCGACGAAACCCAAATTCTTTTCTAATTCCAGCAAGGTGACGCGTCCGCGATGCTCGTCTGTCCAAGCACGCAGGAATGGCCGCACGCGTGGATCGGTCGATGCATCGTCGATCAAGATCGCATGCCAAGCCACATCCGTATGCGCCGCGACACGCCTCAAGCAGGCGACCAACATGTCGAAAGCATCATGTACGGGCACGATGATCGTGATCGGATGAAGCGCACGCGGCGTCGGCCCTTCGGCCAAGAAGCGCCCATCGATCGGCAGCCCCTTTGCATTCGCCTCCAACCCCAGGAGATGTTTGACCCGCGTCCGCGCGCCCGCATCACGCAGAACGGCCCAGCGCATCAAGGTCGGCATCGCCCGAAACAGATCGACCATGAAGGCACGCCAAAGCCGCCGCCGTGCAGCGGGTGTCGGCGGATCGGCGGGATGGGCGACCGGCACGGCGATCTCGCCCCCATCGGCCAGCGTCAGATGCAAGGTCAGATCGCGCGCCGCCTCGGGCAGATCGATCTCGAAACCGCAATCGATTGGCAGACCGAAGCGATGCATCACATCGGATCTCTGGATATGCGGGATCGCATCAACTTGGCCACCGGGCCAGCTGACACATAGCGCCGTCGCGCTTGTCCAGCCCACGATCCGCGTGGCGCCATCAGCCCGCCATATCCGTTCGACATTGCCAAGCCGCTTGCCACGATCGCGCGGCAACGAAAAACCCGCCAGCCTGTCGGCATGGCGCGCGGCATATCGCAGATAAAGGGCGTAAAGACGCAAGAACATGCGCTTGGTTCAGCGCAGCAGACGGTAATGCGGCATCAAATCAATCCTTCCAGATATTTTCCGTAATCGGTTTTGCCGAACAGCCTGGCGCGTGCCGCAAGGTCGTCAGCGGTGATCCAGCCATGCTGAAAGGCGATTTCCTCGGGGCTTCCCGTTTGCATGCCCTGGCGCTGTTCAAGCGTGCGCACGAAGTTGCCCGCATCGAGCAGGCTGGCATGCGTCCCGGTATCGAGCCATGCAAAGCCGCGCCCCATGCGGCTGACCTGAAGCGCGCCATCGGCGAGGTAACTTTCCAGAAGTGTCGTGATCTCCAACTCGCCACGCGGCGAAGGTTGGACTGCAGCCGCGCGTTCGGGGGCAGACCCGTCAAGGAAGTAAAGCCCGGTCACCGCGAAATGCGAGGGCGGACGCGCGGGCTTCTCGATGATCGCCTGCACGGTGCCATCGGGGGCGAAATCGACCACGCCATAGCGCTCGGGGTCGCTGACCCGGTAGCCAAAGACGGTGCCGCCCGCCGCGCGTCCATCGGCCTCGGCCAAAAGTTCGGGCAGGCCATGGCCGAAAAAGATGTTGTCGCCCAGAACCATGGCCGAGGGCGCACCATCCAGGAAATCTTGTGCAAGAAGATAGGCCTGCGCCAACCCATCGGGGCTTGGCTGTTCGATATAGGTCAAGGACAGCCCCCATTGGCCGCCATCGCCCAGCGTGCGGCGGAACTGGTCTTGATCTTGCGGCGTGGTGATCACCGCGATCTCGCGGATACCGGCCAGCATCAAGACGCTGAGCGGATAGTAGATCATCGGCTTGTCGTAGATCGGCAAAAGCTGCTTCGACAGCCCCATGGTGATCGGGTAAAGCCGCGTCCCCGACCCGCCCGCGAGGATGATGCCTTTGCGCTGTGTCATGGTACGGCCTCCAACTCTTTCACAATCTCGCTCAACGCCGCGCGCCAATCAGGCCGGGGGATGCCGAAGCTGGCTTCGATCGCGCTGCAATCCATGCGCGAATTCGGCGGGCGTTTGGCGGGCGTTGGATAGGCACTGGTCGGGATATCCTCGATCGCGCAAGGCAATCCCGCCTCGGTCATGATCGCGCGGGCGAAATCGGCCCAGCTGGTGTCGGGGCTGCCCGCGAAATGGTAGGTGCCGGACTTGCGCGGATCGGTG
>NZ_CBFIIK010000001.1:104703-131855 GCF_965662675.1 Roseicyclus sp. | reverse complement strand
CCCAGAACAGCAGGCGCCGCCGGGCCGCTGCCGCCTTGCCATGCGGTGGTCTCGAACCCACCGCCGGGGCTGAGAAACCATGCCTCGACCGCGGCGATCGCGTCAGCCGTCGTCGTCGCCCCGGCCACCAGCGGGCGCAGCGCATCCATCATCGCCTCGGCCGGGATCACTGTGGGCTGATCGGGCGCGTTTCCGGCAAAAAGCGACAGACCGGCCACGCGGGTATTCAACGCCGACACCGCTTGGGTGAACCGTTCGGGGGCATCGGCCAAAGCCAACGTCAACTCCTGCAAAGCGCCGCCGGTTGAAAGGCCGAGGATATGCGGCGCAAGCCCGTCGATCTCGCTCTCGATCCGCGCCAAGGCGGTTTGGCGGGCGGCGGCGGCAAAGCCTGCTTCATCGATGGCGCGCGCGAATGTCTGGGTCAGCGTCAAGGATCGCGTCATATCGGCAAGGCTGCCGAAATTTCCCCCCGTCGCGCGGCCCAGATCGCTTTGGCGACCGGTCGACAACTCGGTTGTCAGCCGCTGCAACTCTTGCCGCAGCCTGGTGCCGTCATGTTGCATCATGTGAAAACGGGCCGCATCGCCCAATGTGGTCCAGCTCATGCACCCATCCTGATCAGTTGATCGATCATCTCTTGCGCGGCGCTGACCACGCGCGCATTCGCGGCGAAAACCTGTTCGATCCGCAAAAGCCGCTGCATTTCCGCGTCCGTATCGACGCCTTGGCGCAACCCCTCATCGCGCAGCGCGTGAAGCCGGGCCATGCCATGGGCTTGATCGACCTCGGCCGCTTGGCGGGCAAAACCAACCGCGGTGAGGTGATCGCCGACCAGCCCCGCGAAACTGCGCCCCGTCGCCGAAAACCCGCCCGAGGCGGTCGCCCGCAGGGCCGTGAGCGTGTCGATCTGCGCGTGCAGAAATCCCGCCGCGCCGCTGGGGCCGGGTGCCGTCGCGCCCAAACCGTCACGCAAGCGCCAATGCGCCCCGCCTTCGGCCGGTAGAACGGCCGCATTGACCCGAAGCCGCCCGGCCAGGCCGATTTCCAGCGCCGGATCGACACTTGCCCCGGCATCGGTGAACAGCCCCGGCTGGCCCGGCGCCAGTGTCGGGTCGAAACCGGGCGCATCGAAACGTGCCGCCAGATCGCGGGCGACCGCATCGATCCCCGCTTGGGCGGTGATCGCCCATTGATCGCGCAAAGCGAATTGCGCGGCCAATTCACCACCCGCAAAGGCCGGGGTTGTGCCATCCAAGGGCAAGGCGCGCCCGTTCAGGGTCAGCCCGGATAATGTGCCATCGGCACGCGACATCTCGGCGGTCATCACCGTGACGGGTGAAAAGCCCAAGACCGCGGGCCGCCCATCGAGCAGCGCCTGCCCATCCGCGCTGTAGAGCAATAGCGCGCCGGTTGCATCACGCCGGCTTTCCAGCGGGATCAGCGGTGCGATGTCATCGACCAGCCGCGCTTGCGCATCAAGCAGTGCCGAGACATCCCTCCCACCCCCGCTATCTTGGCGGATGCGCGTGTTGAGGGCCGCCAAAGACTCGAGCGCGGTGTTGATCCGGCTCACCATGCGCCCGATCTCACCATCCGCTTGAAGGCGCTGGCCCTGAATGCCGGCTGCGATGGTGTTGATCGTCGTGGCAAGATCGACTGCGGCGCCGACAGCGGCACCAAGGCGCGTCTGATCCTGTGGCCCAGCCGCAGCCGAGATCATCGCCGCCTCGAAGGCCGTTGCGCGTGCGGCAAGGCTACCGGGCGCGTCGGGTGTACCGATCAACCCCTCCAACCGGGTCAGGTGCTGGGATTGCGCCATGGAAAAGGACGTCTCGGCCTCGGCCCGCCGGCGATGGCCGATCAAGATGCTGTCCTCATGCCGGATGACGCCCGACACCCAAGCCCCCGCGCCACCATTGCCGATGACGCGCGCCGAGATCGCCAAGCTGCGCACGCCATAACCATCGGTCATGGCGTTGGCGATGTTGGACGAGACGATATCGGTCGCGCGGGCGGCGACGTTCAGCCCGGAGAGGGCATTGGACAAGGCGCTTGAAATGCTCATGGATCAGCTCCGGCCGGGGCGCGGATCAGCGCTTGATGTTGGTGGTTTCCTGCAACATCTCATCCACGGTCTGGATGATCTTGGCATTCGAGGAATAGGCCCGCTGTGTCTGGATCAGCTGGGTCAGTTCACCCGCCACATCGGTGGTGGATTCCTCGCGCGCATAGCCCACCATGTCACCGGTCGGCCCATCGCCCGCATCCCACAAGAAGAACTGCCCCGAGTCGGGCGAGATGGAATAGGTCTGGTTGTCGCCCGTGGTCAGACCGTTGAGATTGGGGACATCGACGATGGGGATCTGATAGATCACGCGGGTGATGCCACTGTCGTAGATGGCGTGAAGATAGCCATTCGCATCGACCTCCACCCGGCTGAGATCGCCGACGGGAGAGCCGTTCTTGACCACGGGCGCGCGCGCGAACGTATCGGAAAGCTGGGTCAAACCACCCGGATCGCCCGGCGCGCCGATCACCAGATCGAGCGGCCCCGCATCGACATTCAGCGCAAGCGTGCCCGTCGCCGGATCATAGGCCCCACCCGAGATCGGCGTCACCGAGGCGAGATTGCCGCCATTGCCGCGGGCATCGTCGAAGGTCAGCGCATATTCCCCGATCACGCCGCCACCCGTGGCGCTGTCACGCACCTCCATCGTCCATTGATGGCTCATGCCGACTGTTGGAATTGTCGGGGTGAATGAGATCTCCAGATATTGGGATGTGCCCAGATTGTCGTAATATTCCGCCGACATCACGAATGGCTGACCGTTGCCGCCTGCATCGGTCTGGGTTGCGGGTAGGTTGACCGACAATTGCATCCGCGTTGTCGGGTCACCGGTGAACTGGTTGGAATTGATCTGGATCGGCTGCAAACCGTCGAATGTGTCGCGCGGGAAATTGGGCACGGTCCCATCGGGGTTGGCAGGCCAGCCCATCAGCACCTCGCCGGTTTGAGTGCGCAATATCCCCTCGGCGTCCGGCCGGAACGACCCGGTCGTCAACAGGCGAATCGGAAGGTCGGTTCCCGGCCCATCAAGGGCTGCGGCGGAGGTCACGGCCATCATGCCACGCCCGCCGATCGCAAGGTCAGTCGGGTTGTCGGTCGTCACCAAGGTGCCGCGCTGGTCGATCATCCGGGCGGTCGAGGCGCGCACGCCACCCGCCGAATAGCTGCCATCGCTTTGCATGATCACGAGGGAATGAAAATCGGCGACGACGCGCTTGTAACCGTAGGTGCCGGAGTTCGCGATATTGTCGGCGATGGTCGCAAGGCGGCTGGCATTCACCTGAAGCCCGGCCACGCCTGAATTGAGCGAGGAGGAAATGGTCATCTCATGCGCCTTTCTGCTGCATCTGGGACGGCATCACCCTTGGCAGAGCCTGCTTAAGGGAGGCCTAACAATTCAAATTCGCCGCATTTGCCCGCGCCTCAGCGGGCACTACGCAAAAGGATGATCTCCAGCCGCTCGTTGCGCGGCGACATCGGGTTCTCGGTGACGGCTTCGCGATCGGCATGCCCCGTCACACGCAGAATACGGCGCGGCGGGAGGCCCGAAGCCTCGAGCAAACCGCGAAAGCTTTGCGCGCGGTCGGTCGAGGCGCGCCAACGCGTCTCGGCGGCCACGACGACAGGCTCAGCCGCCACATGGCCTTCGATGGCGACAGCATTGGTGACGGTTGCAAATAGGCTGGCCATCACGGCGGCGATATCGGCCATCCACGGCGCGGGAGCGCCGGTTTGAGGATCGAAAATCTGTTGCCCGGGGCGCGAGAAAATCTCGATGATCAACCCCTCATCGGTCAGGCGCGTGGCGACATGGGCCAGTATATGCTCGGGCAAAACACTATCGCCATTCTGGCCGGACAAGGCGTCAGCCACCGCGGCCAGCGCCATGGCGTCTTGGGCGTCCATCTGCCGGTAATCGGTTCCCGACATGCCAAGCCCCTGCCGTCCTTCTGTCGGGCGAAGGCTGGTCGCGCCGGTACCCGATTGCGCTGTGGTGGTTTCCGAAAACGGGCTGTCGCCGCCAAAGGCACCATCGCCCCCGCCCGAGATGCGCGTGATCGGAATGGTGGGGGAGAAATAATCCGCGATGCCCTTGCGTTGTTGTTCCGTGGTCGCGTTGAGCAGCCACATCAGCATGAAGAACGCCATCATCGCAGTGACGAAATCGGCATAGGCCACTTTCCACGCGCCGCCATGATGACCGCCACCGGCGATCACCTTCTTGCGCTTCACGATCAGCGGGCGGGGATTTTGCTCTGCCTCGGCCATGCGCAGGGCGATAGCATGCGCGCGCTGAAGGCTTTCTTAACGTCGCATCACGCCGTGACCGGGCGCAATTGGCGCGCCGTGATACCGCTGACCGCAAGCATCATCGCCGCCACGCCCAGACAGGCGGGCAGGCCACCCCATTGATAACTCAGCCCTGACAAAAGCGTGCCGATCAACCGCCCCGTCGCATTGGCCATATAGTAGAACCCCACATCCATCGTGACCCGCTCGGCCCGCGTGAAGGCAAGGATCAGGTAAGAATGCAGCGCCGAATTGATGGCGAAGATCGCACCGAAGGCCAAGAGCCCCGCGATCAGCGTGACCGTGAGCCATGGTGCCGACGTGCCAGCGAACCACACCAGCGCCGCCAACATCGCTGGCAATAGAGCGAGGCCCAAGGCCCAGCCCCAGGCCTCGCCGATCAGGGCCGCTTCGCCGCGTGCCTCGGCGCGCAGGATCTTGGGGGCGCTGGCCTGCACCGCGCCATAGAGGATGATCCAGACCGCCATGAAGCCGCCGATGGTGAAAAACGCCGCCCGGTTGCCCGCGACCGTGCCATCCGACAAGACCGCGTAGAAATAGATCGGGATGCCGACGACGAACCACACATCGCGCGCGCCGAACAAGAAAACGCGCGCCGCCGAAAGCCAATTGACGTTGTGGGATTTGGAAAAGACTTCGGTGAATTTCGCGCCCTTGCGACCCGTGGGCAGGCCGCTTGGCATCCGCCACGCGATCACCAGCAAGATCATCGACAAAATGGCGGCCATCGCCAGCACCGAACCGACAAAGCCGACGAGGGCGAGCATCGCCGCCCCAAGGAGGAAGCCCAAGCCCTTGACCGCGTTCTTCGATCCGGTCAGCACCGCCACCCAGCGAAACAAGACCCCCTCGCCCGCTGGTGCCAAAAGCTTCACCGCCGATTTCGAGGACATCTTGGCCAGATCCTTCGCCACGCCCGACAACCCCTGCACCACCATGACAAAGGCGACCGAGGCCGCGATGCCCCAGCTTGGGTCAAGTTGCGCGAGTGCCAGCAACGCCACGATCTGCAACCCCAGCACGGCGTAAAGCGTGGCCGTCAGCCCAAAGCGCGCGGCGATCCAGCCTGCCGAAAGGTTGGTCACGATCCCCGCGATCTCATACAAGATGAACAGATAGGCCAGTTGCACCGGGGAAAAGCCCAGCGTGTGGAAATGCAGCAGCACCAGCATGCGCAGCGCGCCATCGGTCAGCATGAATGCCCAATAGGCCGCCGTGACGGCGATATAGGCCGCCATCCCCGGCGGGCGCGCGCCGTCGGTCATGGATTGGCGCCCACCATCAGGGCCACATCGACCAGTCGATGCGCATAGCCCATCTCGTTGTCATACCATGCGTAGATCTTCACCTGCGTGCCGTTCACCACCATGGTGGAGGGGGCGTCGATGATGCTTGAGCGCGTGTCATTGGTGTAATCGGCGCTGACCAGCGGGCGTTCTTCGTAACCCAGAATACCGACAAGCGGGCCCTTCTTGGCCGCCGCCGCGAACAGCGCGTTCACCTCCGCCACTGTGGTGGGGCGCTCGACCTCGAAGACGCAATCGGTAAGGGACGCATTCAATAGCGGCACCCGCACCGCATGGCCGTTCAACTTGCCCTTCAACTCCGGGTAGATCAACGTGATCGCCGTGGCACTGCCCGTGGTGGTCGGGATCAAGCTGTTGAGCGCCGAGCGCGCGCGGCGCAGATCCTTGGCGGGGCGGTCCACGATGGTTTGCGTATTGGTCACATCATGGATCGTGGTGATAGAGCCATGCTTGATCCCCAACCCCTCATGGATGACCTTGACCACCGGGGCGAGGCAATTGGTCGTGCAGCTTGCCGCCGTGACAATGCGGTGCTGGGCGGGGTCGTAGATGTCGTGGTTCACGCCATAGACGATGTTGGCGGCACCCCCATCCTTGACCGGGGCCGAGACGACAACGCGCTTCGCACCCGCACCGAAATAGGGCTGGATCTTTGCCGCCGTCTTGAAGACGCCGGTGCAGTCGATCACCACATCCACACCCGCCAGAGGCAGCTTGGCCGGATCGCGTTCGTTGAGAACGGGCAGGCGCACACCATCGATGGCGATGCTATCTGCATCGCTGCTGATATCAGCCCGCCAACGGCCATGCACCGTATCGAATTCGAGCAGATGCGCATGCATCGCCGGATCGCCCACGGCATCATTGATCCACGCGATCTTGGCCCCACGCTCCAACAGCGGGCGCAGCGCCAACTTGCCGATCCGGCCCAGACCATTGAGCGCATAGGTCGTCATTGCGAACCCTCCTGATTGCGGGCGATATCGTCGAGCGCATGCTGAAGCGAGATGCGGTCAAGCGCCTCCAAGGGCAGGGCGGCAAAGGCGGTAATGCGGTTGCGCAGCATTCCATAGGCATGCTGAAAGGCCAGCATCCGCTCGGCCTCGGTCCCTTGCGACTTGACCGGGTCGGGCGTGCCCCAATGCGCGCTGATCGGCTGGCCCGGCCATGGTGGGCAAGCCTCGTTCGCGGCGCGGTCGCAAACGGTAAAGACGAAATCGAAGGGCTCGGCCTCTGGCCCTTGGAACTCCGCCACATTCTTGGAGCGAAGGCTCTCGATCTCGTAGCCTTTTGATTGCAGCATCTTCACGGCCAGAGGGTTCATCTCGGATTGCGGCTTGGTCCCGGCGGAAAATGCCGCGAACCGATCCCCCGCGATCTTGCGCAGGATCGATTCGGCAAAGATGGAGCGGGCGGAATTCCCCGTGCAGATGAACAAGACGCGGTAATGGCGGGGGGCTGTCATGGGAATGTCTCCGGGATGTTCCATGATGGCGGTCGGCGGGCAAAGGTCGGGTCGACCAAGGCAGCAATCGGTCCACAACGCGCCGGTCATCGCGCTAATGCCCACAAGGTCGGCCCCATAGCGCAGAAACGTGCCGCTGCGGGTGCGGGTGATCAGCCCCGCACGCAATAGATCGGCCAGATAGGCGCTGAGCGTATTGGGCTTGAGACCCAGAACCTCGGCGATTTCACCCGCGGGCAAAAGGTCGGGATGACGCCGGATCAACAGGCGCAGCACATCCAACCGCACTGGGTGGCCAAGGATGGCGAATCTCTCTGAAAGTGTTGTTTCCATATTTCTCGAAATACCGAAATTTTGCCCCTCTTCAAGTGAAGCTTTTGCGACACTGCGGCCCGGACCGGCCTTGTCGCCTTGCATTCCGACGAAAGCCTGACAAAAGAGATCGGATTGCCCTTTCTTGATCGCACCAGCCCTGCCCATGCCGACGACCCACCGCCTCCAGCAGTCCCGCCGCCTTTCCGCCTTGGCTTGGCTTGTGGCGGGGCTATGCATCTTGCCGATGCTGGCCGTGGCGCTTGCGGCACTTGGCGGCGGCGGTGACACGCTCAGCGCCTTGGCCGGATCGGTCCTACCGCGCTACGCGGGCACGACAGCCATCTTGGTGCTGGTCGTGGCGACCGGCACGGCGATGATCGGCACCGCAACGGCATGGCTGGTCACGGCGACGCGCTTTCCGGGGCGTGGTCTGCTGGAAATCGCCTTGGCCTTGCCGCTGACCTTTCCGGCCTATGTGCTGGCCTATGCCTATACTGATCTGCTTGATCACCCCGGCTGGGTCCAAAGCACGTTGCGCGATCTGACAGGCTGGGGCCCGCGCGATTACTGGTTCCCAGAAATCCGCTCGACCGGTGGGGCGGCGGCGATGCTGATCTTGGTGCTTTACCCCTATGTCTACCTGCTGGCGCGTGCCGCTTTCCTGCGCCAATCGGCCACCGCCTATATCGCCGCGCGCACGCTGGGGCTGGGGCCGTGGGGGGCGTTTTTCCGCGTCTCGGTGCCGGTCGCACGCCCCGCCATCGCGGGTGGCGTATTGCTGGCGATGATGGAGACATTGGCCGATTACGGCACCGTCGCCTATTTCGGCGTGCAGACATTCGCTACGGGCATCTATGTCAGCTGGTTTGGCCTGTTCGACCGGGCGGCGGCGGCGCAATTGGCGCTGTGCCTGCTGGTCGTGGCGCTGGCACTGGCCACGCTCGAGCGGCACCAAAGGCAGAACCAGCGCCATCATGACGCCGGCCGCCGTTTCGAGCGGATGGAGCCCGTCACCCTGCGAGGGCGTGCCGCCGCGGGCGCGTTCATCGCCTGCGGTCTACCCGTTTTTTTTGGCTTTCTGCTGCCAAGCGGGATCTTGATCGCGCTGGCATCAGGGACAAGCCAGATCCTGTTTTCGCCCCGCTACTTGGGCTTTTTGCAGCACTCTCTGACCCTTGCCAGTATCGCGGCCATCTTGACCGTGGCGGCGGCCATTGCGATGGGGTTCAATGCACGGATCTTCCCCTCGCGCGCGGCGCGGGTCGGGCTGCGGATCGCCGGTATCGGCTACGCGGTGCCCGGCGGGGTGATCGCCGTGGGGCTGCTTTTTCCTTTCGCCGCCTTCGACAATGCGCTCGACCGGGTGATGGAAGCGAATTTCGGCATCGACACCGGGCTTTTGATCACAGGCTCCATCTGGCTGATGATCGCGGCCTACATGGTGCGCTTCATGGCGGTTGCGCTGAACACCTACGAGGCGGGCTTGGCCACGGTGAACCCCAATATGGACGCCGTGGCCCGCACGCTGGGCCATGGGCCGACACCGATGCTGCGCCGCGTGCATGTGCCGATCTTGCAGCCAGCGATCCTGACCGCGCTCTTGATCGTTTTCGTCGATGTGATGAAGGAACTGCCAGCCACGCTGATCTTGCGCCCGTTCAACTACGACACGCTGGCGGTGCAGGCGCACAGGCTTGCCTCGGACGAGCGACTGGCCGAGGCGGCGGTCCCTAGCCTTGTGATCGGAGCGGTCGGGCTCTTTCCCGTCGCGCTCTTGTGCTGGAGCATCGGCCGCGAAACACGGCGTCGTGCATGATCGGCCGCGAAACACGGCGGTGCTGACGGGCTGGCACGAAGGAAAACGGGCGCCGCATGGGCGCCCGCTTTTGTTTCAACCCAATTGGGTGGGAAAGATCACTCCCACCCAGCCTCGTTCAGCAGCGTGACCGCAGCTTCGACATTGGCGGCAATGTCGCTCAGGTCGATGGTATCGGGGCGGAAGATGCCCAAGGCCGCGACCGAGGGGGCAAGGCCCACACCCGGCACGGCGGGGTATTCATCATTGCCAGCCGAGAAATACTGCTGCGCCTGTTCCGAGGTCAGATATTCGAGGAACGCGATCGCGTTCTCGCGGTTCGGCGCATTCGCCGCCACACCGCCACCCGACACGTTCATATGCGCGCCGATGTCGTTCTGGTTCGGGAAGACCCAGCCGATATTGGCCAATTGTTCCGGCGTGATCTGGCTGTCGCCTTCGCGGATGATGCGGGAATAGTAATAGGTGTTCGACATCGCGATGTTGCATTCGCCCGAGGCGATGCCACGCAGCTGATCGGTGTCGCCTCCCTGCGGGGCACGGGCAAAGTTACCCACGACCGCGGTCGCCCAATCCTTGACCGCCGCCTCGCCCAAATGCGCGATCAGACCCGCGACGATGTTCTGGGTATAGACATTGGTGGCCGAGCGGATGCAGACCTGACCTGCATATTCGGGCTTGGCCAAATCCTGATAGCTTTGCGGCGGGTTGGTCACCTCGGTCTTGTCGTAGAACAAGATGCGCGCGCGCTGCGAGAAGGCGAACCAGTTGTTGTCGTCATCTTGCAAATAGGCAGGCACGCGGGTTTCGAGAATCTCGCTCTCGACGGGCTGCAACAAGCCCATGGCGGCGGCACGCGCAAGACGGACGGTATCGACGGTCAGGAACACATCGGCGGGGCTGTTGGCACCCTCGGCCTGCATCCGGGCGATCAGCTCGTCTGCATTGCCTTCGATACGGTTGACGGTGATGCCGGTAGCGGCGGTGAAATCGGAATAGAGCCGCTCATCGGTGTCGTAATGACGCGAGGAGTAAAGATTGAGTTCCTGCGCCTGCGCAGCGGTCAGGGTCGAGGCGGCGATGGCGGTGCCCAAAAGGGCGGCAAGAGTGCGGGTCATGGTAAGCTCCGTGGTTGGCCAATCTTATACCTGACTGAAACACTCAGTTGGGTTGGTGCCCTTGAACGCGATCCTTGCCGCCCTGTCAAGATTTCCGACAAAAATAATAAGATTACCGCGCCCGCTTGTCGCAGCCGCAAGCAAGGTGCAGGGTCGCGCCGCATAGCGGCAAAGGAGCCCTTTCATGCGGGCAGGCATCGCCGTTCTGGTCATCGCCTACACGCTCAGCCAATTCTACCGCGCCTTTCTGGCGGTGCTGTCGCCTGCGTTGCTGCAAGAACTGGGGGCGACGACCGCCGATCTTGCGCGCGCATCGGGGCTGTGGTTCGCGGCCTTCGCGCTGATGCAATTGCCAGTAGGCTGGGCACTCGACACGATCGGGCCAAGGCGCACGGCCTCGGTCTTGTTCTTGATCGGCGGGGCGGGCGGGGCGGCGGTCTTTGCCTCGGCCCAAGGGCCGGGGGCAATCATGGCCGCGATGGTGTTGATCGGGATCGGCTGCGCACCGATCCTGATGGCGACCTACTACATCTTTGCACGGCAATTCTCGGCGGCCGTCTTTGGCACGCTGGCAGGGGTGACGGTCGGGGTTTCGTCACTGGGCAATATCTTGTCGGCCGCGCCGCTGGCCGGGCTGATCGCGGCCTTTGGCTGGCGCACGACAGTGGGTGCTTTCGCGGTACTGACAGCGCTTGTCGCGCTGGCCATCTGGACATTGGTACGCGACCCCACCCGCCCCGAAGGCGAGGCGAGGGGATCACTGATGGACCTTTTACGGATGCCGGCGCTTTGGCCGATCATGGCGATGATGTTCGTCTGCTATGCGCCCGCCGCGGGCCTGCGGGGGCTGTGGATCAGCCCCTATGTCAACACCTTGTTCGGCGCCGACCTGGCCCAAATCGGCACGGCGACGCTGGTGATGGGGCTGGCGATGGTGGCGGGGAATTTCCTTTACGGCCCTGCCGACCGCCTTTTCGGAGGTCGCAAGCGGCCCATCCTCATCGGCAATGCGGCGGTCGCGCTGATGCTTTTATCATTCTGGGTGGTGCCGCCGGGGGGGCTTTGGCCTGCCATCGCGCTTTTTGCGGCGATCGGACTCCTCGGCGCATCCTACCCGATTGTCATCAGCCATGGGCGCAGCTTTTGCCCCCCGCATCTGACGGGGCGGGGGGTGACGCTGTTGAACCTGTTCGGAATGGGCGGGGCCGGGGTGATGCAATTCGCATCAGGACCGGGATTTTCCGCCCTGGCCCAAACACGCGCGCCCGCCGAGGCATATGGCGCGCTGTTCGGGATCATCGGTCTGGTGGTCTTGGCCGGGCTGTCCGTCTACCTTTGGTCGAAGGACAGCCCCGGCTGAGTTTCAGGCCGCGCGCGAACGGCGGGGGCGACGCCCCTTGGGTGCGGCATTGGCAAAGGGGCGATGGGCGGATTTTGCGCCCTTGCCATGACCCTGCCCTTGACCGGCCCCTTGACCGCGTCCACGGCCACCGCCGCCACCGCGCTGTGGTTTCTCCATCTTGACCGCCTTGGGCCGCGTACCGCTGGCGACGGGGATTTCCACCTTCATCAACTTTTCGATCTGGATCAGCAGATCGACCTCTTCCGCGCAGCAAAAGGCGATCGCCTCGCCCTCGCGACCGGCACGCGCGGTGCGGCCGATACGGTGAACGTAATTGTCGGGCGTATCGGGCAACTCGTAGTTGATCACATAGGCCACGCCGGGAATGTCGATGCCACGCGCGGCGACGTCGGTGGCGACCAGCACATTGATCGTGCCATCGCGGAAGGCCTTGATCGCACGATCACGCTGGCCTTGGCTTTTGTTGCCATGGATCGAGGCGGCGTTGAAACCGTCATCGACCAGCCCCTTCATCAGCTTTTCCGCGCCATGCTTGGTGCGTGCGAAAACCAAGGTCAGCGCGTCGCGGTCGCGGTTCAGAATTTCGCGCAGGACGGCGGGCTTGGCACCCTTTTCCATGTAACGCAGCGATTGCGTGACCTTGTCGGCGGCCTTGCCGGGGGGCGAGACCTGCACACGGCGCGGGTTGGTCAGATAGGCGCGCGACAGTTCTTCCATCTGCTTGGGCATGGTGGCCGAAAACAGCATGGTCTGGCGCGGCGTGCCGAGGGCCGGCGCGATCCGGCGCAGCGCATGGATAAAGCCGAGATCAAGCATCTGGTCGGCCTCATCCAGCACAAGATGGCGGGCTTGGCGCAGATCGACCGCGCCGCGATCCATCAGGTCGATCAGGCGGCCGGGTGTGGCCACGAGAATATCCACACCGCGCGCCAAGACGCCGATCTGGCGCCCGATGGATTGGCCGCCGACGACGGTGGCGATCTTGATCGGCGTGTTGATTGTGAAGTGCCGCAGGCTGTCGGAGATCTGGTTCACCAACTCGCGCGTCGGCGCAAGGATCAACGCGCGTGCCGTCCGGGTCTGGGGGCGGGTGTCCGCTTCCATCAGATGCGCAATGAGTGGCAAGCCAAAGGCCAGTGTCTTGCCGGTGCCGGTTTGGGCGAGGCCCAAGATGTCGTGCCCTTCCATCGCCAGCGGGATCGCTTGGTTCTGGATCGGGGTCGGTTTGTCAAAGCCACCGGCCTTGAGCGCGTTGAGCAAAACCTTGTTCAGGCCCAGCATATCGAAATCAAACAAATCATATCCTTTCGGGCGCCGCATCATGCGGTCGCCATCGATCAGGGGCCACGCAGGTCATGCATGGCGGACGAGGGTGCGACCGGGCCGTTACCGGGCCACGATCGTCAGAACCCTGCGTGAATGGGAACTGGGAGAAACTTGCTGTCGTTGTCAGGCCCACGGGGATGCCCCCGCCGTCCGACTGCTCACGCGGCAGTGCAGCGACATCCGTGGCACATGCGGGCTGGCGCGCCATAAGTCAAGCGCCACGGCCCTTTTCCTTGGCGACTGCTTCCTTTATGTGCCGTTCATCCACAAGGGTAAGGACCAAAGATATGGGATACCGAGTCGTCGTCGCCGGTGCCACGGGCAATGTGGGCCGCGAAATGCTGAACATCCTCGCCGAACGGGAATTCCCCGTCGACGAAATCGTGGCATTGGCCAGCCGAAAATCGCTGGGGACAGAATGCAGCTTTGGCGACAAGACCCTGAAAACCAAGGATCTCGACACCTTTGACTTCACCGGATGGGATATCGCGCTTTTCGCGGTCGGTTCCGAGGCGACGGCGATCTATGCGCCAAAAGCGGCCAAGGCGGGCTGCGTGGTGATCGATAACTCGTCGCTCTACCGCTATGACCCCGATGTGCCGCTGGTCGTGCCCGAGGTGAATCCGCAAGCGGTCGAGGGCTACGCCAAGAAGAATATCATCGCCAACCCCAACTGCTCGACCGCGCAGATGGTTGTGGCGCTCAAGCCGCTGCATGACCGCGCGCGCATCAAGCGCGTCGTCGTCTCGACCTACCAATCGGTTTCCGGCGCAGGCAAGGCGGGCATCGATGAGCTATGGGACCAGACCAAAAGCATCTACAATCCGACCGATAGCAAGCCGCCAAACAAGTTCACCAAGCAGATCGCCTTCAACGTGATCCCCCATATCGACAAGTTCATGGAGGACGGCTCGACCAAGGAAGAGTGGAAAATGGTCGCCGAGACCAAGAAGATCCTCGATCCCAAGATCAAGGTCACCGCCACCTGCGTGCGCGTGCCGGTCTTCGTCGGCCATTCCGAGGCGATCAATATCGAGTTCGAGGATTTCCTCGACGAGGACGAGGCCCGCGATATCCTGCGCGAGGCGCCGGGCGTCATGGTGATCGATAAGCGCGAGGATGGCGGCTATGTCACCCCCATCGAATGCGTGGGCGATTACGCCACCTTCATCAGCCGCATCCGTCAAGACAGCACGCTCGATAACGGGCTGAACCTGTGGTGCGTCAGCGACAACCTGCGCAAGGGTGCCGCGCTGAACGCGGTGCAGATCGCCGAGACGCTGGGCAACCGGGTGCTGAAAAAGGGTTAAGGCCCAACACCTGACAGAATTGGGCCGATCCCGCCGGGGTCGGCCTTTTTTCATGGGCAAACCCCGCGCCACTGGCAAAACATCGCTGAGCCATCGGGGCAAGCGCCGTTTTTCGTTGTTTTGCGCCCTTCAAACCCGCAGGTCTGTGGGCAGGGAAAGTCACGATCTTGGAGCGTCCGAACATGCGTATCGCCCTGTCATTCGCGCTGGCCATGATCAGTGCCGCGCCAGTTCATGCCGATGATATCTTGCTGCGGGCCGATATCACGGCGGCCACAATCTACCTATCGGGCGCCGAGGTCAGCCGCCGGGCCGATCTGGCCATTGAACCCGGTAGCCATCAGATCATGATCGCGATGCAAGACGCGGCGCTGGCCGAACGCATCACGCTGACCGCGCCCGAGGGCATGATCATCGGTCAGCCACGCAAGATCGCCGGCTATCCGATCGACGAGGGTGTGTTGGACGACCCGGAACAAGCAGCGGCGCGCGCCGCGCGCGATGCGGCCGAGGATGCCTTGACCACGGCACAAGATACCTTGGCGCTGGTCGATGGCGGCATCCGCGTGCTCGAGGCACAGCTCCACTTTCTCGGCACATTGGCGGGCGATGGCATGGCCGATGCCGTATCCGACGATCTGCCGCGGCTCTTGGCGACACTCGGGGCCGAGACCGCACGACTTGAGGCCGCATTGCACGAGGCGCGCATCGCACGGCGGATGCCTGCCGGGGTGGTCACAACCCGCGAGGTCGCATTGGCCGCGGCGAATGACGCGCTGGATCGGCTCAAACCCTTTGGCACGACCGTTGATGTCATCGCCTTTCCGCTCAGTGGAGCAAACGCGACCGAGGGGCGGATCGGGCTTGATTACTTCACCCAAGCGGCAAGCTGGGCACCCAGCTATGCCTTGCATCTGGACAGCCTTACCGGCGGTTTGGAGATCGCACCTTTCGTATCAGTCGCGGTGCAGGGGCCAAGCCAATGGCGCGAGGTCGCGATGCGCTTTTCCACCGGGCAGCCCGACCGACCGCGCGCACCAAGCGCGCTCTGGCCCACCCCCGCACGGATCATCGATACCGCGCCGCCACAGCCATTCGCCCTTTCGCGGCTTGGGGCAGCGCCGATGATGGAGTCGGCGGCGGACAACCTCGCCACACAAGCGATCACGGGCTTGGCCGTGACCCATGTCTATGGCAGCCCCGTGACATTGGATGCGACAGGGCAGGCAATCTTGCCGCTTGACCCTCTGACGATGCAAGCCACGACCGAGATCCGTGCCGTGCCACGACTTGATCAGACCGCCTATCTGCTCGCCGCGCTGCGCAATGACAGCGGCGCACCGATCTTGCCCGGCCCTGCCCGGTATTTCCGCGATGGCGCGCTCATCGGCGAGGATTTTCTGCCGCTGATCCCGATGGGAGCCGAGGCAGAGCTGGGATTTGGCCCGCTCGACCATCTGCGCCTGATCTGGATCGACCGGTCGCTGGCCGAAGGGGATCGCGGGATCTTTGCGACCGCCGAGACGCAAGAGCGCCGCATCGCCTTTGGGGTCGAGAATACCGGGGCGCAGGCCGCGCAGCTGCACCTGCTCTATGCCACCCCCTTTGCGGAACAAGAGGATCTGTCACTAGAGGTGAGAGTGTCTCCGCCGCCTACGATGCGCGAGATCGACGACCTGCGCGGGGTGCATGCATGGGAAGTTTCGGTGGGGCCGGGTGAAACGGCACTGGTCGAAATGGAACTTTCTTTTTCATGGCCCGAGGGGCAAGCCTTGACCTGGCAACCCTGACCGCGCAACAGGGTGCGATCAGGGCAGGAACGTCATCAGCCCAAGGCCGGCCTTGCCGAAGCAAGGCCAAGCGCCGCTCAGAACCGCTCGGCCCTGAGAACCTCGCAATCCGTCACGCTGACCACGCCGATATGGCGCTCGACCACGGCAAAGGCCGCGTCGAGCAGCGCATCCAACCGCTCGGGGCGGATGATGCAGACCACGCTGACCATGCCGCCCGCGCGGCTGACCTGCCCCTCGCGGCTCCATTGGCCGGATTTTCCCGAACCGCCCAGTACGGGCAGCACCGTGAACCCCGTGACGCCCGCCTTGATCAAGGCATTGGTCAGGCGCGTCTCCATCACCGATTCGATGGTGATTTCAACCCGTTTGGCCTTGTGGGTCTGCATCTGCGTCAGCCTCCGGTGACGGCGCTGGCAACCGCGAGATAAAGCGGGATACCCAGCGTAAGATTGAAGGGAAAGGTCACGCCAAGCGACAGCGTGAGATAGACGGATGGATTGGCCTCGGGCAGCGCCACCCGCATGGCAGCGGGCACCGCGATATAGGAAGCCGAGGCGCAAAGCGTCATGAACAGGACGACACCGCCGGTCGAAAGCCCCAGCAATAGCCCGGCGCCAAGACCCAGAACCGCGCCAATCGGCGGCATGATCACACCGAACAGAAACAAGCCGCGCGTCAACACCGCGCGCGCCTCGCGCAGGCCACGCCCCGCCACCAAGCCCATATCGAGCAAGAACAGGCACAACACCCCTTGAAACGGCGCGACGATGAAGGGCGCGATCCGATCCATCCCCTCGTCGCCGGTGATCCAGCCGATCAGGAACGAACCCACCAAAAGCACGATGGAACCGTTCAGCAGGATTTCCCGCATCAGCCCATCTTCCATCTCGCCATTGGCCTTGCCGTAGCGCGCGATGATCCATAGCGCCGACAAGATCGCGGGGGCCTCCATCGCGGCGGCCACCGCGACCATGTAGCCTTCCGAGGTCAGACCGGCCGAGGAGATAACCGAGGTCGCGGCCACGAAGGTCACGATGGAGATCGAGCCGTAATGCGCCGCAACCGCTGCCGCATCGGTGACATCGAGCCGCGACATCACCCGCAACAGCGCAAAGGCGATCAACGGAAGCGCGAAGGAAAGGATCACGCCAACCAACAGCGACATCAAAAGCGTTGCATCGATCCCGTGATCGGCCACGCTGGACCCGCCTTTGAAACCGATGGCAAAAAGCAGGTAGATCGACATCCCCTTGGCGATGGCCTCGGGGATGGACAGGTCGGATTTTGCGAAAGCGGCCAATAGCCCAAGCGCGAAGAACAGGATGATCGGTGACAGCAGGTTATCCGCCGCAAGCGCCAATATCCCATCCATCCACTCACTCCTGTCGGTTGTTTCGTCGCGTTTTCCTTAACGGTCACGCAACCGCCGGTAAAGCTCAGCCGCGCACGAAATGGCGGACTTCACCATCGAATGTTTCAAGATCCATCTCGGCCAGATCGGTCCAAAGCCCGTGCAGGGTCAGATGGCCCGCATCGACCGCCGAGGCGACGAAGGGATAGCTCATCAGGTTTTCGAGGCTGATCAAGATCCCCTCTTTCTCTAGCGCGGTCTGGCGATGAGAGGCGTCGGTGATATCCGCGATCCGGGCCACGCCGGGGCGCAGAATATCGAGCCAGCGACCAACGAAACTGTCGATCTGGTCCAACTCGACGGCCTCGCCCGCGCACATTTGCAGACAGCCGCGCACGCCACCGCATTGCGAATGACCTTTGACGATGATGTGACGCACCTTGAGGAACCTGACCGCGAATTCCACCGCCGCCGCCGTGCCTTGGTGATGCCCATCGGGCGCATAGGGTGGCACCAGATTGGCGATGTTGCGATGGACGAATAATTCGCCGACCTGTTGGCCAAAGACCGGCCCAACCGCAACGCGGCTGTCGCAACAGGCGATGACCATCGCCTGCGGGCTCTGACCTTCGATCGCGAGTTTGCGAAACAGGTCACGATTGCTTGGGAATTCGTGGGTTTTCCAGCGCTTGTAACGCTCAAGCAGATAGTCGGGTAGGGATTTGACACGATGCATTTGCCGTCGTTCCTCGTGGGTGTCCGACACTTCATTAGCCCAATGCCACGCAAATTGGAGGCGATTTTTCACACGGCAATAAGGCTTTGTTCAGAACCGAACCGCATTTTCGCGCCTGCCCATGGTGGGGGCGGAGTGTGGAGCGTTTGTATGAGGGCGGGTGTAACAGACCTACCGCTGGGGGAGCCTGCGCGCTTCAACCCCAGCCAACTTGAATTGCTATGCGATCACCTTGGCGAACATCGCGCCGAGGCCGAGGTTGCCTATGCGCTGGAACGGATCGCCAAAAGCCTGACCGAGATCGGATGCGTCAAGCTGCGGGCGGATCGCGAAGCGCTCGAAAAGGTTTTGGCCTCCCTTGTCGGCGACGCGAGGTTGATCGGCATGGCGACGCTGGCACAAGCGGGGCGGCATGTGCTGGATTGCCTCGATCACGGCGATCCCATCGCGCTGGCCGCGACATTGGCCCGGCTCGAGCGCGTGGGGAACCGCTCGATCGACGCGATCTGGGATCTGGAGGATCTTTCCGGGTGAGGGGCCTTGCGGCGACCCGGCATGACGCTAGTGTGGCGTCATACGAAAATCGCCCTCAATCGCCCGAGTGTCATGCAAAAAGACCTGTGCTTCGCCGCGCCCGATCCCACGGCAATTCCCATTCGGCTTGTCGCCAGCGACGCAGCGCTCGATGCGCTTTCGCAAGAACAAAGCGCATGGGTCGCGCATCATGGATTCAAGGGCGGATTGGGCCAAACCTGCGCCCTACCCGGCGCGGATGGGCGACCCGTCATGGTCTTGCTTGGCACAGGCACCACGCAAGAGCGCGGGCGTGGGCGCTTTGCGCTTGGCCATGCCATCGCCGGGCTGCCACAGGCCACTTATCTGTTGTCGAACCCACTCAAAGGGGCGGATGGCGCAGAATTGGCGCTTGGATATCTTTTCGCATGCTACCGCTTCGATCGCTACCGCGACCAGAACCACCCCAAGGCGCGCTTGATTGCCCCCGATGGGGTGAATGCCACCCAGCTTGAACGCATCGCCACGGCCGAGGCGCTGACCCGCGACCTGATCAATACACCCGCCGAAGATATGGGGCCCGATGGGCTGGAGGCGGCGGCGCGCGATCTGGCGGGCAGCTTCGGGGCCGAGATCGCGGTGACCACGGGCGATGATCTGCTTGCCGCGAATTTCCCCCTGATCCACACGGTGGGCCGGGCCGCGGCCCGCGCGCCGCGGCTGATCGAAATGCGCTGGGGCAAGGGCAAGCAACGGGTTACCCTTGTCGGCAAAGGGGTCTGTTTCGACACGGGCGGGCTGAACCTCAAGCCCGGCGCGTCGATGGGGCTGATGAAAAAGGATATGGGGGGCGCGGCCACGGTGCTGGGCCTTGCGCGGATGATCATGTCCGAAGGGTTGGATATCACGTTGCGGGTGCTGATCCCCGCCGTGGAGAATGCCGTATCAAGCGCTGCCTTTCGGCCCGGTGACATCTTTACCGCACGCAACGGCAAGACGGTCGAGATCAACAACACCGATGCCGAGGGGCGGCTGGTCTTGGCCGATGCGCTGGCGCTGGCCAATGAAGACCCCGCCGATCTGACCATCTCCATGGCGACGCTGACGGGGGCGGCGCGGGTCGCGGTCGGTCCGGATATCGCGCCCTTCTTTACCGATGATGATGGTTTGGCCGCCGATCTGTCGCGCGCGGCGGGTATTGTGGCTGATCCGGTCTGGCGGCTGCCCTTCCACCCCGCCTATGAGGCGCTGATCGAACCCGGCATCGCCGATCTGGACAATGCGCCATCGGGCGGCATGGCCGGGGCGATCACCGCCGCATTGTTTTTGCGCCGCTTCGTGCCCGATGTGCCGCGCTACGCCCATTTCGACATCTATGCCTGGAGCCAAGCGAACGCGCCGGGTCGCCCCAAAGGGGGGTTGGGCCAAGGGGCGCGGGCGATCTTTCACATGCTCGGCGACAACGGACACAACGGATGACCGACCCAAGAACAACGCCCAGCAATGGACGGGTGGCGCATGTCTCGCTCGAGGGACGGCTCGACGCCGAACGCTTCGTCAAAGGCCGCTGGATGATGGTCCAACAGCCGATGGTCAACATCACCGACGCCCCGCGCGGCAACCGCATCAGCCAGCTTTTGTTCGGCGAGCGTTTTCTGGCACTGGAAACCGCCGATGGGTTCGCCTTCGGCATGGCCGAGCGTGACAATTATGTGGGCTACATCCTGTCGGGTGCGCTGACCGGCGCGGAGGAGGCGACGCATTGGGTCACCACCCCCGCCACACATCTTTATCCCAAACCCGATTTCAAATCCCCGCCCGATGTCGCCCTTTTCTTCGGCAGTCAGGTCAAGGTGGCAGGCGAGCGTGACGGGTTCATGCGCATCCAGACCGGCCACCATATCCCGGTCCAGCATCTGACCCCGATCCAAGCGCGGTTCGCCGACCCGGTGGGGATCGCCGATCTGTTTCTCGGCACGCCCTATCTGTGGGGTGGCACCAGCCGTTGGGGCATCGATTGTTCAGGCTTGGTGCAAGCAGCACTTCTGGCCTGTGGCATCCCCTGCCCGCGCGACAGCGACCAGCAAGAGGCGGGCTTGGGTGAAACACTCCCCGAGGGTGCGGCGCTCCATCGTGGCGATCTGGTGTTCTGGCGCGGACATGTGGGGATGATGGCCAATGATCATATGCTTCTACACGCCAATGCCCATCACATGGCCGTGGCCTATGAACCGCTGGACGAGGCAATGACACGAATCGCCGCCCGCGAATTCGGCGCGGTGTCTTGCATCAAGCGGCTCGCGCTGCCCGGCTAGGTTTCGACCGCACGGATCAGTTTGCGCTCAAGCACCCGCAGCACGGCCTTGAGGTCGTTACCCCGCTTGAGGATACGGCCATCCATGCCGATCACGGCATATTGCCCCTGCCGCTCCCGCAGGCGGGGGCGCTTTTCGACCCGGTAAATGGGGTTCTCGGCAGTGCGACGGAAAATCGAGAAAACGGCCAGATCGCTCAGATGCGAGATGCCGTAATCGCGCCACTCACCAGCGGCGACCATGCGCCCATAAAGCGTAAGGATGACGCCCAGCTCTTTGCGGTCAAAGGCCACCTGCTCTGTGCGCGCTGCGGGCCCGATGGGCTGAAAATGCATCACCATTCCGAAATGTTGGGCGCGAAGCCCACGAAAATCAAGCACGAATGAAAAAGGCCCCGCCGCGGCGGGGCCTTGTCACGGATCGCAGCGTGCGCTTAGGCGCGCACCAGCGCCTCATAGGCATCCGACATGGAGCGGGTCAGCGCGCCGACCTCGAAGGTGTAATCGCCGATCTGGCCCACTGGCGTCACCTCGGCGGCGGTGCCGGTCAGCCAGCATTGCTCGAAGCTTTCCAACTCCTCGGGCATGATGTGGCGCTGATGCACGGTGATGTTGCGCTCACCCAGCATGCGGATGACGGTCTGGCGCGTGATCCCGTTGAGGAAGCAATCGGCCAAGGGTGTATGCACCTCACCATTCTTGACGAAGAAGATGTTGGCCCCCGTCGCCTCGGCCACGTAGCCGCGATAGTCGAACATCATCGCGTCCGAGCAACCCTTGGCCTCGGCCGCGTGCTTGGACATGGTCGCGATCATGTAAAGACCCGCAGCCTTGGCCTGATAGGGCGCGGTGTCGGGGGCGGGGCGGCGCCATTTCGCGATGTCGAGCTTGGCGCCCTTGGTCTTGGCGTCGCCGTAATAGTTGCCCCAACTCCATGCCGCGACGGCCATGCGCACCGGGTTGCGCTTGGACGACACGCCCATGTCATCGCCTGCGCCGCGCCATGCCAGCGCGCGCACATAGGCATCGGTCAGGCCATTGGCCTGCATGACCGCGTATTTCGCGGCCTCGATCTCGTCGATCGAATAGGGGATGGGCATGTCGATCATTTCGCCCGATTTCAGCAAGCGCTCGGAATGCCGGCGGGACTCGAAGATCTTGCCGTTATAGGCGCGCTCGCCCTCGAACACGGACGAGGCGTAATGCATCGCATGGGTCAAGATATGTACATTGGCCCCGCGCCAATCCACCAACTCGCCATCCATCCAGATCTTGCCATCACGATCGTCATAGGCTCCGGCCATCGGTCCGCTTCCTTGTTCGCTGACCGGCTCTTCCAACCGGTCGGGTTTTCGAATGTTGCGCAGATTACGTCCGCATCGGGCATATTATTGCGCAAAACGCCCTAATCGCTAGCAATCGATTCTTGGAAAGTCAACAAGGCTGACATAAACTGGGCCAAATCCTCGAAGGGATAATGGCGAAGGGACAGCGCATGGCGGATCGCAACGTGGCGAACCTGATGGGGCGCGGTGAAAGCCTTCTTTTTCTGACCGATGACCAGCTCCGCCGCGGGATCGAGGCGATGTTCTTCGCCTATCGCGGCTTCACCGCCGACCCGGATCGCATCTTGCAAGACTACGGCTATGGCCGGGCGCATCACCGCGCGATCCATTTCATCAACCGCACACCGGGCACCACGGTCAATAATCTGCTTTCGATCCTTGGTGTGACCAAGCAATCGCTCAATCGCGTGCTGCGCACATTGGTCGAGGATGGTCTGGTCGACAGCCGCGTCGGCACCCGCGACAAGCGCGAGCGGCACCTGTTCCTGACCCCCAAGGGTGCGGGGCTGGAACGCGAATTATCCGAGGCTCAGCGCAACCGCATGCGCGATGCCTATCGCGCGGCCGGCCCTGAAGCGGTGGCGGGCTTTCGCACCGTGCTCGAGCAGATGATGAATCTCGAGATGCGGCGTCATTACATGGACGGCGGGGATAATACGAAATGAATGGCGAGGTCGGCGCACATCTGCTCATCGTCGACGACGACGAGCGCATTCGCGGATTGTTGCAGAAGTTCTTGATGCGCAACGGCTACATGGCCAGCGTTGCTCGCGACGCAGCACAGGCGCGGCGGCTTCTGAAAGGCTTGGCCTTTGACCTCATCGTTCTGGATGTGATGATGCCCGGCGAAGATGGGCTCAGCCTGTGCAGCGCGATCAGGCAGACACAGAATACCCCGATCTTGCTTTTGACCGCGCGCGGCGAGGCGGGCGACCGCATCAGCGGGCTTGAGGCGGGGGCGGATGATTATCTCGCCAAACCCTTCGAACCCAAGGAATTGCTGCTCAGGATCAACGCGATCCTTCGGCGTATGCCCAAGCTGGTCGAGGAGCCGGAACTGCCGCAAATCCTGCATCTGGGGCCGATCCGCTACGATCTGGAACGCGGTGAGATGTGGCATGGCACCAGCCTCGTGCGCCTGACCGCGACCGAGGCCGCCTTGATGCGGATCTTCACCAGCGAACCCAATCGGCCAATCAGCCGAACGGAATTGGTCAGCCTTTTGAACCGCGACAAATCCGGGGCCGATCAAGTTCAAGAACGCGCCGTTGATGTGCAGATCACCCGCCTGCGCCGCAAGATCGAGGTCAGCCCCAAAGAACCGCGTTATCTGCAAACCGTGCGTGGTGCGGGCTATATGCTGGCCCCCGACTAAGGAAAGATGCCGCCGTGACGCTTTTGGTTGAAAACCCCGCTGGCCTTGATCATCTGACGCCGCTTGGCCACCCCGAGCGGGTCGAGCGGCTGTCGGAAATCAACGAGGCGCTTTCGGCCCCCGAATTTGACGAACTGATCCGCATGATCGCCCCCATGGCCGACGAGGCGGCGCTGCTTTTGGGTCATCCGCAATCTTATATCGACTGGGTGCGCGGCCAGATGCCGACAAGCGGGCGGGCGGCGCTTGACGCCGATACCCATGCCAGCCCCGGCACATGGGAGGCGGCCTTGCGCGGTGTGGGTGGCTGCATCACCGCCGTTGATGCAGTGCTGGCGGGGCGGGCCAAGAACGCCTTTGTCGCCACAAGGCCGCCCGGTCATCACGCCGAGAAAACCCGCGCGATGGGGTTTTGCCTGTTTTCCAACGTCGCCATCGCCGCGCGCCATGCGCTGGAGCATCATGGCCTGTCGCGCGTCGCGGTGGTCGATTTCGATGTGCATCACGGCAATGGCACCCAAGATGTGCTGTGGGATGAACCGCGCGCGCTGTTCATCTCCTCGCACCAGATGCCGCTTTACCCCGGCTCGGGTGCCGCCAATGAACGGGGGGCCACGAATAATGTGCTGAACCTGCCCCTGCCGCCCGGTTCCGATGGGGTGGCCATGCGGCGCGCCTATCAGACCCAAGGCTTTGCGCGGCTGCGTGAGTGGGCGCCGGAATTGATCCTAATCTCGGCCGGTTTCGATGCCCATGTCGATGACCCGCTGGCCAATCTGATGTGGGACGAGGATGATTTCGCATGGATCACGCGCGCCTTGTGCGACATCGCTGACGAGGTCTGCGGCGGGCGCGTGGTCTCGACTCTCGAAGGCGGTTATGATCTGCCCGCATTGGCGGCCTGCGCCGCGGTGCATGTGACGGAATTGAAGGAGCGCGGCGCATGAGCGACGGCAAAGCAATCGCGGCAATGAGCTTCGAGGAAGCGATCCGGGACCTCGAACAGGTGGTCGGCGCGCTGGATCGCGGTGATGTGGCGCTGGAGGAATCGATCAAGCTCTATGAGCGCGGCGCGGCCCTCAAGGCGCATTGCGAGACCAAGCTGAAAGAGGCCGAAGAGAAAGTGGCGCAGATCACGCTCGACGCGAATGGCCAACCCACGGGCAGCACCCCGGTCGAAGGCCTGTAAACCCGTGTTCAAAAAAGCTCTGGCACAGGCGCAGGCGGATATCTCCGATTTCCTTGCAGCCGAACTGGCGCGTTTCGGCGATGACCGCGTGGCCCAAGGCATGCGTTACGCCACCGATGGCGGTAAGCGGCTGCGCGGCTTTCTGGTGCTGGAGACCTCGGCGTTGTTCGGCGTGGCGCGTGAACAGGCGCTGTTCGCTGCCGCCGCGGTGGAATGTCTGCATGCCTATTCTCTTGTCCATGACGACCTGCCTTGCATGGATGATGACGATCTGCGCCGGGGCCAGCCCACGGTGCATGTGAAATGGGACGAGGCGACCGCCGTTCTGGTGGGCGATGCGCTTCAGACATTCGCCTTCGAGCTATTGGCCGATCAGCGCGCGGGTGATGCCGATCAGCGCATAGAACTTGTCGCCAGCCTTGCCCGCGCCTCTGGCGCACAGGGCATGGTTTTGGGCCAAGCACAGGATATCGCCGCCGAGACCGCGCAAGCGCCCCTGACGCTTGATCAAATCACCGAGTTGCAGGGCAACAAGACCGGCCGCTTGATCGAATGGCCCGCTTTGGCGGGTGCGATCCTTGGCCGGGCCGATCCCGCGCCGCTTTTGGCCTATGCGCGCGCCATCGGTCTGGCCTTTCAGATCGCCGATGACATTTTGGATGTGACAGGCGATGCGGCCACCGCCGGAAAGGCGCTGCAAAAGGATGCAGCAGCGGGCAAGGCGACCTTCGTCTCGCTCCTTGGGTTGGAGGGCGCGCAGGCACGCGCCGCCACCCTTGTCGCAGAGGCCGAGGCCGCCCTCGCCCCCTATGGCGAAAAAGCGCATAACCTTGCAGCGCTTGCGCGCTACATCATCACCCGAGACAAGTAAGCCCGGAAGGATGCCGCGCCCGTGACTGACCGCCCCCGCACGCCATTGCTCGACCGCGTCACTGCGCCCGCCGATCTCAAGCGGATGAGCGATGCCGAATTGCGCCGTCTGGCCGATGAGTTGCGAAGCGAGACCATCTGGTCGGTCAGCCAGACAGGCGGGCATTTCGGCGCGGGCCTTGGCGTGGTGGAACTGACCGTGGCGCTGCACGCGGTTTTTGACACGCCGCGCGACAAGCTGATCTGGGATGTCAGCCACCAAAGCTACCCCCACAAGATCCTGACGGGCCGGCGCGACCGGATGGGGACGATCCGGCAGAAGGATGGGCTGTCGGGCTTCACCAAGCGGTCTGAATCGCCCTATGATCCGTTCGGCGCAGCGCATTCTTCTACAAGTATTTCGGCGGCCCTCGGCTTTGCCGTGGCGCGCGATCTTGGCGGGGCCTGCGCCACCGGGCATGGCGATGCGATTGCGGTCATCGGCGACGGCGCGCTGTCGGGCGGCATGGCCTATGAGGCGATGAACAATGCCGGCCATCTGGGCAAGCGGCTGATCGTGATCCTCAACGACAACGAGATGTCCATCGCGCCGCCCACCGGCGCCATGTCCTCCTACCTATCCCGCCTTTACGCGGGCGCGCCGTTTCAGGAGTTGAAGGCCGCCGCCAAAAGCGCTGTTTCGCTTTTGCCCGAACCCTTTCAGGAAGGCGCGCGGCGGGCCAAGGAATTGCTGAAAGCGGCGACCGTCGGCGGCACGCTTTTCGAAGAGTTGGGCTTTTCCTATGTCGGCCCCATTGACGGGCATGACATGGAGCAGCTCTTGGCCGTGCTGCGCACCGTCAAGGCGCGCGCCGATGGGCCGATGCTGATCCATGCGATCACCAAAAAGGGCAAGGGCTATGCCGAACATCGCGCTGACCGAGGGCACGCCACCGCCAAATTCGACATTCGCACGGGCGAGCAGAAAAAGGCCCCCTCAAACGCGCCGAGCTATACCAAGGTTTTCGCCCAAACCCTGATCCGCGAGGCGCAAGACGACCCGCAGATCGTGGCCGTGACCGCCGCAATGCCCGATGGCACGGGGCTTGACCTCTTCGCCGAGCGCTTCCCCAGCCGCACCTTCGATGTGGGCATCGCCGAACAGCATGCCGTGACCTTTTGCGCGGGCATGGCCGCAGGCGGTTTGAAGCCCGTTTGCGCGATCTATTCCACCTTCCTGCAGCGCGGCTATGACCAGATCGTGCATGATGTGGCGATCCAGCGT
>NZ_CBFIIK010000001.1:0-104693 GCF_965662675.1 Roseicyclus sp. | reverse complement strand
ATGCGGGCAGCTTCGACATCGCGTATCTTGCCAACCTGCCCGGTTTCGTCGTCATGGCCGCCGCCGATGAGGCGGAGCTGGTGCATATGGTGCGCACGGCGTTGGCCTATGACGAAGGCCCCAGCGCCTTCCGCTTTCCGCGCGGCGAGGGGGTGGGCGTCGATCTGCCCGAGCGCGGCGAGGTGCTGGAGATCGGCAAGGGTCGCATGATCGCGCAAGGAAACCGGGTTGCGATCCTGAATTTCGGCACCCGCCTGAAAGAGGTGCGCGAGGCCGCCGAGGCGCTGGCGCTGCGCGGCATCACGCCGACCATCGCCGATGCGCGCTTTGCCAAGCCGCTTGACCGTGACCTGATCTTGCAACTCGCCCGCCACCACGAGGCGCTGATCACCATCGAAGAGGGCGCGGTTGGTGGCTTTGGCAGCCATGTCGCGCAGCTTTTGGCGGAAGAGGGCGTGTTCGATACAGGACTGAAATACCGCTCGATGGTCCTGCCCGATATCTTCATCGATCAGGCCAGCCCCGAGGATATGTATACCGTGGCAAGGATGAACGCCGCCGACATCGAGGCCAAGGTGCTCGATGTGCTGGGCGTGGTAAAGATGGAAAAGCGGGCGTGATTTCTGCGGCGTAGGGTGCCATCGCCCTCACCGCGCGCCACGGGCGCATGAAAAAGGCGCGCCCTATCGGGTGTTCAACCTCTCCTCGATCTTCCTGAGCCTTTCCAGAACCTCGTCGCGATAGGCATCCGTTGCAGCATTGCTCTCCTCGGCATGGGCCTCTTGCATCGAGTTGACCACCAGACCCACGATCAGGTTTACCACCGCGAAGGTCGTGACCATGATGAAGGGCACGAAGAAAGCCCACGCATAGGGGTAGACCTCAAGCACCGGGCGCACGATGCCCATCGACCACGACTCCAGCGTCATCACTTGGAACAGCGTGTAGAGCGAGGCGCCGATCGAGCCGAACCATTCCGGGAAACTGGACGAGAACAGCTTGGTCGCCATCACCGCCCCGATGTAGAAGATGATCGACATCAGCAAGAAGACCGACCCCATCCCCGGCAGCGCGGTCAACAACCCCTCGACCACGCGCCTGAGCGAGGGCACCGCCGAGACGACACGCAAGACCCGCAAGATGCGCAGCGCGCGCAAGACCGAAAGCCCCTGCGCACCGGGCACAAGCGCGATGCCGACGATCACGAAATCGAAGATGTTCCACCCTGAGCGGAAAAAGCGTGGCCCCAGCGCCACCAGCTTCAGCACCAGTTCGACCACGAAGATCGACAGGCAGATCCGGTCAAGCAACAAGATCAGCGGACCCGCCTCGGCCATGATCGCGGGCGATGTCTCCATTCCCAAGATCACGGCATTGAACAAGATCACCGCGATGATCGCGTTGCGGATGATGGGACTGTCCAGCCAATCGGCCAGACGGGCGCGAAACCCGGTATCGGTAAACATGGCTGTACTCATTATATGTGCCTCAGTCGTCGCTGAGATGGGGCAGGGAAAAGCTTGCGGCAAGTTCGATATGCGGCGTCCAGCGGAATTGATCGACCGGCTGCACCCAATTCAGGCGATACCCCCCCTGAATGAGCAAACCCGCATCGCGCGCAAAGGTCACGGGGTTGCACGATACCATCGCAACGCGCGGAATCTGCGCGGTGACGATCTGTTCCACCTGCGCTTCGGCACCGGCGCGGGGCGGGTCGATAATGATACCGTCGAAACGCGCCAACTCGGCAGGCAAAAGCGGGCGGCGAAACAGATCGCGGGTTTCGACCGTCAGCGCCTTGAGCCCGGCTGCATGGCGCATGGCATGATCAAGTGCTGCTGTAAGCGCAGCCGCCCCCTCGACCGCATGCACCGGCACGATGCGCGCCAGCGGCAAGGCGAATGTCCCGCATCCCGCGAACAGATCAGCGATCCGCTTGGCCCCATCAAGGGCTTGGGTGACAGCCGCCACCAGCGCATCCTCGCCCGCCTGTGTGGCTTGCAAAAAGGCACCGGGGGGCGGGGCGACGACGGTGGTGCCGAAACGCACGCTCGGCGCTGTTTCGGCATAGACGGGTTCATCCCCCCAGCTCAGCCGCGCAATATCGCCGCGAAAGCGGGGCAGCGCAGCACGCAAGTCTTCATCGAGAGGTTTGCCGCCGGTCACTGCGCAATCGATGCCTGTCTCGGTCAGCGTCAGGGCAAAGCCCAGCGTCGCTGCGCGCGAGCCCCCGATCTGCGTGATCTCGGCCAAGACCGGCAATAGATCGACCAAGGGTTGGGCCAGCACATGACAATCACCGAGCGGCACGATCACATCCGAGCGGCGGGCATGAAAGCCCACCAACGCGCCTTTCTTGGTGCGCCGTCCCGCCAGCGTCGCACGACGCCGCGCGCGGGGCGGCGATGTGGCGATCGGTCTGATCGGCGCGGTCAGATCATGAGCAGCAAGGGCAGCGACGATCACCCCCGCTTTCCAGCCTGCGACGAAATCATCGGATGCATGCATCAGGTTGCATCCACCGCAGCTTTTGAAATGCGTGCAAACTGGCCGGACACGGTCGGGCGAAGGTTTGACGATCTTGGTGTCGATCATCTGATCGCCTGCGACCACGCCAGCGACCACTTCGCCGGGCAAGCTCAACGGCACGAAAATCGGCCCGGGCGCGATCCCGTCGCCGTGATGGCCAAGCCGGTGGATGGTCAATTCCGTTTGGGTCATGGTCACTTTATCGCTGGGCTGAAGGCATAGCCCTCGGGGCTGAGGATCGTGGCTTCGCGCAAGCCATGCGGCTTGTCTGTCGCGCGCTCGCGCACGACATGCCCCACTGCTTCGGCGCGCGCAACGGCTGCGTCGGGATCGACCCCGAAGAGATAGATCTGCACCCCACCGCCCCGCGGCGGGTTCTCGGGGATCAAGCCGGGCAGCGGGTGGCGCGCAAAGGCCGCGTCGGAATGGATCTGCATCAGCATGTCCCCATGGCGCAAAATGGCGAAATCATCCGACAGACGATGCGCACTCAGGCCGAAAACATCGCTTAGAAACCGCGCAAGACCCCGCACATCGCGGCTGAGCAGGTTCAGGCCGATGCCCGTCAGGCTACGCCCGAATTGCGCGGCGGGGACGGTTTCAAGATCCATATTTGCCCCTTATTCCGCCGCCTCGGTCAAGCCGATAAAGCCGCCCGATTGGCGGTTCCAATAGCGGGCGTAAAGCCCGTTCTTGGCCAAAAGCGCGTCATGGGTGCCATCCTCGACGATCCGCCCCTGATCGAGCACCACGATCCGGTCCATCGCCGACAGCGTGGACAGGCGATGCGCGATGGCGATCACGGTCTTGCCCTCCATCACCTTGATCAGACTGTCCTGAATGGCGGCCTCGACCTCGCTGTCGAGCGCCGATGTCGCCTCGTCAAGCACAAGGATCGGCGCGTCTTTCAGGAATGCGCGGGCAAGCGCGATGCGCTGGCGTTGCCCACCCGACAGCTTGACGCCGCGCTCGCCCAAGAATGCCTCATAGCCACGGCGGCCCTTGTGATCGACCAACTCGGCGATAAAGCGATCCGCCTCAGCGCGGGCGGCGGCCGCATGCACCTCGGCCTTCGTCGCGTCGGGGCGGCCATATAGGATATTGTCAAAGGCCGAGCGGTTGAACATCGCCGTGTCTTGCGTGACCATCGCGATCTGGCGGCGCAGGCTGTCTTGCTTGACGCGGCGCACATCGATCCCGTCGATCAATACCTTGCCCACCTCGGCCTCGTAGAGCCGCAACAAGAGGGCGACCAGCGTCGATTTCCCCGCACCTGAGGCACCGACGATCCCGAGCTTTTGGCCCGGTTCGATGATCAGATCGATGCTGTCCACGCCACCCGATTGCCGCCCATAGGCAAAACTGACGCCGGACATGACGATGCGGCCCGTCGCCTTGGGCAAATCCTGTGCATCGGGGGCATCGACAAGCGCATGTGGCGGCGTCAGGGTCCGCATCCCATCCTCGATCTCGCCCAGATTGGCGTAGATCGTCATCAAGGTGAAACTGACCCAGCCCGTCATCTGCGCGATCCGCATGGAAACCGCGCCGATTGCTGCGATCTCGCCCGCGCTGACGCGATCATCTTGCCACAGCACGACACCGGCCAGCACCAAAGCAACGGGCAAGACCCCTGCCGCCGTCATCAAGACAAAGCGGAATACGGTGGAAAACACCCCGAACTCAAGCGAGGCGCTGCGATAGCCCTGCATCGCCGCGATGGCGGATTGATCCTCATGATCGACATGACCAAACAGCTTGACCGTCTTGATATTGGTGATGGTGTCGACGATCTGGCCCGTCACATTGGCCCGCGCGGCGGCCCGCGTTTTAGAAAGCGACCGCACGCGCGGCAGGTACCAGCGGATCATCGCCGCATAGGCGAGCGACCAGATCGCCAAGATCAGCCCGATACGCCAATCGATCGCGGCCAGCATCAGCACGGCACCCACCAGCGTCGCAATCGCGAATGCACCGGCATTGATCGCCTCGGTCACGACGTTCACAAGTGCCGCCGCCGTCTGCATCTGCTTTTGCGCAATGCGGCCTGCGAAATCATTGTCGAAAAAGTCGATGGCATGGCCCAGTGACCAGCGGTGCAACCGGCTTTGGATCAAGGGCGCGACATTGGGCGGAATGACGATCCCGTTGAAGGCCGCCGCCGCACCAAACAAGAAGGGGCGGATAAGCAAGAAGAACCCGACATAGACCGACACGAGCAAGGCGTTATCAGCGAAATAATCCGCCGGGCCGTGGGCCAGCGCGCTGTCGATCACCATCCCCAATAGCCAGGCCGACACGACCTCCATCGCACCGGCCAGGGCCGAGAATAGCGTCGCCACCCCGATCACCGGCCAAGTGCCCGACAGGCACCAACGGATGAACGGCCATAGCTTTCGCGGCGGCGCGCCCGTGGCGGGGGCGAAGCCGTCGATCATATCGGCCAGCCAATCACGCAGGCGGTGCAAGACAGCGCTCATTCCGCCGCCTCCGCATCTGTGCCCAGAAACCCGCCCGATTGCCGCGCCCAGAACCCGGCATAAAGCCCGCTCTTGGACAGCAATTCGGCATGGGTGCCCGCCTCGACGATGCGGCCATCATCCAAGACCACGATCCGGTCCATCCGCGCGATGGTCGAAAGCCGGTGCGCGATGGCGATCACTGTCTTGCCCTCCATCACGCCGTAAAGCGTGTCCTGGATCGCGGCCTCGACCTCGCTGTCGAGTGCCGATGTCGCCTCGTCCAGTACAAGGATCGGCGCATTCTTGAGGATCACACGCGCCAAGGTCACGCGCTGGCGTTGGCCGCCCGACAGCTTGACACCGCGCTCGCCCACATGGGCGTCATAGCCGCGCCGGCCTTGCGGGTCTTCCAGCGTCAAGATGAAATCATGTGCCTCGGCGCGCTTGGCGGCGGCGATCATCTGCGCCTCGGTCGCGTCAGGGCGACCATAAAGGATGTTGTCGCGGACCGAGCGGTGCAACAGCGCGCTGTCTTGCTGCACCATCCCGATCTGCGCGCGCAGGCTGTCTTGGGTCACGGCACAGATATCCTGACCATCGATCAGGATTTGCCCATCCTCTACGTCATAGAACCGCAGCAAAAGCTTCACCAAGGTGGATTTCCCCGCCCCCGAGCGCCCGACAAGGCCCAGCTTTTCGCCCGGCTGGATCGTCAGCTTCAACTGGTCCAGCCCACCCGCGCCGCGCCCGTAGTGATGGCTGACGGCGGCAAAATCGATCTCGCCGCGATCCATGACCAAGGTCTTGGCATCCGGCGCATCGGTCAGGCGGATCGGGTCGGTGATCGTCTCCATTCCCTCGGCCACAACGCCGAGCGAGCGAAACAGCGTCGAGACCGCCCACATGATCCAACCCGTCATGGCATTGAGCCGCAAGGTGAGCGCCGTCGCTGCCGCGATGGCACCGACCGAGGCTGCACCACCGGCCCAAAGGCCAATGGCCCATCCCACCACCGCCACGATGAGAAAGCCGTTCAAAGCGGTCAGAACGACATCCATGATGGTGTAAAGCCGCATCTCGCGGGCAAAGGTGGCGCGCGTTTCCTCGATGGCTTGCTTGGCGTAATCGATTTCCCGGTCGTGATGGGCAAACAGCTTGACCGAATGGATATTGGTGTAGCTGTCCACCACCCGCCCCGTGGTCATCGAGCGCGCATCGGCGCTGGCCTTGGAGGCAGGACCGACACGGGTGATCGTCCAGCGCAGCAGCACCGCGTAGAGCGCAAACCAGATCAAAAGCGGGATCGCAAGGCGCGGGTCGGCATCGGCCAGCAAGATCGCCGCCCCCACCAGATAGGCGAGCGAAAAGGTGATGGCGTCGAAAATCTGAAAGATCGCATCGCCCGCGCTGGTGGGTGTTTGCATGATCCGGTTGGCGATACGCCCGGCGAAATCATTCTCGAACCAGCCTACCGATTGACGCAAGACCTGCCGATGCGCCCGCCAACGGATCAAGGCACCGAACTGCGGCAAGATCCCGTTGTTAAGCAGCGCGACATCCAAGCCTTGGATCAATGGCCGCACGGTCAGGATGAAGATCGCTGCAAGGATGAATTCCCACCCGTGGTCTGCAAGAACGTCCGCAGGAGTCCCACGCGACAACAGGTCGATGATCCGCCCCATGTACCAGATCAGGCCAATCTCGACCGCTGCAACCATTATCGACATGAAAGCGGTTACAACGAACAATTTGCGGAATGGCTGGCCATAGGCCCACAGAAACGGCCAGACCCGGCGTGGCGGCGTGTCCGTCTCGACATAGGTCGTATAGGGGTCGACCAGATTTTCGAAAAAGCGGAACATGCGGCGGCCTCGTGAACATCAAGGCTTGATATAGGTCGCGGGTTACAAAAAGACCATCACCGCCGCCGCGCCAAGCCCAAGCGCCATGACCCGTGCAAAGACCCGCCATGCCGCTGGCGTATTGAGCAGCAAGGCCAAAAGCGCGCCTGCGAAACTCCAGAACAAGCAGACAAAGAAATTCAGCCCGGAAAACGCGATGGCAAGGCGCTGCGCCTCGCCCCATGGGCCAAGCCCCGCTGCATAGCCCGAGGCGGCGGCAAGCGCCACGGCCCAAAGCTTGGGGTTGATCCATTGAAACAAGATCGCCTCGATCATGGTAAAGGGGCGCGCGCGCCCATCATCGGCTTGCCTTGCCGAGGATCGCCAAAGCGCCACCGCCATCCAGCCGATCCACACAGCGGCCGCGATCTTGAGCGTATATTGCAGCGTCGGTTGCGCCGCCAAGATCGCGCCGATCCCAAGGCCAGTCATCCCCGCCACAATCCCGACGCCAATGACCACGCCGGCCACATGCGGCAAGGTCGCGCGAAAGCCGAAGCGCGCGCCCGATGCCGTCAGCAAGATGACATTCGGCCCGGGGCTGAACAGACCGAGCAGAACGAAAGGATAAAGCGGGTCCAAGGGTCACTCCGACTGGGGCAAGCGCGACAACAGTTCTGCACGACCGAGCGTGAAGCTTGACGCGATCCAGCGCGCCTCCAGCGTCTTGAGCGCCTGACCCAAGGCCGCACCCGACAGGCGCGGCATAAGATCGGCGGGTTTGACCGGAAACACGGCGCTGGCCCCACGCGCGATCAGGGCGCGCACGGTCGGGTCGACGGGGGTCTCGAACTGGCTGGCGCGTAGCACGACGATATCCCAGGCGATATCGGCACCATGCAGATAAGCCAGCGCATCGGGCGGCGTGGCGCTGCTCATGCCATCGCGCAGAATGCTCAGCCGCGTGATCTCGGCATTTGCAAGGCGCAGCCCGGCGGCCACTTCGACATCACCAAGTGCGGCAAGGCGGCGAATCGGATCAGGTGGCGCATCCTCGAATGCGATGAGAATGGGCAGCATCCGCGCCATCGCACCGGGCAAGGTGCGCGCCAATATCCCGGCTTGCGCCATCGCGGCGACGACAGGGGCGGGATCGGGCGCGCCGAGCAGTTTCTTTATCTCGGCACCGACCCGTTCGCGCGACAGTTGACCCAATCCATCGGCAAGTGCGGCGCATGCGGCCAAACCTTCGGAATCGATCCCGGCGATCGGATCGGCATACCACGCATGGAAACGGAAAAAGCGCAGGATACGCAGGTAATCTTCGGTGATCCGATCACGCGGATCGCCGATAAACCGCAAGCGGCGTGCCTGTATATCGGCCAAGCCCTCGCCGGTCGGGTCAAGCACGGTGCCATCGGCTTGGGCATAAAGCGCATTGATGGTGAAATCGCGGCGCGCGGCATCTTCGTCGACATGATCGGTAAAGGCGATGGTCGCGCGACGGCCATCGGTCGCCACATCACGGCGTAGCGTGGTGACCTCGAAGGGGCGGTGATCGACGATCAGCGTGACGGTGCCGTGCGCAATGCCGGTCGGCACAGCCTTGATACCGGCCGCCTGCGCCAATGCCATCACATCGTCCGGCCGCAGATCGGTGGCAATGTCGATATCCTCGACACCACGCCCCAACAGCGCATTGCGCACACAGCCGCCCACGAACCATGCACCATGCCCATCTTGCGTGAGCAGGGTCATGATGGTGACCGTTGCCGGGTCGGTCAGCCAATCCGCGACAAGCTTCATGCAGACACCCTGTCAGCCAAGGATTTCAAGATCCGCGCCGTCGCACCCCAAATGTAATAAGGCCCGTAAGGCACGATGAAGTAGCGCCGCCGCACACCACGCCAGCGGCGACCCTCGATCCGATAATTCGCCGGATCGAGAAGATGCGCGATAGGCACGCGAAACACCTCGGCCACCTCGCCCGCTTCGGGGATGGCTTCGAAATCATGGGCGATATGGGCAATAACCGGCTTTATGCTATAACCGGTTACAGTTTCATGCGTGGATAATTCGCCAAGGATTTCGACTGTCTCCGGGGGCAGCCCGATTTCTTCATGCGCCTCGCGCAGCGCCGCAGCAGGCGCATCCGCATCGTCTGCATCCACCTTGCCGCCGGGCAGGGCGATCTGGCCCGGATGATGCTTCAGATGCGAGGCGCGCTTGGTCAGCACGATACTTTGCCCAACCACGCCGATCAGCACGGCCGCAGGCTTGAGCACCCGGCCCGGTGGCAAAACGATCTCGGGGTTCAACTCGTAATCCGACGAGGGGCGCGTCGGGCTTTCTCGCAATGCCGCGACCAATGTCGCGCGGTCAATCCTGCGGTCCATCGCCCTGCTCCGGATCGGCGCTGGCCTCGAAGCCCAAGGTGCTGGGGTCGAATTCGTAATGCGCGCCGCAGAATTGGCAATCGGCGGTGACACGGCCATCATCGGTCGTCATATGGCCGATATCGCGCGCCGAATAGATCGACAGGCTGTTGCGCACCCGTTCTTCCGAACAGGTGCAACCGAACGCCACCGGCAGCGCATCGTAGACGCGCGGCCCTTCTTCGTGAAACAGCCGCAAGAGCAGATCGGTCGGCGCCACGCGTGGGCCGACCAGTTCCAGCGGCTCGACCGTGTCGAGCAAGATATTGGCCCTGTTCCAGTTTTCCGCCGCATCCTCGTCAAGCAGATCAACCGCTGCCAACAGACCATCCTCGCCCGATGCGCCATCGCCCATCAAGGGCGAGGCTTTGGGCATATGCTGCAACATGACCCCGCCACTGCGCCACAGCGAGGCCTCGCCGGGCGCGCGGCTTTGGCCATAACTCAGCGCAAAGCGCGTTGGCAGCTGCTCGGATTGCGCAAAATACGCCTCGGCACAGGCGGCAAGCGATCCGCCCGACAGGGGCGTGATACCCTGATAGGGCGTCGTATCGCGCCCTTGATCGAGCAGAATGGCGAAATAGCCCTGACCGATCTGACCAAAAGGATCTTGGCCCGCGACCAGCCGGGCCGCGTCGAAACTTGCATAGGCACGGATGCGGCCGGGCGCACCCTCTTCGCTGGGGGCGTAGAAATCGGTGGCGATCAAGCGGATCGGCCCATTGCCCCGCACCTGCAACGACAGCTTCCAGCGCAGCTTGATGGTCTGGCCGATCATCGCGGTCAAAAGGACCGCCTCGGCCACCATCGCCTCGACCTCGGGGGGATAATCATGCTGCGCCAAGACCCGCTCCAACGTCTGATCGAGGCGCGCGACACGGCCCCGGATGTCGGATCGGTCAAGTTGGAACGGCAAGACGGTGTCGTCCCACGCGATCTTTGTCGTCAATGTCATGTTTGGCTGTCCTGATCTGCGGGCCGTGCGTTCCATATAGCGGATCGCGCCGCAATCCCAAATCAGCTGTCACCGAAATCGGCTTCGACTTGTCGTCGAGCCGGTTTTGGGCAGTATATGTCGTTAGTGCATTTATGTGATATTTCGATATGAACATTCTTTTCGTCCACCAGAACTTTCCCGGTCAATACCGCGAATTATTTCAATGGCTTATCGCGCAAGGCGGCCATCAGATCGTCTTTCTGACCCAACGCAAGGGCGTTCCTGCCGTCAAGGGCGCGCGCGTCATCGAGTACGCGACACATCACAAGCCCACCGAAACGGCCTATGCGCCTACGAAATATTGGGAGGAATGCACCGGCAACGGCTTGGGCGCGGCTTTTGCGGCGCAAAAGCTGGCCTTGGATGGGTTTCGGCCCGATATCATCCTTGGCCATGTCGGGTGGGGTGAGTTGACTTTTCTCAAGCAGGTATGGGCCGATGTGCCGATCATCGGCTTTTTCGAATACTATTTTCTGGCCCAAGGCGGCTCTGTCGGTTTCGATCCGGAATTCCCTGCGTCCGAGCATGCGCCCTTTTTGATGCATGCCCGCAACGCTGTGAATTTCGCCAATATCCAGACCGTCGATCTTGGCCAATCGCCCACCGCTTTCCAGCGCGACACATATCCAACCGCGTTTCACGACAAGATCTATGTCTGCCATGATGGCATCCGCACCGACCGTCTGGTGCCAAATCCGACGGCGCGGGTACAGCTGTCGCGTCTGGGGCGCGCGGTCAGCCGCGAGGATGAGATTTTCACCTATATGGCGCGTAACATGGAACCCGTGCGCGGCTTTCACAAATTCATGCGCGCCCTGCCCCGCATCCTCGCCGAACGGCCCAATGCACGCGCCGTGATTATCGGCGGCAACGAGGTCTCATACGGCAAAGCCAGCGACGCCCAAGGCGGCTACCGCGCCGAGATGGAGCGCGAAATCGGCGACCGCGTCGATTGGAGCCGGGTGCATTTTCTGGGCCGCGTCCCCTATACCGCCTATCAGCAGATCATCCAGATCAGCCGCGCTCATATCTACCTGACGGTGCCCTTCGTGCTGTCTTGGTCAAGCATGGAGGCGATGTCGATGGGCGCGACCATGATCGCCTCGGACACCGCCCCGGTGCGCGAAGTCATGACCCATGGCAAGAATGCGGTCTTGGTGGATTTCCACGACCATGATGCGCTTGCACGCCAAGTGATCGAGGTGCTGGCGCGCCCCGATGATTTCGCCGATCTGGGCCCGGCCGCACGCGCGCATATGGTCGCGAATTATGATTTTTCGACCAACTGCCTGCCGCAGCATATCGCCCAAATCAACGGTCTCGTGCCCAAGTCGTGCGCGATACGCTTTAAGGCATAGGCGTCAATCGGTCAGACCGCTGGATTGATTGGCAAGGCCGAAGGCGGCACCGACAAGGCCGAAGATCGTCTGCGCCGATGTGATCGGGCTTTCGGTGACCAGCACCAGATCGCCTTGCGCAAGGTGAAAGTTGCGCGCGCTGAAAAGCCCATCGGCCGATGTCAGATCAAGCGTAAAGACCACGCGCGCCTGATTTGGCCCCGCCGCATCCGGGCGCAGCGCGCTGTGCGGATATTCACGCAAGATCAAGACACCGCCCGGATTGCCACGGCGGCTTTCCACGCCGCCAATGATCGAAATGGCATCGAGCGCGCTGATGTCGTCCTGCACGAAGCGATGCTGGCTTTGCTGGCCCGCCGCGCCGAGCGACAGGAAATAACGCCGATCGTCTTCAACGATCACCCGATCGCCACCACGCAAAAGCGTGTCGAGCCGGGGATTGGCATAAAGCCGGGCGATGGATGTCCCGTAGATATCGCCCGCCCGGATCAACCGGACCTGCGGATTGACCAACGCCCCCTGCACCCCTCCGCCCAATGCGATCAGGTTGAGCAGCGTAAAATTGCGGTCCGGCATGGGGTATGAGCCCGGCGCCGCGACCCCGCCGATCAGATCAACGGAATTCGTCCGCCCTTCGGCCATGGCAAGCTGCACCTGCGATGACGGCACGATGCGGTCGATCGCTTCGTGAAGCGTTTGGCGCGCCGCCTGAAGGGTCATTCCCGCCACAAGGGTATCGCCGACATATGGCAAAAAGATCGTGCCATCGGGTGCCACTTCCAACGCTTGGATCTGGACCGAACGCTGCCCCGGCGCCGACAAAAGCGAGCTGTCGCTACTGTCCCAGACCGTGATTTCCAACGTATCGCCCGTGGCGATCACTTGCGTGCGGGCACCGCCGCTGGTGGGTATCCAACCCAGGCTGGTGGATTGCGGGCTGGGCCAATCATCCAACACGGCAAGAAACTCGCGTGTCACGGCATGAACGGCGAAATCCGTGGCCTCACCCTCGGCGGCTTGCACGATCTCGCGCTCAACGGCGGCGCCACGGGGCAAGATCTCGCATCCCGCAAGACCAAGAACGATCACCGTAAAGGCCATGAGCCCACGAATTCGAAGTTTAACCATTTGCGCTCTGCCCCGCGTTCTTTGCGGACTTGTTTACGCGGCGCGGCTATAAATTCAACTTTCGCGAATAAAAATATCTAAAGAAGATGCAGAAATGCCCCTTTGCACAGCATGCCCACTGGCGACCGTCACGGCGCGATGGTCTGCATGGGCGCATCTTTACCTTGAAATCCACGGACAAAGCATGTTTGCGTCCGAGCAATCTAAAGTTCATCGGGTATCATGGCATCTTGTATCCTCCTGACCGGCGGCGCCGGCTATATCGGGTCGCACACCCATATCGCGCTGGTGGCAGCGGGGCATGAGGTGGTGATCCTCGACGATTTCTCGAATGCGCAGCGCTCGGTTCCGGCGCGGCTGGAACAGATCACGGGGCAACCCGTCACCGTGATCGATGCCGACGTGCGCGACGCTGACGCCTTGGCCAAGGTTTTCGCCACCCATGCCATCGACGCGGTGGTCCATTTTGCAGCGCGCAAAGCGGTTGGCGAAAGCATGGCGATACCGCTTGATTATTTCGACGTTAACATCACTGGCCTGGTCACGCTTTTGCGCGCAATGGACAAGGCCTGTTGCCGCCGCTTGGTGTTCTCCTCCTCGGCCACGGTCTACGGCGTGCCGGATGAGGCACCGACGCCCGAAACCGCACCTTTCCGTGCGATGAACCCCTATGGCCAGACCAAGATCATGAGCGAAGAGATGTTGGGCTGGCTACAAGCCGCCAACCCGGAATGGGCGGTGGGGATCTTGCGCTATTTCAACCCGGCCGGCGCGCACGGTTCGGCGCTCATCGGCGAAGACCCGCATGATATTCCGAACAATTTGATGCCCTTCGTGGCCAAGGTCGCCCTTGGCGAATTGCCGCGCGTGATGGTCTTCGGCAATGATTATGACACGCCCGATGGCACCGGCGTGCGCGACTATATCCATGTCGAGGATTTGGCGCGCGGCCATGTGCTGTCGCTTGAACAGCTGATCAAGACCGGGCAGGGCCATGTCGTAAACCTTGGCACCGGGCGCGGCTATTCCGTGCTGGAGGTGATCGCCGCCTACCAGCGCGCCAGCAACCGCGCGGTGCCGCATGTCATCACCGACCGCCGCCCCGGCGATGTGCCGATCTATGTCGCGCGCGCCGACCGCGCGGCCGAGGTTTTGGGCTTTCGCACCGAGAAGGGGCTCGACGAGATGTGCGCAAGCTCGTGGAAATGGGTTTCGGAGGGGGCGGGTCAGGCATGATACGCAAGGCACTGGTCACCGGCTCATCGGGTTTCATCGGCTTTCACCTGTGCCGTCAGCTTCTCGCCCAAGGCTGGGAGGTGTTGGGCATCGATGCGATGACCGACTATTACGATGTCGCATTGAAAGAACGGCGCCAGGCGATGCTGTCGCAAAATGCCGGGTTTTGCACCGTCAACGACCGGATCGAAGCACGGGGTGTGCTGGATCATATGATGGCCGATTTCCGCCCGGATGCGGTGATCCATCTGGCCGCCCAAGCCGGGGTGCGCCATTCGATCGACCACCCCGAAAGCTATGTGGAGGCCAATCTCATCGGCACCTTCCGCCTGCTCGAGGCGATCCGCGCCACTCCGCCTGCCCATAGCCTTCTGGCCTCGACCTCATCGGTTTATGGGGCCAACACCGACATGCCCTATGCCGAGACGCAAAAGGCCGACACACCGATGTCGTTCTACGCCGCCACCAAAAAGGCGAACGAGGCGATGGCCCATAGCTACGCCCATCTCTACGATCTGCCGATCACCATGTTCCGCTTTTTTACCGTTTACGGGCCATGGGGGCGGCCCGACATGGCGCCGATCAAGTTCACCAAGGCGATCCTCGAAGGGCGGCCCATCGACGTCTACAACCATGGCGATATGCGCCGCGATTTCACCTATATCGACGATCTGGTGGCCGGCATCATCGGCCTGATCGATGCGGTGCCTGTCCGACCCGCCGACCCTGCCGATATCGCGCCGGGCGACAGCCTTAGCGCTGTGGCGCCCTATCGCGTGGTCAATATCGGCAATTCCGAAAGCGTCGCGCTGAGCGATTTCATCGCCGCGATCGAGGAGGCGACGGGCAAGCCCGCGATCCGCAACCTCATGCCGATGCAGCCCGGCGATGTGCCCGCCACTTGGGCCGATGCAAGCCTGTTGCACAGCCTGACCGGCCAGCGGCCCAAGACGCAGGTGCGCGAGGGCGTGGCCCATTTCGTGGAATGGTATCGGGATTACTACGCCTGCTGAGCGTTCAGGCGATCCCGGCCCGCAAGCAATCATGCAGGTGCAACAGGCCCACGGGCGCGCCCTTGTCGTCGACGACGAAGAGCGCGGTGATGCGGTTTTGCGACATGACCGCCATCGCCTCGGCGGCCAGATCATCGGTGCCGATCACGCGGGGGTTGCGGGTGGCGACTTGGCCCGCGCTGCGTTCCATCAGATGGTCGATATTGCGCCGCAGGTCGCCATCGGAAATGACGCCGACCAACCGACCGCCATCAACGACACCGGCGATGCCAAAGCTCTTTTCGCTCATCACGATCAAGGTGTCGGCCATCGGTCGATCCGCCGCCACCAAGGGCAGCGCCGCGCCGGTATGCATCAGCTGCGCCACCTTGGACAGTTGCGCGCCCAGCTTGCCGCCGGGGTGGAAGGTGCGAAAATTCTCGGGCAGGAACCCGCGCTGTTCCATCACCGCCACCGCCAACGCATCGCCCAAGGCCAGCGTCAGCGTGGTCGAAGTGGTGGGGGCCATGCCGATCACGCACGCCTCGGGCGCGTCGGGCAACAACAGGCGGTAATCGGCAGCCTGCATCAAGGTGCTGTCAGGCCTTCCCGAGATCGCCACCATCGGAATGGCGAAGCGCGTGACATGGGCGACCATATCGCGCAACTCGGCTGTTTCGCCAGAATTCGAGATCAGGATGGTCAGATCGCCCGGCATCACCATGCCCAGATCGCCATGGCTGGCCTCGGCCGGATGGACAAAGGCCGAAGGCGTCCCCGTCGAGGCGAAGGTCGAGCTGATCTTGCGCGCGATATGGCCCGACTTGCCGATCCCCGACAAGATCACGCGGCCGCGGGTCGCCAGGATCGCGCTGACCGCATCGGTGAAATCACCGGGTAGCGCATCGGCCATAGCGCTGACCGCTGCGCCCTCGGTCTGGAGGACACGGGCGGCGGTGGCACGAATGGCATTTTTCTGATCGTCGGTCATGGCGATCCCTTAGCCCAAGCCCCCGCTTTTGGCGAGAGGGGGGATTTCGCCTTGGTCCCACCTCTGGCAGAAAGGGCGCAGGAATTGGAGGGCCAGATGAACAGACGTTTCGGCCAATGGCCCGAGCCGGGCCGCCGCTACACCCCACGCCCGGGCGTCTATGCGGTGATCGATGCGGGCGACGGCATCCTTGCCACTTTTCAGGAAGAGCCGCGCCCCGAACTGCAACTGCCCGGCGGCGGCATCGACCCCGGCGAGCCGCCCTTGCGCGCGCTCTACCGCGAGGTGATGGAAGAAACCGGCTACCGCATCCATGCCGCGCGGCGGTTGGGCATGTTCCATCGCTATGTCTACATGCCCGAATACGACATGCATGCGCAGAAACTCTGTCACATCTACTATGCGCAGCTTGGCCCGCGCCGCGGTGCGCCGACCGAAGCGGGGCATAGCGCCGTGTTCCTGCCTTGGGATGTCGCAGCGGAACGGCTGGCGGTGTCGGGCGATCGACATTTCTTGCGTCAGGTCTGGGCGGCACGGGCGCGCTAGCGCGCAAGATCGTGCAACTCCACCAACACGGCCGAGGCATCGTCGGGAAAAACCTCCGTCCCGGCGAAACCCGCCAGTGCCGCCTCGAGCGCGGCCAGAAAGCGCGGACCGCGCAGATGGGCACATTCGCGGACTAGCTGGATCAGCCCCCCCTCGTCCAGGGTGTGACCATGCGGGTCCGGACATTCGAGCAACCCATCCGAACAGATCAGCATCCGATCGCCGGGCCCAAGGTGCAATTGGGTGCTGTGATACGCCGCCCCGTCGATCAAGCCGATCGGAAGCCCCCCATCGCCAACCCATTCCACCCCGCCATCGGCGCGCAGGATCAGCGGATGCGGATGGCCCGCCTGCACCAGCTGAAACTGTCCCGTGACCAGATCGAGAAAGCCCAGCAAAAGGGTGAAATACCGCTCGGACCGGATCTCGTTCAGGATCATCTTGTTCAATCGCGCGGCGGCGACATGGGGGGCCAAGGCGCAAAGCGCACCGTCACGCCCGCGGGTCAGGGCGATATTCTGATCAGGGGTCGCCGCGCTCAGAATACCTGCAACACGCGCCGCGATCATCGCGGCCGCAACGCCATGCCCCGACACATCGAGACCGAACAGACCCACAACGCGCTGATCGACAGGGAAGCAGCCCACCATATCGCCACCGATATGGCCCGACGCCTTGAGCCATAGGGACACATCGACCGCGCCAAAGCGGCGAAACCGCTCTTGCATCTGCGAGCATTGCAGCCGCCGCGCCTCGTCCAGATCATGATCGAGCGCGTCGTAAAGCGTGCGCAACTCACCCAAGGCACCCGACAAGAGCTGATTCTTCTGCACGAGATCGCGCTGCATCGCCACGATCCGCGCGCCCGCGGTCAGGCGCGCGCGCAATTCCGGCGGGCGCACGGGCTTGGTCAGGAAATCGTCGGCCCCGGCCTCCAACCCTTCGGTCAGCGCGCTGTCTTCGCTGCGCGAGGTCAGCAAGATGACATAAACATACCCCTCGCGCCGCAAGCCGCGCAACCGACGGCAGAATTCCGGCCCGGTCAGCCCCGGCATGACCCAATCGCTGATCACCAAGCCGATTTCAGGGTCGGTCGCAGCGGCCAAGGCCGCTTCGGGCGTGTCGCATTCCACCACCTCATGCCCCCAGCGCCGCAACAGCGCGACCAGAAGCATCCGCTGCGCGCGGCTGTCATCAAGCACCAGCACACGCTGAGGCGTGGCGGTCGGATCGGTCAAAGGCCATGTCAGCCGGTCGGGTTGATGCAGCATGGGAACACGCGAAAAGGATCGGAAGGCCCAGTTGCACCGACCCGGATTAACAGCTGGTGAAAACGAAAATGCGACCGATCTCATAGCGCGCAGGCAAGGTTACCTTAACACTTGGGTGGCTATCCCCCGGCTATCGGCCAAGAGGGGCAACACCATGATCGACTGGACAAGGTTGAACGACCTGCGCGCCGATATCGGCGAGGCCGATTTCGCAGATGTGGCCCGGCTGTTTGTCAGCGAAATGCGCGAGCGTCTGGTTGTTTTGGCCGCAGATCCCAACGCCGCCACGGGCGCGGATTTCCATTTTCTGCGCGGCAGTGCAGCCAATCTCGGCCTGTCGGAGATGGTCGCGGCATGCAACGCCGCCGAGGCGGCTTGTCGTGTCGGCAAAACGCCGGACATCGCCGCCGTCGCCGATGCCTTCGCCACGGCGATCATCGCGATCGCGACCGAGATACCGGGGCTTTCCAACAATATCTGAGGGTCCGCGCCTCAGATCAGGAAATCCGACAAAACCTCGTCTTGCGAGATATCGCGGAACCCGAAACCGCGCGCGGTCACCCGCTCGACCATGCGATCGAAATTCGCCGGATCATCGGTTTCGATCCCGATCAGGACCGAGCCGAAATTGCGACTGTTCTTTTTCAGATATTCGAAACGCGCGATATCGTCGCCCGGCCCAAGCATATCAAGGAAATCGCGTAGCGCACCGGGGCGCTGCGGCAGGCGGAGGATGAAGTATTTCTTCAACCCCTGCCATTTGCGCGCGCGTTCCTTGACCTCGGGCAGCCGCTCGAAATCGAAATTTCCCCCCGATGTCACGCAGACCACCGTTTGGCCCGCGATCTGATCGGCGATCTGGCCCAACGCATCGACCGACAGCGCACCGGCGGGTTCCAACACGATGCCTTCGATGTTCAGCATTTCTTGGATGGTGATGCAGATGCGGTTCTCGGGCGCGATCAGCACATCTTGGGGTGCCACATTGCGCAAGGCCTGAAAGGTCAGGTCACCGATCCGCGCCACGGCGGCACCATCGACGAAGGTGTCGGTGATCGGCACCGTCGTGGGCGTGCCATGCGCCAGTGCGGCGGTCAGACTGGCGCCCCCCGCCGGTTCCACCAGCGTCAGGGCGGTCTTTGCGCCCATCGCACCGAGATAAGAGATCATCCCCGCCGAAAGACCGCCGCCGCCCACAGGCAAGATCAACCGATCAGGCGCGCGGCCCATCTCGTCAAGCATTTCCACCGCGACCGAGGCTTGGCCCTCGATCACATCGGCATCGTCGAAGGGCGACAGGAAATGCGCGCCGGTGCGGCCGCATTCCGCCTTTGCGGCGGCCAGAGTCTCATCGAAGAAATCTCCCGTCAGCACGATCTCGACCGTGCCAGCACCGAATGTGCGGGTTTTCATGATCTTCTGTTCGGGCGTCGTTACAGGCATGAAGATGCGCCCGCGCACCCCGAAATGCGCACAGACAAAGGCGACGCCCTGCGCGTGATTGCCCGCACTCGCACAGATGAAATCACGCCGCGTGGGGTCGGCGGCCAGCGCCTTGCGCATGGCGTTGAAGGCACCGCGCAACTTGTAGGAGCGCACTGGCGACAAATCCTCACGCTTGAGCCAGATATCGGCCCCGAAACGCTCGGAAAGATGCGCGTTGCGCTGCAAAGGTGTGGGCGGGAACAGATCGCGCAAAGCGCGTGTCGTGGCCCGTGCGTGGTCGGCGAAATCATTCATCTCACTGGCCTGCCGCAACTCTTGGCCCGAGTCCAGCGCCAGTTATGCCCGCTCACCTTGCCCCCCGCCAGAAAACCCGATATCGCCGCGCCGTTAGTCCTGCATCCGACGGAGCCCGCAAATGTCCGCACCCAAGAAGGTTGTTCTTGCCTATTCCGGCGGCCTCGACACCTCGATCATCCTGAAATGGCTGCAGACGGAATATGGCTGCGAGGTCGTGACCTTCACCGCCGATCTGGGTCAGGGCGAAGAGTTGGACCCCGCCCGCGCCAAGGCCGAGATGCTGGGCATCAAGCCACAGAACATCTTCATCGAAGACCTGCGTGAGGAATTCGTGCGCGATTTCGTCTTTCCGATGTTCCGCGCCAATGCGCTGTATGAGGGGCTGTACCTGCTTGGTACTTCCATCGCGCGGCCGCTGATTTCCAAGCGGCTGGTCGAGATCGCGGCGATGACCGGGGCCGATGCCGTCAGCCATGGCGCGACCGGCAAAGGCAACGATCAAGTGCGGTTCGAACTGTCGGCCTATGCGCTGAACCCCGAGATCAAGGTGATCGCACCTTGGCGGCTGTGGGATCTGACATCGCGCACCAAGCTGCTGGAGTTTGCCGAGGCCAACCAGATCCCCATCGCCAAGGACAAACGCGGCGAGGCGCCGTTCAGCGTCGATGCGAACCTGCTGCACACTTCTTCCGAAGGGAAGGTGCTGGAAAACCCCGGTGAGGAAGCGCCCGATTACGTTTATCAGCGCACCGTCCACCCCGAGGATGCCCCGGATGTGGCAGAAATGGTGGAAATCACCTTCGAACGCGGCGATGCGGTGGCAATCAACGGCGTGGCCATGTCGCCCGCCACGATCCTGACCAAGCTGAACGAGTTGGGTGGCAAGCACGGCGTCGGTCGCCTTGATCTGGTAGAAAACCGCTTTGTCGGCATGAAGTCGCGCGGGATCTACGAAACCCCCGGCGGCACGATCTTGCTCGAGGCGCATCGTGGGATCGAACAGATCACGCTGGATTCAGGTGCGGGGCATCTGAAGGATTCGATCATGCCGCGCTATGCCGAGCTGATCTATAACGGCTTCTGGTTCTCGCCCGAGCGCGAGATGCTGCAAGCCCTGATCGACACGTCCCAAGAGCATGTCTCGGGCACGGTGCGGGTCAAGCTTTACAAAGGTTCGGCGCGCACCGTCGCGCGTTGGTCGGACCGCAGCCTGTATTCCGAGGCCCATGTGACCTTTGAAGAAGACGCAGGCGCCTATGATCAGAAAGACGCGCAGGGCTTTATCCAGCTCAACGCGCTGCGGCTGAAGCTGATCGCGTCGCGCAACCGCCGTCTCAAGGGCTGAGCGTAAACGCGGCGGTCGCCCTTAGGCGGCCGCGGCTTGCATACGATCCTTCAGCGGCGTTTCCTTGATCGGCAGATGCACGATGGCCGATAGCGCGCCGACGGCGACACCGATCCACCACACGGCGGTGTAGTCCCCGTAGATGTCGTATAGCGCGCCCCCCAGCCAAACGCCGATGAAGCTGCCCAGCTGGTGCGAAAAGAACACCAGCCCGTAAAGTGTGCCCATGTAGCGCAACCCGTAGATCTGGCCGACCAGACCGCTTGTCAGCGGCACGGTCGCCAGCCACAGCGCGCCCATCACGATGGAAAAGGCGATGACTGTCTCGGGCGTGATCGGCAGGATGATGAACAGCCCCGCAGCAATCGTGCGGCCCGTGTAGATCAACGCCAGAAGATAGCGCTTGGGGAAATGGTTCCCAAGCCAGCCGGCGGTGATCGTGCCCACGATATTGGCAAGCCCGATAAGGGAGATCGCGACCGCCCCCAGCGCCGAAGTCGTCGTGATCCCCATGCCATGCAAGAGCGATCCGGGCGCGATGGGGCCGCATAACTCGGTCACGAAGGCCGGGAAATGTGCGGTGATGAAGCCAAGCTGATAGCCGCAGGAGAAAAAGCCGATGAAGATCAGCGCAAAGGACGGATCGCGGATTGCACGGCCCACGATCTGGCCCATGCTTTCCTCGATCTCGGCCTTGGCGGTGCGGATCGGCGCGCGCAGCATCGGCAGGGCAAAAAGCGTCGCCATGATCATACCGGCAAAGATCAAGAACACGCTTTGCCACGCAAAAACCGACAACAGCGCCTCGGCCAAGGGGGCGCCGAACACCTGCCCCGCCGATCCTGCCGCCGTTGCGATGCCAAGTGCAACCGAACGATTCTTGTCGGATGCCGCGCGCCCCACGATGGCCAAGATCACGCCGAACCCCGTGCCCGCGATGCCGAACCCCACAAGGATTTCAAGCAGATGATGCTGGCCCGGCGTGATCGCATAGGCCGAAAACACCAGCCCGGCGGCATAAAGGATCACGCCCAGAAAGATCGCCTTACGATCCCCGAACCGTTCCGCGATGGCGCCGAAGATCGGCTGGCCGATGCCCCAAGCAAGGTTCTGGATCGCGATAGCCAGCGAAAACTCGGCCCGCAGCCAGCCGAATTCCTCGGCGATGGGGATCTGAAACACCCCGAAACTCGCCCGGACGGCGAAGCAGATCATGATGATGATGCACGAACCGATCAGCACCGGCGTGAACATATTGTCTTGGCGGGTCATGGCACGTTTCCCCTCAGCTCGGTGCGACCCAATCACGCCCAACGCGGCCCTGCAAGACCCGCTTAACCCTGCGGGAATTTCGATGTAGTCAGGCGAATATGGGACAGCATCTCCAAGCAATCTACGACACCCGCGTGGCCGAAGGGCTGCTTCGCCCCGACCCGGCCCAGCGCGCGGCACTGATGCGGCTGGAAAGCTTGCGCGAAACGCTTGAGGTGAACCCGAAGCCGCGCGCATCGCTCTTGGCGCGCTTCTTCAAGCAACCCGAACCCACCGGCAAGCAAGGTATCTACCTCTGGGGCGGGGTCGGGCGCGGCAAGTCGATGCTGATGGACCTGTTCTTTCAGCACGCCCCCACCACCCAAAAACGCCGCGTCCATTTCCACGCCTTCATGCAAGAGGTGCAATCGGCGCTCCATGAGGCGCGCAAGACCGGGGTCGAGGACGCGATCAAACCCGTGGCCGCGGAAATTGCCCGCGATCTGCGGTTGTTGTGTTTCGACGAGATGCAGATCACCGACATCACCGACGCGATGATCGTGGGGCGGCTGTTCGAGAAACTCTTTGCGGCGGGTGTGATCATCGTCACCACCTCGAACCGCCACCCGTCCGAGCTTTACAAGAATGGGTTGAATCGCCAGTTGTTTCTGCCCTTCATCAAACTCATCGAGGACCGGCTGGAGGTCGATCAACTCGACTCCATGACTGATTACCGCCAAGATCGGCTAGCCGGAACGCAGGTCTATTTCGCGCCGCTTGGTGCCGAAGCGACCCGCGCCATCGACGCGGTCTGGCGCGATCTGACCGGCGGGCGGCAAGAGATGCTTTGCCTCGAGATCAAGGGCCGCGAGGTCAAACTGCCACGCTATTGGGCAGGGATGGCGCGGGCGTCGTTCTGGGATCTGTGCGGCCAGCCCTTGGGGCCCGCCGATTACCTTGCGCTGGTGGGGGCGGTGAAATTGCTGGTGCTGGAGGGCATCCCGCGACTGGACGCCAGCAAGTTCAACGAGGCCAAGCGCTTTGTCACCCTGATCGACGCGCTCTATGAGGGGCAAGTGCGCCTGATCGCCTCGGCCGAGGATATTCCCGAAAGGCTTTACCTCGAAGGGGCAGGCAGTTTCGAGTTCGAGCGCACGGCCAGCCGCCTGCGCGAGATGCAGGGCGCTGACTGGGGCGCGGGGCGCGACGCGCTCAGCTGATCGGCACCAGCGGATCGCAGCTTAGCCGCACATCCATGCCAAAGGCAGGCAAGGGGGTGAAGGGATCGATTGAGCTGTCGGAAATCCATGTGTTGTCGATACAGATATCTTGCGCCCAGTTGCCGCCGTTGAAACCAAACCCGCCGCTGGCACCGCAATCATTCACTTCGCCATTGGCGTTCCATTCTTGATATGTCTGCTGCTCGCGCGATCCGCCCATGGGAAATGCCAAGCTGTCGGTATCGAAGCGTAGCGTCCACGATGTTTCGGGCGTCAGCATCGACAGCGACCAGAACCCGATGGGCACGCCCTCATGATAGCCTTGGATGCGGAACTCGGTCACCTGTTTCTCGGTGATGATGCCGGTATCGAGCAAGCTCTCGGGAAAGCCGATGATGCCCTCCATCGTGTAGCCAGTCGCGCCGATCCAGCAAAACTGCAACCGCGCGGCCTGCGCGGGCAGCGCGACCAGCATGGCGGCAAGGCAAAAACTGATGTTACGGGCAATCAACATGGTCCCGAGTGTGGCCCCTTGGCGCCGCAGGTCAAGGGCCGTGCGTGCCTAGCCGTTTTCCTTGAGTATCTCACCGGCAAGGTAAAGCGAACCACAGATCAAGATCCGCGCCATTGGGTCTTGTGTCACGATGGCGCGCAACGCGGCGGCGACGCTATCGGCCTGCACTGCCGACAGCCCCCCGCGCGTGGCGGCATCGGCCGTTTCGCTGGCCGACAGCGTCGCCATTTGACCGGGGATCGACACGGCATGAAGGCTTTGGGCCACCGCCGCCAAGGGCATCATGTAGCCCGTCACATCCTTGGTGTTGAGCATCCCACAAATCAGATGCGTGGGCCGCTTGGGCATACCCGCCAAAAGCGTCGCGATGGCGCGCGCAGCATGCGGGTTGTGGCCTCCATCAAGCCAAAGCTCGGCCTGCGGCGCGATATCGAACAGCGGCCCACGGCGCAAACGCTGCATCCGGGCGGGCCACACGGCCTGCGTCATCGCGGCCTCGCAAGCCGCCTCGCCTTTACCAAGCACGCGCAGTGCTGCAATCGCCATACCCGCATTCTCGACCTGATGGGCCCCAAGAAGCGCCGGCATGGGCAGATCGAGCAGGCCGTTTTCGTCTTGGAACACCAGTCGCCCGGCTTCGGCCCAGACATGCCAATGCTGACCATAGGCAAAAACTGGGGCGGACAGGCGCGCGGCCTGCGCCTCGATCACTTCCAAGGCTTCGTCTTGCTGGCGGCCCACGATGACGGGCACACGGCGCTTGATGATCCCCGCCTTTTCGCCCGCGATCCGGCCCAGCGTGTCGCCCAAGAATTGCTGGTGATCCATATCGACCGGGGTGATCACGCAGAGGGCGGGATCACCGATCACATTGGTGGCGTCAAGCCGCCCACCCAAACCGACCTCAAGCAGCGTGTAATCAGCCGGTGTTTCGGCAAAGGCCAAAAGGCCAGCGGCGGTCGTGATCTCGAAATAGGTGATCGCATCCGTGCCATTGGCCGCAAGGCAGCGGTCGAGCGTGTCGGAAAGGACATCCTCGTCGATCAACTGACCTGCCAGCCGGATACGTTCGTGAAACCGCGCCAGATGCGGGCTGGTATAGGCATGGGTGACATGCCCGGCCCCCTCGAGGCCCGCGCGGATCATGGCCAACGTCGATCCCTTGCCATTTGTCCCCGCGATATGGATGACAGGCGGCAAACGCCGCTCGGGGTGGTCGAGCGCAGCCAAGATGCGCCACATCCGATCCAGCGTCAGATCGATGATCTTGGGATGAAAGGACATCATGCGCTCAAGCAAGATGTCGGAGCGCTGTGTGCTCACGATGTGATCGCCGCCTCATCAGAGGTGTCGGGGCTGGGCAGATCGGCGACCACAGCAGGCGGCATTCCGGTCAACATGCGGATAATCCCGATCAACTCATCCCGCATCTTGCCGCGCGGCGTCACCCGGTCGAGCATCCCGTGATCAAGCAGGTATTCGGCGCGTTGAAAGCCCTCGGGCAATTTCTCGCGGATGGTCTGCTCGATAACGCGCGGCCCCGCGAAACAGATCAGCGCATTGGGTTCAGCGATCTGGACATCGCCCAACATCGCGTAGGAGGCCGTGACCCCCCCGGTGGTCGGATGGGTCAAGACCACGATATAGGGCAAGCCCGCCTCGCGTAGCATCTGGATCGCCACGGTCGAGCGCGGCATCTGCATCAGCGACAAGATACCTTCCTGCATCCGCGCGCCGCCCGCCGCCGAGAACAGCACGAAGGGCCGCTTGAGTTTCACCGCCCGCGCGCAGCCCGCGACGATGGCATTGCCCACATACATCCCCATGGACCCGCCCATGAAGCTGAAATCCTGCGCCGCCGCCACGATGGGGGTGCGCCCGATCTCACCTTCGGCGACCAGCATCGCCTCGGCCTCGCCGGTGGATTTCTGCGCCGCTTTCAGGCGGTCGGGGTATTTCTTCTGGTCGCGGAATTTCAGCGGGTCGTCGATGGGCTTGGGCACCGCAACTTCGGTGAAGATGCCGTTGTCGAACAGCGCCTCGAACCGCGCGCGCGGCGTGATCGCCATGTGATGCCCGCAATTGGTGCAGACATTCAGCGCCTCGGATAATTCGCGGTGAAACAGCATGGTGCCGCATTCATCGCATTTGGACCACAGATTCTCGGGCATCTCGCGCCGCGAGAAGATCGAGTTGATCCGGGGGCGGACGTAATTGGTGATCCAGTTCATAAGCACATCGCTCCGGGTCTTTCCGTTGCGCAACGAGATATGGGATGCGCGCCCAACATGCAATCGCAAGCCGATTTCGCGCATGACGCCCAATCGCGCGCGTGATAGGCCAGCGCCATGTCCCAGCTTCCGACCAAAGAACAGATCCTTGCGTGGATTTCCGAAAATCCCCACGCGACCTCCAAGCGCGACATCGCGCAAGCTTTTGGAGTGAAGGGGGCAAAGCGGATCGACCTCAAGCACATGCTCAAAGAGCTTGCAGCAGAGGGGCATCTGGAAAAGCGGCGCAAAACCTATCTTGACGCTGACCGCCTGCCGCCTGTGGCGGTGTTGCAGATCTTGGCCCCCGACGCGCAGGGCGATTTGTTCGCACGCCCCTTGGAATGGGCAGGCGAGGGGCCGATGCCGCGGATTTTGTTTTCGGCGCGCGCCACAGACCCCGGCCTTGGGGCTGGCGACCGCGTGCTGGCCCGCCTGCAAGAGGTCGCGGGCGAAGAGCATCACTATATCGCGCGGCTGATCCGCAAGATCGGCACCAACCCCGCGCGCGTCTTGGGCGTGTTCCGCGCCAACGCCGAAGGCGGACGCATTGTGCCGATCGCCAAGGGCTCGGATCGTGATTGGCTGGTGCGGCCGGGTGAAACCCATGGCGCGCGCGACGGCGAGTTGGTCGAGGCTGAACAGATCGGCCCCAAGGCCCGCATGGGCAGCCCCCGCGCGCGCATCGTCACCCGGCTGGGCGATCCGGGTGCGCCGCGCGCCGTCAGCCTGATCGCCATCGCCGAACATGGCATACCCGACGCCTTTCCCGATGCCGCCATGGCCGAGGCTGACGCGGCAAAGCCTGCGGGCCTGAAGGGGCGCGAGGATCTGCGCGATCTGGACCTTGTCACCATCGACCCCGCCGATGCGCGCGACCGCGACGATGCGGTGCTGGCGCATCCCGATGACGACCCCAAAAACCCCGGCGGACATGTGATCTGGGTCGCCATCGCCGATGTCGCCCATTACGTCCGTCCCGGATCGGCGCTGGATCACGAGGCGAAGAAACGCGGCAACTCGACCTATTTCCCCGACCGCGTGGTGCCGATGCTGCCCGATACGCTCTCGGGCGATCTGTGTTCGCTGCACGCCCATGTGCCGCGCGCCTGTATGGCCGTGCGCATGGTGATCGACGCCGAAGGCAACAAGATCGGCCACCGCTTTGTGCGCGGTTTGATGCGTTCGCGGGCCTCGCTGGCCTATGAGGCCGTGCAAGCGGCCATCGACGGGTCACCCGATGACGAGACCGCCCCCTTGCTCGATCCCGTGCTGCGCCCGCTCTTCGCGGCGTATGGCGCGCTGAAAAAGGCGCGCGCGCATCGTCAACCGCTCGAACTTGATCTGCCCGAGCGCAAGATTTCTCTCAACGACGCGGGCGAGGTGGTGTCGGTCGGCTTCAAAGACAGGCTCGACGCCCATAAGCTGATCGAGGAATTCATGGTGCTGGCCAATGTCGCCGCCGCCGAGGAGCTGCTGGCCCGCCGTCAGCCGCTCTTGTTCCGTGTGCATGAGGAACCCAGCCCCGAAAAGCTGGAATCCTTGCGCGAAACCGCCGAGGCGAGCGGCTTTTCACTGGCCAAGGGGCAGGTGCTACAAACCCGCCAGCTCAACCGGTTGCTGGAACAGGCCCAAGGCGGCGATTTCGCGGAGCTGATCAACATCACCACCCTGCGCGCCATGCAGCAGGCCTATTATTTCCCACAGAATTTCGGCCATTTCGGTCTGGCGCTGCGGGCCTATGCCCATTTCACCTCGCCCATCCGGCGCTATGCCGATCTGGTCGTGCATCGCGCGCTGATCACCGCACATGGCTGGGGCAAAGACGGCTTGCTGCTCGAAGAGGCCGAGGCGCTGGAGGACACCGCCAAGCATATCTCGGACACCGAGCGCCGCTCGATGGCGGCCGAGCGCGACACCAATGACCGCTATCTGGCCGCCTATCTGTCGGACCGCGTGGGCAGCACCTTCACTGGACGGATTTCCGGCATCGCGCGCTTCGGTGCTTTCGTGAAGCTCGACGAGACGGGCGCCGATGGGCTTTTGCCGATGCGCGCACTGGGGCAGGAATATTTCCACCATGACGCCGATAGCCAAACCCTGATGGGGGCCGAGTCGGGGCTAACCATCGGCATCGGGGACCGGGTGAAGGTCAAACTGGCCGAGGCTGTGCCCGTCACGGGCGGTTTGTTGCTGGAACTGCTGGAAATCGAGGGACGCCAAAGCCCGGTCCGCCGGGGTCGAGGTGGCGGCAAATACCGTGGCAGCCCGCAGCGCAAGGCCGGACAAATGGCCAAGAAACGCGGAAGCCTGCGCAAAAAAGCGCCATCGCGACGGGGCTGACGGGCGAAATCCGGCCAAGAGCAGTGGAAGGGCGCGGCGCGGTGCAGAGAAATCGCGCGCAAGCACCCTGCACAGATGCGCCACGATCGGCTATATTGTCGCCAGGGCAGAAACAATCAAAACACCGAGCCATCTGATGCGCAAAGACCTGATCGCCGCATGCATCGCGACCATCACGCTGGCTATGCCCGCGTTTGCCTTGCCGCCGCTTCAATCGCAGCGGCCCGAATTGCGCCCGACAGCCGGTCTGACAGTTGTGACCGCCTCTAGCCAAGGCACGCCCTTGGCGGTCAGCCGCTCCTTGCGGCCCATGCTGCGGATCGCGCCCGGAACAGCCGTACCCGAGCCGCAGGCTGTCGTCTTTCAGGCGGATTTCACCGCATGGCGCGCTGCTTTCCGCAATCGCGCCTTGGCCCAAGGCATTCGGCCCGAAACCTTCGACCGCGCCTTTGCCGGTGTCGTCGTCAATCCACGCGTCATCAACCGCGACAGCAATCAGGCAGAGTTTTCGCGCACCTTGTGGGAATATCTCGATGGTGCGGTATCGGATGTGCGGGTCAGCAATGGACGCGCGGCAATGGCACGCCATGCCGATACGCTCGCCCGGATCGAACGCCGCTACGGCGTCGAGGCCGAGGTGGTGCTGGCGGTTTGGGGGCTCGAATCGGCCTATGGCGCGATGCGCGGCAACAGCGACATCATCACCGCCATGGCGACGCTGGCCCATGAAGGGCGCCGGCGTGATTTCTTCGAGGCCGAGTTGATCGCGGCGATGCGTATCTTGCAGGCGGGCGATGTGGCCCCCCGCCAGATGACCGGCTCATGGGCGGGCGCGATGGGGCACACGCAATTCATGCCGACCTCGTATCTGGCCCATGCCGTCGATTTCAACGGCGATGGGCGGCGCGATATCTGGTCGGATGATCCGACCGATGCGCTGGCCTCGACCGCCAACTACCTGCGCCATCATGGTTGGACCACGGGCCAGCCTTGGGGGGTGGAGGTGGTTCTGCCGCAAGGTTTCGACTACGGCCTCACAGGCGAAGGAACCAAGCGCGGCGCGGGCTTTTGGCGGCGTCAGGGGGTGCGGCTGGCCGATGGCGGGCAAGTGCCTGATCATGGGCAGGCCTCGATCCTCTTGCCTGCCGGGCATCGCGGCGTGGCGTTGATGATCTTCGACAATTTTCATGTCATCGAACGCTACAACCCTGCGGACGCCTATGTGATCGGGATCGGGCATCTGGCCGACCGGATCGCGGGGGCCGGACCATTCCGTGGTGCTTGGCCGCGCGATGAACGCGGCCTGAGCCGCGCCGAGCGCGAAGAGCTTCAACGCCGCCTTGTCGCGCGCGGCCTGCACAGCGGCGCGGTCGATGGGATCATCGGACCGCAGACCGCCGACTCGGTCCGCCGCTTTCAGGCGTCGGTCGGGATGGTGCCGGATGGCTTTGCCTCACTCCGGCTTTTGGAGCGGTTGCGCTAGAAGCGGCGCACCGCAAAGGCGCGCCGCCGCGGCGATCAATCCCGAAGCAGCTCGTTGATCGAAGTCTTGGAGCGAGTCCGCTCGTCCACCCGCTTCACGATCACCGCGCAATAAAGGTTCACGCCGTTCTTGGACGGCATCGAACCCGCCACCACGACCGACCCCGCAGGCACTTCGCCATACATGACTTCACCGGTTTCGCGGTCGACGATCTTGGTCGACTGGCCGATGAACACGCCCATCCCCAGAACCGACCCCTCGCGCACGATGCAACCTTCGACCACCTCGGAGCGTGCGCCAATGAAACAATTATCTTCGATGATCGTGGGGCCCGCCTGCATCGGCTCCAACACGCCGCCGATGCCCACACCGCCCGACAGATGCACGTTCTTGCCGATCTGCGCGCAAGAGCCCACTGTCGCCCAAGTGTCGACCATCGTGCCGCTGTCGACATAAGCGCCGAGATTGACGAAAGACGGCATCAACACCACGCCCGGCGCGATATAGGCGGACCGGCGCACGACGCAGTTCGGAACAGCGCGGAAGCCCGCCGCTTTCCATTCGCCCTCGCCCCAGCCCTTCCACTTGCTGTCGACCTTGTCCCACCAGCTGCCGCCCTGCGCGCTGCCGGGCTGCATCTCCATATCCTTGAGGCGGAAGCCCAACAAAACGGCCTTCTTCGCCCATTGGTTCACATGCCAATGGCCATCAGCCTGACGCTCGGCCACGCGCAAGCTACCACTGTCAAGCGCGCTCAGCGTCGCCTCGATCGCATCGCGGGTCTCGCCCTTGGTGGCTGGGGTGATCTGGTCGCGCGCCTCCCAGGCGGCTTCGATGGCGGTTTCGAGCGCGGCGTTGGACATGGGCATGATCTCCTGCGGGATAAACGGGTTTTGGCGGCTATAACGGGCGCGCCCTGTGCTGGCAATCGCGGCGCGGCCTTGCTAGGTCAGGACAGGACCAGTGCAAGAGGACAGGATATGACCGAAGACCCCCGGCCAGGACCATTCCGCCACGCCGAGCAGGATCTCGAATCCGCCCGCCATGCTCCCGACACCGCGCAGGCGAAATCGCCCGCCTACAGGCTGGCCTTTGCCGACCCCGATTTCCTGTTGCGCGACGAGTTGCGGCCAGTGCGGCTGCACCTGGAATTGCTCAAACCACAGCTGGAACTTGACGCGCGTGCCATCCGCTCGACCGTGGTGCTGTTCGGCGGCGCGCGTATTCCCAGCCCCGAAGCGCAAGGCACAGGCCCCGCCCATTCCATGGCCCAATACTATGAAGAAGCGCGCCGTTTCGCCCGCGCCATCACCGAGCGTTCGGTCGCAAGCAACTGCACCGAGAATGTCATTGTCACAGGCGGCGGCCCCGGCGTGATGGAGGCAGGCAATCGCGGCGCGGCGGAAGCGGGCGGTTGCTCCATCGGGCTCAACATCGTGCTGCCCCATGAACAGGTGCCCAACGCCTATGTTACCCCCGATCTGTGCTTCAACTTCCACTATTTCGGCATCCGCAAGATGCATTTCCTGCTGCGCGCCAAGGCGATCGCGGTCTTTCCCGGCGGCTTCGGCACGCTGGACGAATTGTTCGAAAGCATCACGCTGATCCAGACCGGCCGGATGGAGCAGGTGCCCGTGATCTTGTTCGGCGAAAGCTTTTGGCAACGCGTGATCAACTGGGAGGCGCTGGCCGAGGCGGGCACCATCGCGCGCGCCGATCTGGAACTCTTCCGCTTTGCCGAAACCGCCGAAGACGCGCTGGCCATCATCGATGGCTGGACGCTCTCGGGCCGCCGCGGCGAAATACCCGGCCGCTAAAGATCGGCCAAAAGCGCCGCGCATTGGCGGGGCAGATCGGCCACCGTCATTGGCGGGCGCGGCGGCGGCGGCACGTAATTCGGGTCAGGCGGCGGTGGGTTCAGTATCGCCTCGGCGCGGGCGCGTGCCTCATCGCATCCATCACCCTCGGGCGGGGCGTCTTGCGGCACGCAATCGCGCGACCCGGACGGGCAATTCAGTCGCACATGGAAATGGAAATGATGTCCCACGGCAGGCCGGATCTTGCGCAACCAATCCCGGTCGCCCCTGGCGTTGTCGCACATCCAGACCTTGGCCCCGGTAAAGACGAAGATCCGCGCCACGCGCGGGTCGGTGGCGGCCAGCCGCATCACCTCCATATGCGTGCGCGTCCAGTTCTCGCCCACCCGCGCGCCCCCGGCAGAGCGGGTCGAGATCGAGGACAGGTTCTCACGCTCAGCCGGCGATAAGTCAAAGCGCGTGGGCGGCAGCATCCAGATATCGGCATCCAGCCCCGACTGGTGGCTGACATGGCCCGACAGCATCGGCCCGCCACGGGGCTGCGTCAGATCGCCGACATAGACCCCCCGCCACGGCGTTTGTTCAGCCACCCGGCGCGAGAAATCCTCCACGAAATCGATCAATTCGGGATGGCCCCAGTTGCGATTGCGCGACAGCCGCATCGCGGCCCATGTCGGCCCCGTCTCGGGCAGGCGTTCGGCGCCTGCCAGACAGCCCTGCGCATAGCTGCCGATCACCTCGCTTTGGCCCCCATCGGGCATTGCCGCCGCGCCGAAGAGCAGCCGTGCTTCCTGCCCCGACAAGGTGGCGTCAAGCGGCGGAAAGCTGCGGTCATCTTGTGCAGTCGGGCTGCACGACATCACCGCGAGAACACTCAACAGGGCCAAACCGGCCCGCACCTGCAAAACCGGTCTCACCCGCGCACCTCTCCCTCAGCACGAACCCAGATAATCAAGATCAGGCCAAGCACGAACAACCCGATCAGTGGCACCATCCCCAGGCGTGCGCTCTCGGTCACCCATGTGGTGATCCCGATCAACGCCGGACCCAAGAACGCCGTGGCCTTTCCTGAGAGCGCATATAGGCCAAAGGCCTCGGTCGGGCGGCCCGCCAAGGCATGGCGACACATCATCGAGCGCGAGGCCGATTGCAGCACGCCGCCAGCCCCCCCGATCAACGCACCACAGATGTAGAAGGTAATATCAGGCACGGCAGAGCCTTCGGTCAGCGCAAGGCCCCACAAGCTCTCTCGCGTCATGCCCACCACCACGAGGCAAACCCCGATCAGCACCAAGATGCTGCCGATGATCACGGGTTTCGGCCCCAGCCTTGCGTCAAGCTTGCCCCCGATCCATGTCGCCAGCGCCGCCGTGATCGCGCCGACGATGCCGAACACACCCACTTGGGTGATCGACCAATTCAGCACCAAGACTGCATAGGTGCCCCCAAACCCGTAAAGTGCGTTCAGCGCATCGCGGTAGAACATCGACGACCCGAGATAGGCAAACAGGCTGGTGCGCTTGGGCAGGCTTTTGACCGTGCCCCAAAGCTCCTCCAGCGCCGCGCCGAAGCGCGCATGGGTGGCCGGTCGCGGCACCTCGCGCAGCCACAAGAAGAAAGGGATCATGAAGACCACATACCAGATCGCCGTGAAGGGCCCCACGAACCGCGTCCCCTCGCGCATTGCGGGGTCCAACCCCAGCGCGGGATCAAGGCCCACGAAGGTCTTGCCGCTCTCCCCTTCGGCGAAAAAGATCAGCATGATGAACAAGGCCAGAACGCCACCCAGATAGCCCCAGGCGAACCCGTTGCCCGAGAGCTTGCCGATGGCCCCGTCATCGCCCAGTTCTGGTAGCATGGAATTGGTGAAGATCGTCGTGAACTCCGCTCCGATCAGCCCGATGCCGAAAGCCAACAGCGCCAGCATCAGGTAAGAGCCATCGGGCAACAGCACCCACATCCCCAAGGCCCCCAGCACATAGAACGCAGAGAACAGCACGATCCACGGCATGCGCCGCCCGGTATTGTCGGCGAAGGCCCCAAGGATCGGTGCGCAGAGCGCGATGATCACGCCCGAAACGGTCTGGCCCAGCGACCACAGGCTTTGCGCCCGGGCATCGGCCACCTGTTCGGCCAAACCCTGGGCCATGAAGGCCTCGGTCGCGACGGCGGCGAAATAGGGGCCGAAAACAAAGGTCAGCCCCAGCGTGAAATAGGGCTGGCTCGCCCAGTCGAACGCCCACCATCCCCAAATACGGCGGCGGGCTGAATGGGCGGACAGGCTGTCGAGATCAGGCGATGCAATGCTCATGGTCGCAGCATCCGCCATTGCCCCCCGATTTGTCTACGGGCTTGATGGCCCTTCTTGCATCGGCGGCCAAGGGCGCGTGGCGTCCGCCTCGGCCCAAGCCACCACCCACTCGGGCAAAGCGGGGGCCACCCCGTCATGGCCCATGGCGCGTGCCACATCGGCCACCGGGGCAAGCCGCCCGGCCTGCGTGATCCCGGTGCGCAACAGCGCATGGTTGCAACAGCTCTCGCCGCGCCACATGCCTTGCTCGATATAGAAGAACCGCGCGTCCCAGCCCAACAGCCGCGTGCGCAACTCGAACCGCTGAAACCCCGTGATCCGCGACCGGTAGCGCACCGAAGACCCGGCCACCACCAGCCCCCAACGCGCGCGCTTGAGCACATCCCAAAGCCCGATCCTGACCGAAAGCGCGAACCGCCCGAGATCGTAAAGCGTCAAGATGCGCCCGTTATTCATCTCGAGAAACCCGTCCAGATCATTGGGCAGGCAGCGCATCGTCATGACATGGGTATCGAACAACCCCAAGCCCGGCTTGGCGCGTTCGGACATCATGATACGGGCAAGGCGCAGATAAGGATACATTCCCCCGCCAAACCCCAGCGCGCGCCAGCCGTCAACCCCGCCCTCGCGTCAGCACAGCGTCCCTCGCTTCTTCGTTTCGTAAATATCCCGGGGGAGGCGCGCCCAAAGGGCGCGGCGGGGGCAGAGCCCCCTAATCATTGAGTCGTCGCCTCTGGCGACGGGGGCAGAGCCCCCTCAACAAAGAGCCGTCGCACTTGTCGACAGGCAGCATGCTTGCGCCACGCGCCCGGCCCGACTATCTGGCAAGGGCACAGCAGCCAAGGATACCGCGCCCATGACCTCGCTCTTTCAGATCCTCATGCTTTTGATCGATGTGGCCTTCATGATCATCCTCGTACACATCATCATGAGCTGGTTGATCAATTTCGGGGTGCTGAACCTGCGTCAACCGATCGTGGCACAGATCTGGGACGGCATGAACCGCTTGGTCGAACCGGTCTACGCCCCGATCCGCCGCCGCTTGCCCGCGATGGGCGGGCTGGATCTGGCACCGCTGATCGTGATCTTGGCGCTGTATGTTCTGGAAATCATTCTGCGCAACAACGTATCGCTGTTTTTGTGAACAGGGGCTGATCGGGGCGGACTCGACTCCGCCCGCCATGCAGATTAAATCTGGAACATAACATGAACATTCTGGATCGCCCGCGCCATGGCCGCCACCCCGCACCAAAGCCGCACCAGCCATAGGCGGATCTTGTCACTATGGTTTCCCCGGCTGGCCGCCGAGGATATGTTGCGCGCCACCCCCGCCCTTGCCGAGACGCCGCTGGCAGTGGTCGAGATGCAGGGCAATCTGCGCCAGATCACATCGCTGAACCTTGCTGCAAGCGCGCGCGGCCTATCGCGCGGCCAGGCGCTTGCCGAGGCGCTGACGCTCTGCCCCGATCTGGTCACCCGCCCCGCCGATCCCGATCGCGCGGCACAGGTTTTGGCGGCGTTGCGCCGTTGGGCGGGGCGCTTCAGCCCTTGGGTCGCCGAGGAAGGAACCGATGCGCTCTTGATCGACCTGACGGGCTGCGCGCATCTCTTCGGCGGCGAGGCCGCGCTGTTCGAGCAGATCCACCATGACTGCGCCGATCTGGGCCTTAGCCTTTGTGCGGGCATCGCCGACACCCCCGGCGCGGCCTGGGCCTTGGCACGCTATGCCGGTGGCGGTGGCACGACGGCATCGCGCAACGGTGACGCCATCGACCAAGAAGCGCGCGCCACCCGCTCACGCGCGCAAAGGCGCCATTGGGTCAAAGGTGGTCCCGCCCCGCAGCCGCGCAGCGCAGCCCAAGGGGGGATCGGGCGCATCTCTCCCCCCGGCGGGCTGCGGCAATCGCTGGCCACTTTGCCCATCGCGGCGCTGCGCGTGCCTCCCGCGACCGCCGAGGGTTTGGCCCGGCTGGGGCTGCGGCGCATCGGCGATCTGTGGGGCATGCCGCGCGCGGGGCTGGCCCGGCGCTTCGGACAAGAGGTGGTGCGCCGTCTGGATCAGGCGCTGGGGGTGGAACCTGAACCGATCTCACCTGCCGGGGCGCCCTTGCATTTCGCCGCAAGGCTCAGCCTGCCCGAACCCATCGGGCTCGAGGGTGACATCCTCGCCGGTCTCGACCGGCTTTTGCCTGTGCTTTGCGACAAGCTCCGCGCCAAGGGGCGCGGCGCGCGAAGGCTGCGGCTCGAGATGATCCGGGCCGAGGGCGGCAGCGAACGCATCGAGATCGGGCTGGCCCGCCCCACTGACCGGCCCGACAGCCTGCGCGCACTTTTCGCACTGAAGCTGGGCGGGGTCGAAGCGGGCTTCGGCTTTGATGTGCTGCGTCTGGTGGCGACGGTCAGCGAACCCTTGCACGCGCATGAACATAAGGGCGGCTGGGCGGTCGCCGCCGAAGCGCAACTCAAGGCACAGGCGGCCCGCGCACCCGGCCAAGCGCTCGACGATCTGGTCGCGCGCATCGGGGCGCGGGTCGGGCTGGAGCGAATCACGCGCGAGCATCCCGCCGATAGCCATATCCCTGAGAAAACATCTTCGACGCAGGCCGCGGCCTATAGCCAGCCCGCCAGTGAGTGGCCCGCCGCCAAGCGCCCCCGCCCCCTGACCCTCTTCCGCCCCGAGCCGGTCACGGCGCCGGACATGCCCGAACCGCCGCCTCAATTCCGCTGGCGTGGCCGCATCTTCGAGACTCGCGTGGCGCATGGCCCCGAACGGATCGCGCCGGAATGGTGGCTGGACGATCCGCAATGGCGGTCGGGCGTGCGCGACTATTGGCGTGTCACCACCGTGCAAGGCCCCCGGATCTGGCTGTTCTACGCCCATGGCGGAAGCATTTCAGGCGGCTGGTTCGCACAGGGTGATTTCGGTTAACGGCATCCGCCGATCCCGATTGTCGACACCAAGGCGACAATCCGAGGGAAAACCCGAAATTAGGCGATATTGCCATGATTTTACCAAGTTTTTGCCTCTTTTCACAAAAGGACTGTGCCTGTTAACCTTTCTCACGAATCGTCCCATGCGCCACATGGCATGCCAACACGCATCGCACATGCAGCGGCCTTTGCGGGGCGGCCCATGCGTTTCCCGTTTCGGGGCTGTATCGATTAACGAGTTGAAGGGTGCTGTGATGTTCGGTTGGCTATTGCTGGTGATCGCTGGGTTATCACTGACGACGGTGCTCGATTCCAACGGTTCCGATGACGATCAGGATGATCGCGCGACAGATGCCAACGGCGACGCGACGCAGGCGAATAACATCCGTGTCCTGACACCCGGTGACGACCAGCTTTCTTTGCGCGACAGCACGCCGACGACGATCAATGCCTTGTCCGGCGACGACACCATCACCACGATCGGCAATCAGGACCTCAAAGCGCTGCTCGGCCCGGGCGATGACGAAATCCGCATCCGCACCGGCGAGGCCGAGGTCTTCGGCGGTAATGGCGATGATCTGGTTCGGATGACCAATGGCTCGCTCTCCGCCTTTCTGGGCTTGGGCGATGACCGGCTCATCAGCGGCAACGCCACGGTCAATGCCTTCGGCGGTCCGGGTGACGATACCTTGATCAGCGGGCGTGGCGACGACACCCTGTCCGGCGGCACCGGCGCCGATGTGCTGCGCGGTTTCGGCGGGAATGACGAAATCGACGGTGGTTTCGGTGATGACAGCATCTTCGGGGGCATCGGCGATGACACGCTGGGCGGCCAAGCGGGCGATGACCTGCTCAACGGGGCGGGCGGCGCGGATCGTATGCTTGGCGATGCAGGTGACGACACGCTGAGCGGCGGCACGGGCAACGACACCTTGCGCGGTGGCGACGGCGACGACCTGCTTTTCGGTCAGGAAGAGAACGACCAGCTGCGCGGTGAGGCGGGCGATGACATCTTGGATGGCGGCACGGGCGAGGATTTCCTCGATGGCGGCGCGGGCGATGACACGCTTTTGGGCGGTGAACAGGCCGACCGGCTACAGGGCGGCAACGGCGATGACAGCCTCGATGGCGGTTTGGGCAACGATACCCTTGTGGGCGGTTTCGGCCAAGACAGCCTGTTCGGCGGCGCGGGCGACGATCTGATGGTCGATTTCACCGGTGTCGACAAGCTGGTGGGCGGTGCGGGCAACGACACGCTGGAAACCGACGGGATCGCCGATACCCTGCTTGGTTTCAGCGGTAATGATCTGCTGATCGCGCGCACCACGATCAACAGCGAGATCGTCGGTTCGGTGCTGGATGGGGGCGTCGGCGATGACACGATCATCGGCGATCTCAATGCCACCATCACCGGGGGCGATGGGGCCGATGCGATCACCATCGCAAGCGCCTTCGGCTCGGCGGCGGCACCCGCTGTGGTCACCGATTTCGATCCGGCGGTGGATCGCTTGACCATCGACACAACGGTCGCGGGGCAAACACCGACCGCCCCCAGCCTGCTGTTCCAAACCGCCGCCAACGGCACCGATGTCGAACTGGTAGTGAACGGCGAAACCATGGTTGTACTGCAAGGCACGACCATCTCGGACGCGCTGACCGCCGCGGTCAACACGGTGCCACCCGCAACCACGGCAGTGACACCCCCGCTCACGCCCCCCGTCACGCCACCCGTGACGCCCCCGTTCACGACGATCGTCGGAACCCCCGGCGGTGACACGCTGATCGGAAGCGATGGTAACGACGATATCAGCGGTCTTGGCGGCGACGATCAGCTGAACGGGGCAGGCGGCAATGACATCGTCGCCGGTGGCCCGGGCAACGACACGCTGGGGGGTGGCCTCGGCAATGACACGATCGTCGGCCAAGACGGCAACGACCTGCTTGACGGTCGCGAAGGCAATGATCAGCTAATCGGCGGCGATGGCAACGATACGCTGATCGAAACCGTGCCAGCTGATGGTGCAAACCTGTTCGATGGCGGCCAAGGCGATGACCGCCTCAGCTCGGACGGTATCGCCGACACGTTGCAGGGCGGACCGGGCAATGACCTGATCACCGGCGTCAATCTCGGTTCGCCGGCAAGCCCGGGATCGGTGCTCGATGGCGGATTGGGGCAGGATACCGTGAATGGCGACCTCAACTCCACCATCACCGGTGGCGACGGCGCGGACGAGATCATCATCTCCACCGCCTATGGCGCGCCAACATCGCCTGCCGTGGTGACCGATTTCGACCCTGCCGTGGACCGGCTGATCGTCGACACCACCTTCGAGGGGATTACACCGTCCACGCCGCCCACGATCCTGCTCCAGAACGCGGCCAATGGCACCGATGTCGAAGTGGTCGTCAACGGCGTGACCGCGATCTTGCTGCAAGGCAATACGGTCTCGGATGCGCTGGCGGCCAGCATCCTGAGCATCCCCGCAGGCGCGACACCGACGGTGGCACCACCTGTGGAACCGCCTGTCACCCCCCCCGTGACACCGCCTAGCGCAAGCGCGATCACCGGGACCGAGAATGCCGATTTCCTGATCGGAACCGATGGTGCCGACTCCATCGATGGGCTGGGCGGCAATGACAATCTGACCGGCAATGACGGCAACGACACTCTCGACGGCGGGGCGGGCGACGACATCTTGCTGGGCGGCAATGGCGATGACCTTTTGCGCGACACGGCCGGCGTTGATGCGCTCTCCGGTCAGGCGGGCAATGACACGCTGATCAGTGATGGCCTGAGTGACCTGCTTTCTGGCGGCGATGGCAATGACCTGCTCGACGCGACCAATCTGTTCCGTTTCCCGGTGATGAGCGCGACCTTGGACGGTGGAGCGGGGGACGACACGCTAATCGCGGATCGCGACGGCATTTTGGCAGGCGGCACTGGGGCCGATCAGTTCAACATCGAAACCTTCAAGGGTTCGCAGGATCGTCCGGCGCAGATCACCGATTTCGATCCATCGCAGGGCGACAGCCTGACCCTCACCATTTTGCGCACGGAATTCCTCGATCCGGCGACCGGGCTTCCCAATTACGAGGTCACACGACTGGTCTCCGCAGACCCCGCCGGGGTCGCGGTACAGGTCAACGGAGAGGCCGTGGCCTTCCTTGCCGGGGTGACGACGCTCGATGGCTGGACGGTCCGCACTGTCGAGGTGTGATGCAAGCCTTTGCGGGGCGGCGGGTCAGACCGCCGCCTTGCGCATCTCGTCCAGATAGATCTCGCGCAGCCGGGCCGTCACATGGCCCGGCTTGCCCGAGCCGATCGCTTTCCCATCCATCTCCACCACCGGCATCACAAAGGCCGAGGCCGAGGTGATGAAGGCCTCGTCCGCCGCCTTGGCCTCATCGACGGTAAAGGGGCGCTCCTCGACCACCATCTGCGCCTCGCGCGCGAAACGCAGCACGGCGGCCCGTGTGATTCCGTGTAAGATCTCGTTGCCGAGGTGCCGGGTGACGATGGTGTTGCCCTTGACGATATAGGCGTTGTTCGATGTGCCCTCGGTCACATGGCCATCTTCGACCATCCACGCATCATCGGCACCCGCCGCCTTGGCCATCATCTTGCCCATCGAGGGATACAATAGCTGCACCGTCTTGATGTCGCGACGGCCCCAACGTTGATCCTCGATGGAAATCACCTTCATCCCCGTCTTGGCCAAGGGGCTGTCGGCCAGACCCGGCTTTGTTTGGGTGAACAGCACGATGGTGGGCGTGGCATCCTTGGGATAGGCAAAATCGCGATCTGCGGCGCCGCGGGTGATCTGCAGGTAGATCAAGCCATCATCGATCCCGTTCAACCGCACCAATTCGCGGTGAATCTCGAGCAAGTCTTCCTCGGTCACCGGGTTGGCCATCGCCAACTCGTCAAGCGAGCGTTGCAGCCGCTTGGCGTGGCCCGCGAAATCGATCAGCTTGCCGCCCAGCACGCTGGTCACCTCGTAGACGCCATCGGCAAAAAGGAAGCCACGGTCGAAGATCGACACCTTGGCCTGATCTTCGGCCAAGTATTCGCCATTCACATAAACGGTGCGCGTCATCGCGGTATCATCCCCAAAGTTCTGGCCGCGGTGGATGCACCCCGGCGGCGTCGTATTCCAAAGGTGTCATCCGGTCTTCTGCCAGCAGAAGCGGCCCGTCAAGATCCACGATAGATGCGCCTTGCGCGACAAGCACCGCAGGGGCCATGGCCAGCGACGATCCGACCATGCAGCCGACCATCACACCGAACCCCATGGCGCGCGCCGCTTCGCGCAGCGCCAAAGCCTCGGTCAAGCCGCCGGTCTTGTCGAGCTTGATGTTGACCATATCGTACTTGCCCTTGAGCATGGGCAGACTTTCGCAGTCATGGCAGCTTTCATCGGCGCACACGGGCAGGGGGCGCGCGATCTCGGACAGCATGCCGTCATCCCCCGCAGGCAGGGGTTGCTCCACCATCTCGACCCCAAGGCGCAAAAGATGGGGGGCCAGATCGGCATAGACCGCGGCCGTCCACCCCTCATTCGCATCCACGATGATCCGAGCTTTGGGGGCACCGGCGCGCACCGCCTCGAGCCGTGGCATGTCATCGGGGGTGCCCAGCTTGATCTTGAGCAGCGGGCGATGGGCCTGTTTCGCGGCCGCCGCGCGCATCTTGGCGGGCGTATCGAGCGAAAGCGTAAAGGCGGTGATCAAGGGGCCGGGTTCCGACAACCCCACCAATTCCCAGACGCGGCGGCCCGCCTGCTTGGCCGCCAGATCCCACAAGGCGCAATCGACCGCGTTGCGCGCCGCACCGGGCGGCAGCAAGGACTGAAGCTGGCCGCGCGTCACCGCGTCGGGCAGGGATGCGATCTGCGCGGCAACGCTGTCTTGGGTTTCACCATAGCGCGCATAAGGCACGCATTCGCCGCGCCCGGCATGGCCATGCCGCGTGATCCGAACCGAAAGCACCGCCGCCGCGCTGCGCGATCCGCGCGCGATGGTGAAAACCTCGGCCAAAGGAAAGGTTTCTGGGATGATGGTGATCATCGCGGCCCTACCGATCCGGCCTTGGGCACATCACCCCAGACCACATGGCAAAAGCCTATCAGCGCTGCGTCAAAAGCGCCACGGGCCGATTGTCGAGCGTCTCGAAATCGACCGGAGCGGTGGTGGTCGCGGCCGTGTTCCGCTTGAACTCGTAGCGCATCAGATCGCCCTGCTGTTCCGAAGCGACGATCAGCGCCTGATACAGATGACGCGCCCCGTCATAGATATCGATCAACCCCCGCAATCGTGGCGCATCGGCGGCATCGACCGAAAACCCATCCTCGGTCATCTCGAGAATCGGATAGGCTTCGTCACCGATATGCACCACCCGCGTGGCGCGGCGGCGGCGGGCTGATTTTTGCGCTGCTGCTAACTCGTCACGAACCGATTGTGGTAGGAAGCTCGACATCGCCGTGTCCTTCGGGATTGCGTCTTGTGGATAAAGTGGCGCTCGGCGAAATTTAGTCAATGATTTGAATATGCTGCAGCTGCAAACGTCACGCATCGGCCACATCCCCCTCTGGACGCGGGTGCGCCAAAGCCCCATGCTGCTCGCGCATAAGGCCAAACGACGCCCCAATTCGAATAGGTTCCGCGATGAGTACGACCCACGCGGGTCAGCCGATCCTGCATTTCCTCAACACCGTGCGCGATGACGGCAAGCAACGGCGCGAGAATAGCTTTGCCGACCCGGCGGATCTGCACCGGATGCTGATCGATGCCGGTCTGGCCAACGCCGATCATCCCGTGCCGGGGCCCGCGCAGATGCAGTCATTGCTGGCCCTGCGCGAGGCGGCCTATGCGGTTTTTTCCGCTATCGCCGCATCCCGCATGCCTGACCGCGAAGAAGCCTTGATGCTTGAGACGACGATCAAGGCGGCGGTGCAAGATGCCCAGCTTGTGTTCACGCCGGGGCAGCTTGGGGTCAGCGCCGGTCCGCTGGGGGGTATCCATGACCGCCTCGCCTTGGCGCTGTTCGATCTGCTGCGCGCCGATGATCTGGCGCGGCTGCGCGAATGCGCGCGCTGCACGCATTTGTTCATAGATCATGGGCGCGGGCCGGGGCGGCGCTGGTGCGCGATGACGCGCTGCGGCAACCGTGCCAAGCTTGCGGCCTATCGGCGCCGCCAACGCGACCAAGTCACCTGAAGACACGCGCGATGCTTGCAGGGCGGCGCATCCCTGTTAGGCTACGCATGTGGTGTAGTGCAGGAAATGGTGTGTGGTATGTTGCGTGGTGTAACGGTGGGCTGTTTTGCGTTGGGGCTGTCGGCGGGCGGCGCATGGGCCCAGCAATGTGGCGGCAACTTCAACCAATTCGTGCAAGAGCTGCGGGCCGAAGCGGCCCAGCGCGGCTATGATCGCGATACGATCGATGGTTTCTTTCGTCACGCCAGTTTCGATCAGCGCACCTTGGATGCGGACAGGCGGCAAGGCGTCTTTACCCTGCCCTTCACCGAGTTTTCGCGCCGCTTGATCAGCCAGAACCGCATCGATAATGGCCGCCGCAACGCCGAACGGCACAGCGCCACCTTCGACGAGGTCGTGCGCCGTTTCGGCGTCAGCCGCGGCATCTTGCTGTCGTTTTGGGCCTTCGAGACTGATTACGGCGCTTTTCAGGGTGACTATAATACGCTCGATTCCCTCGTGACGCTGGCCCATGACTGCCGCCGCCCCGACTTGTTCCGCCCCGAGGTCTTCGCCGCGCTGGAACTGTTTTCACGCGGCGAATTCGACCCCGTGAACACCCAAGGCGCATGGGCGGGCGAGATCGGGATGGTCCAGATGCTGCCCGAGGATATCGTGACCCATGCCCTCGATGGCGATGGTGACGGGCGGATCAATCTGCAAGGATCGCCGGCCGATGCGCTCTTGTCGGGGGCCAATATCCTGTCGTCACTGGGCTGGCGCGCGGGCGAGCCTTGGCTGGTCGAGATCACCATTCCCGCCACGCTGGACTGGTTCGAGACCGGCATCCACAGCGCCAAGCCCGTCACTGCATGGCAGGCGGATGGCGTGCGCGCGCGCAACGGCACCTTGCCCATGCCCAATGCGCAGGCCTCGGTCATTTTGCCCGAGGGGCGATTTGGGCCGGCTTTCCTTGCGTATCCGAATTTCAGCGTGCTGTTCGAATGGAACCAAAGCTTCACCTATGTGCTGACCGCCGCCTATTTCGCCACGAGGCTGGAGGGCGCACCGGTCTTTGATGCGCGCAACCCCGAGCCGGGCCTTTCACGCGAAGAGATGCAGGCGCTGCAACGCAAGCTCGAGGCGCGCGGCCATGATGTCGGCGGCACGACGGGCATTCTGGGCGCACGCACCCGCGCGGCCGTGCGCGCCGAGCAGCAACGCCTCGGCCTGCCCGCCGATGCATGGCCCACACGCGCGCTGTTGAACGCGCTTTAGGGCCGTTTTTCTTTACTTTCGGGTGAGAAAATGGAAATGCCGTCGGCTTACGGTAGGTGATTTCCCAAAGGTCTCACCTCCTTTCGCCACGAAGCGTCGTGGCGGGGGCAAGGTTAGGTGGGCATGGGGAGCAAGGGGTGGGTAGCGTGCTCAAGCCACCATCTGCTCGGCCTTTTTCAGATCGACCGAGACCAGCTGCGAAACGCCCTGTTCCACCATGGTCACGCCAAACAGCCGGTCCATCCGCGCCATGGTAACGGCGTGGTGGGTGATGACGAGAAACCGCGTCGCGGTCTGGCGCGTCATCTCGTCCAGCAGGTCGCAAAACCGGGTGACATTCGCATCATCCAGCGGCGCGTCGACCTCGTCCAGCACGCAGATGGGCGCGGGATTGGCGAGAAAGACGGCAAAGATGAGCGCAAGCGCGGTCAAGGTCTGCTCGCCACCCGACAACAGCGACAGCGTCGACAGCTTCTTGCCCGGCGGTTGGCACAAGATCTCGAGCCCCGCTTCCAGCGGATCGTCACTTTCAACCAAGACCAGCCGCGCCTCGCCACCACCGAAAAGATGGGTGAAGAGCTTGGCGAAATTGGCGTTCACCTCGTCGAATGCCTTGAGCAGACGCTCGCGCCCCTCGCGGTTCAGGCTGGAAATGCCGGTGCGCAGCTTGGCGATGGCCTGCTCCAGATCGGTCTTTTCGGCGGCCAGCGTATCATGCTCGGCCTGCACCTCGCGCGCATCTTCCTCAGCACGCAGGTTGACCGCACCCAGCGCGTCGCGCTGACGGCGCAGGCGTTGCACCTCGGCCTCGGTGTGATCCGAGGGTGGCAAGGGGTCGGGCAGATCGCCAAGGCTTTCGCGCAAGGCGGCGGGCGTGGTTTCCATTTCTTCGGCGATGCGTTGCGTGGCCGCTGCAACGCTTTCTTGGGCGGCGTCACGCCGCGCCTCGGCAGCGGCGCGGCCCTCGCGCGCATCGGATGCCGCGCGCTCGGCATCACGTTCGGCCCCGATGCCCGTGCGCAGGGCGCCCTCGGCGGTCGACAGCGCATCGGCAGCGGCTGCCTTGCGGACCTCGGCGGTGGTGATCTTTTCGGCAAGACCGGCGCGGGCAGCTGTCAATTCATCGGGTTTTGCGCGCGCAGCGGTCAGTTTCGTGTCGGTCTCCAGCTTGCGCGCCTCAAGCTCTGCCAGACGACCGGCGGCACTCTCGAGGCGCTTGTGCCAGCCGCCGACCTCGTCACCGATCTTGGCGATCCGCGTCGTGCGGCGCTCACCGTCGCGCTTGACCTCGTCATGCGCGGTACGGCGCGCAAGCATGGTCATGCGCGAGGCCTCGACCGTGGTGCGGATATCGTCGAGCCGGGCCTTTGCGGCATCGAGATCCTCCAGCTCGGCGCGGGCGCCTTCGGCACGGGAAAGCTCAAGTTGGGCCTCTTGCGCCTCGTCGGCATGGCGCGCGGCGGCCGATTGCAGGGTTTCCAACTTGCCTTCCAGCACGCTGCGCTCGGCCTCGGCCTTGGAGAGCATACGCGAGGTATCGGCCAGCCGCGTATCTGCCTCGCGCCGTGCCGCGCGTGCGGCACGATCCGCTTCGGTCAATTCGGCAAGGCGGGCGGCCAGCATCTCATGGGCGGAACGGGTGCCTGCGGCGCGGGCGGCGGCCTCGACCGCCTCGGCGCGCAATTCGGTCAGGCGGTTGACCTGCTCAAGCCTGCGCGCAGCGGATGACACAGCATCGGCGGCGGCGACAGCATAGCCATCCCAACGCCACAGATCACCTTCGCGACTGACAAGGCGCTGACCGGGCTGCAACAAGGGCTGCAAGCGCGCGCCATCGGCGCGGTCGATGATCCCGATCTGCGACAGACGCCGGGACAGCAGGGCAGGTGCTTGCACAACGCCCGCAATCGGGCGCGCGCCGCCGGGCAAGGGTGCGGGGGTGGCATAAGCATCAAGCGCACTCCAGCCAGACCCGCCCGCGACCTTGGTTTCCCCCGCTTTCAGATCATCGGAAAGCGCAGCACCCAGTGCCGCCTCATAGCCTTTTTCAACCGTGATCCGATCGAGGATCTGGTCGCCCTGCCCGCGCTCGCGTTCGAGCAACCGATTGAGCGACAACACCTCGGCTTCGAGCGTTCCGGCACGGCCTTCGGCATCGGCGCGGGCGGCGCGGGCGTCGGCCTCGGCGCTCTGGGCCTCGCTACGCGCGATCTCGGTCTCGGTCAGGGTCTCTTCGGCGCGCGCGGCCAGATCGCGGGCGGCGGCCAGCGCCTCATCGGCTGCGATCACATCGCGCGCAACCCCAGCCAGCCGGGCATCGGCCTCTTCGGCATGGCGCGCGGCTGTTTCGGCCTCGGCGGCGTGTCGGGCGCGGGCCTTTTGCGCGTCACTCACCCGGCGATCAGCGGATTGGTGGCGGGCCGAGAGGCGTGCGGCTTCCTCCGTGGCCTCGGCCAAATCCTGTTCGCGGGTCCGCAACACCCCCGCAGCCTCGTCGGCCGCGGCCAGTGCTGCGGCAAGGCGATCCTCATGGCCGGCACCCTCGGCAACGAGCGTGGCGCGCTCTTCCTCGAGCCGGGCGATGGTCTCGCCTGCATCGGCATTGAGCGCACCTTCGCGCGCGATATCATGGGTCAGCTGGTCCAGCCGCCCCTCAAGCGCACTGACCGCCTCACGCGCGCGGGCGATCTCGCCGTCCAGCCCGTCACGCTCAAGCGTCAACCGCTGCAAGATCGCGCCTGCGATCGCCTCTTCCTCGCGGAGCGGCGGCAGAGCGGCTTCTGCATTTTCGCGGGCAGCAGCGGCTTGAAGCGCCGCACCCTCGGCGCGGCCTGCCGTAGCTAGCGCCTCGCGCAGGACAGCCTCGGCGCGCAGAACACCTTGTTGCGCATCGCCCCAGCGCAGCCAGAGCAACAGCCCCTCGGCCTGGCGCAACTCGGCCCCAATCTCGCGGTAGCGCTGGGCTTGGCGGGCCTGACGGGCAAGTGTGGCAAGCTGGGCGGCGAGCTGTTCCAGCACATCATCGACGCGGGCAAGGTTGGTCTCGGCGCCTTTGAGCTTCAATTCCGCCTCGTGGCGGCGCTGATATAGGCCAGAAATTCCTGCCGCTTCTTCCAGCACCCGACGGCGCGCCTTGGGGCGGGCATTGATCAGTTCCGAGATCTGCCCCTGCCGCACCAGCGCGGGCGAATGCGCCCCGGTCGAGGCATCGGCGAACAACATCTGCACGTCGCGCGCGCGCACATCCTTGCCGTTGAGCTTGTAGGCCGAGCCCGCGTCGCGCGTGATGCGGCGGGTGATGTCGAGCGTATCCTCGTCGTTGAACCCCGCGGGCGCCAACCGCTCGGTATTGTCGAGTTGCAGCACGACCTCGGCGAAATTGCGCGCGCCGCGCGTGGCGGCCCCTGCGAAGATCACATCCTCCATCCCATCGCCACGCATCGCGGTGGGACGGTTTTCACCCATCACCCAGCGCAGCGCCTCGAGCAGATTGGATTTACCACAGCCATTGGGGCCGACCACGCCGGTCAGACCGTCCTGAATGATCAGATCGGTAGGATCGACGAAGCTTTTGAAGCCATTGAGGCGTAGCCGGGTGAAACGCATGGCGCGGCCCCTTTCGGGAAAAGAACGATTCTGAGTGAAAACCTTCCGGCCCTATGCTGCGTGAGTCAAGCGCCGGGCCACCGTATATAGCAAATCAACGGGGGTTATCCCCAATATATGCGCCATCACGCAATCGATATTGGTCGCGCGCCTGCGCACCGCCACATTCGGCGCGACGCCCGATACGCTGTTTCATCCAAGCCGGGTCATTGAGATCATGCCGATCTGATGCTACCTTAAGGCCAGCCCGGCGCCGGGGTGATCAGGCGCGCAGATAGGAGGATCGGGTCCTGACCGGACAGACCACCGCGGTGGCACAGGCCACCCCCCACCGGACCGCAGCCGCGGCCCAGATGGACGCACCAACCAGCGAGGAGCTGCTGGCCAGCGTTCTTGCATCACTCGATGACGACAAAGCTGAAGAGGTCGTGCAGATCGAACTGCGCGGCAAATCCTCGATTGCCGATTACATGGTGGTCGCCTCTGGGCGGTCCTCACGACAGGTTGCGGCGATTTCGGACAATTTGGTCGAGCGTCTGAAAGACAGCTATCGGATGAACTGCAAGGTCGAGGGCAAAGGCGCCGGCGATTGGGTCTTGATCGATGCGGGCGATATCATCGTTCATATCTTTCGCCCCGAGGTGCGCGAGTTCTATCAGCTCGAGAAGATGTGGATGCCTGCGGGCGGCACAGCCTGACGATAGCGCGCGATGCGGGTGCATCTTTGCGCGGTCGGGCGCTTGCGGGCCGGGCCCGAACAGGCGCTGATCGACGATTACCTGACACGGTTCGACCGAACCGGTCGCATGCTTGGCCTGACCTCGGGCGGCGTGACCGAGGTCGAGGATCGCAAGGGCGGCGGCATGCAGGCCGAGGCGGAGCTTTTGCGCCGGGCCGTGCCGCGTGGCACCCAACTATGGGTCATGGATGAGCGCGGGGTGCAGATGACGTCGCCGCAATTCGCCGATCACTTGGCGGGCCTGCGCGATGCGGGCCAAGGCGATCTGGCGATCTGCATCGGCGGGGCCGATGGCTTGGCCCCCGATTTCCGGGCCGAAGCGGCGATGGCGATCTCGTTCGGACAGATGGTCTGGCCGCATATGCTGGTGCGGGTGATGCTGGCCGAGCAACTCTATCGCGCAGCCGCGATCCTGTCGGGTGCGCCATATCACCGGGCCTAACGGTTCAGGATGTCCTGATAAAAGCGGCGCAAAAGCAACAGCCCGAAAAACAGCGTGATCAGCGACCACAGCATTACCACCGACACCGAGATGTAATCGGGCGCATAGGTCGGGTAGATGCCGGTGCGCGCCATGCCAGTGAAATGAATCCACGGCGTATACCACAAGATATCCTGCACCAAGGGCGGCATTTGCTCGTAAAGAAAGATCACCCCCGCGACCAAGAACAAGGGGCGCGTCATGATCCCCCATAAACTCGCCCATGCGGGGAAAAGCCCCATCAGGAAACAGTTCAGCGTACCAAGCCCGAGGCCGAGAAACGCCGCCAAGAGAACCGACAAGATGATCGGCCCAAAGCGTAGCGTCGCGGTGGCCTCGGTGAATTGCAGAATGCCCACGAAAACGATGATAAAGACCACCACCCCGGTCAGCAGGTTCAAGATGAACCGCGCGATGATCGCATCCAGCCACGACACCGCCGGATACATCAAAAGCGGTTTTGAAAAGCTGATTGCAGACTGCACGCTGCCCATGATCGTGGCCGAGATCAGGAACGGCAGGTAACCCGAGGCATAGAACAACAAGAAGGAATTGCCCAAGGGGGGCGAGCGCAGCAAGATCGAGAACACCACCGCCAACACGATCAACGCACCCAGAGGTTCGAGGATCGCCCAGACATAGCCACCCGGCGTGCGGCCATAGCGCGTCGACATCTCGCGTAGGATCAACGCCATGATCGCGCGCAACGCCGGGAAAGAGCGCAGCTTGGTGACCGTCCGACTGCCCGGAAGCGACGGCGCATATGGTTCGGGGCTATTTTGCACGGGCTCCAACAGGCTGGCATTGATTGCGCAGACTATGTATGAGCGAAAGAGTGAATTCAAACTATTGATATAAGGCGACGCAGTTGGCCAATACCGCGGGACCACAAGCCAAACCGGCACAGCCCGGGCCGCCGACGCCAGCGGCCAATGCCGCGCCCCCGGCAAAACCACCCGCCGCACCGGGCGCCGCGATGCCGCCTGCACCGGAAAAGAAGCAACAAAGCTTCAAGCCCGCAGGGCGACCGGCGCGGATGCGGCGACGGCATTACGGGCTTCTCTTGTCGTTCCTGATCATGGTCGTCGCACCTTTGTTCGTGACGATCTATTACCTCTACACCTATGCCCAGGATCAGTTCGCCTCGAGCGCAGGTTTCACCGTACGCAGCGACGAAGGCAGCGCCGCCACCGACATCATGGGCGGCTTGGCCCAGTTCGCCGGCACCAACACGAGCGCCGATGGCGATATCTTGTTCGAATTCATCACCAGCGCCGAGCTGGTCGGACGGTTGAACCAACGTGTCGATCTGCGGGCGCATTACGCAGCACCCCATGACATCGACCCGATCTTTACGCTTTCCCCCGATGCCGCCTTCGAGGATCTGGTGTCGCATTGGCAAGATGTCGTGCGGGTCTCCTACGGGCAAAGCAGCGGTTTGATCGATCTGCAGGTTTTGGCCTTCGATCCGGTGACCGCGCATACCATCGCCACGGCCATCGTCGAAGAAAGCCAATCGCTGATCAACGAGTTGAACGCCCAAGCCCGCGCCGATGCGATGCGCTTTGCCGAAAGCGATCTTGAGGCTGCGATCACCCGCTTGCGCCTTGCGCGCGAGGCGCTGACGCAGTTCCGCACCGAAACCCAGATCGTCGATCCCGAAAGCGATCTTCAGGGGCGCAATGGCGTGCTGAACAATTTGCAACAGCAATTGGCCGAGGCGCTGATCGAGTTCGATCTGCTTTCCGAGAACACCACCAACAGCAACGACCCAAGGCTGGTGCAGGCCCAGCGCAGGATCGAGGTCATCCGCGACCGCATCGGACAGGAACGTCAGAATTTCGCCACCGGCGATATCGGGCGCGACGGCCAGGACTACCCGACGTTGATCGCCCGCTACGAGGGGCTGATCGTCGATCGCGAGTTTGCCGAGAGCAGCTATCGTGCGGCCCTGACGGCGCTCGACGCGGCCCGCACCAATGCCGCGCGCCAAAGCCGTTATCTGGCCGTCTTTATCCGCCCAACCATCCCCGAAAGCGCCGAGTTTCCCCGCCGCGATGTGATCGCGGGCATGACGCTGTTGTTCTTGGTGCTTGGCTGGGCGACCGCCGCGCTGATCTACTATAGTATCCGCGACCGGCAATAAGGGGCGGCGCGATGATCCGCTTCGAGAACCTGACCAAGAGCTTCGAGGTCAATGGGCGTCGCAAGATCGTCATCGACAACTTGTCGCTGACGCTGGAAACCGGGCGATCCTTGGCGCTGTTGGGGCGTAACGGCGCGGGCAAATCAACGCTGATGTCGATCATCGCGGGTAATATGCGCCCCGATCGCGGGCGCGTTGTCTGCGACGGCACCATGTCTTGGCCGATTGGGCAGGCAGGGTCCATCCACCCGCAAATGACCGGGGCGCAGAATGTGCGCTTCATCGCCCGCGTCTATGGTATCGAGACCGAGGAGTTGGTCGATTTCGTGCAGGATTTCGCCCAGATCGGCGAACATTTCCACATGCCCGTGCGCACCTATTCCGCAGGTATGCGCGCAAGGCTGACCTTTGGCTTGTCACTTGGCATCAAGTTCGACACCTACCTGATCGACGAGGTGACGGGCGCGGGCGACGCCGCCTTTCGGTTGCGCAGCGTGGCCCTGTTTCACGAGCGCATGAAAACCTCGGACGCGATCATGGTGAATCATAACCTTTCCGAGTTGAAAGAGTTTTGCGACGCCGCCTTGATCTTGGAAAACGGGAAATTGGCGTTTTTCGAAGACCTTGACGAAGCGATCGAGCTGCACAAACGCAATCTCGCGTAACGTCGACACGGATAGGTTGCTGACAAGGTTAGCAGGACCGCTTCAATCCATACCGATTTTCCCATCATGACCATATTCCATTCCTGAATGCGCCCCACGGCGCGCCGAGCCTGTCCCCATTGCGCTGCGAGGGGTAAGCGATGCCGCGATTGACCGTAGGGGCTCAAGTTCAGACCGGCCAAACCATCCTTGATCACGGGATCACGGATCTCTTGCTGCACATGACGGACACCGGCCCCATGCTCTACACCACTTCGGGGCCAACCGGCGGGATCGCGGCCTTCACGATCGGGGGGAATGGCACACTCAGCTTGAGCGATTTCACGCATTTCGACCCGGCACTGTCGCACGCGATCATGGACAGGCTCACACTTTTGGAAACGGTCAACGGCCCCAGCTTGGTGGTCGCCGGTGATCCGGATGCAGGGCTGACGGCACTGACGCTCGACGGGGCGGGCCGGATCGGCGGCCAAAGCCAGCTGAGCGGGCTGCTAGGAGTCGATTCCAAGGTGCTGGATCTCGACCAGATGGGCGGCAACATGCTTTTCCTCGCGAACCCCGGCATCGGTTCGATCCAAGCCTACAGCATCGACGCGAACGACCCCAACGGAACGTTGTCGCGCCAATTCACCGTCACGGATACGCCGGCGATCTATGCCGATTCCGTCTTTGCCATCGACGCGATCACATTGGCCGGTGACAGCTACCTGATTGGGGCAAGCCGGACCGAGCAAGGCGTGACAGCCTATCGCGTCACCCCGACGGGGCTGATCGCGACGGGCAATCTGGGTGTGGCCGAGGGTATCGGCATGATGACGCCGACCGCGCTTGAAACCATAACAATTGGTGGGCGCAGCTTCGTGTTGGTCGCGTCGGCCCCCGGCGATGGCATGGGCCAATCCGGCGCGATCACGGTCATGCAACTGCTCAGCGACGGAAGCTTGGCAGCGACCGATCATGTGATCGACACCAAAGCGATGCGCTTTGGCATGGTGCAAAGCCTCGAGGTGGTCGAGGCAGGCGGCTTCACCTATGTGCTGGCGGGCGGCGGCGATGATGGGATGACCCTGTTTCTTTTGCTGCCCAATGGGCGACTGCATCTGATGGATGTGCTTGCCGATGACTTCGGCATCGGGCTTGAGAATATCACGGCGATCACGACCATGCGCACGGCAAGCCGGGTCGATATCTTCGTCTCGTCGCAGATCAGCGCCGGTGTGACCACCCTTGCCTTTGACGCGGCAGGCAATGGTCAAATGCGAATGGCCACGGCGGCGGGCGGCGATCTGGTCGGCAGCGGCATGGACGATATCTTGATCGGCGGGTCCGGTGATGACCGCATCATGGCCGGGCAAGGCGCGGATATCATCGAGGATGGCGCCGGCAATGACACACTGACAGGCGGGGCGGGTGCGGATCGCTTCATCCTGCGCGCGGACGGGGGGCGCGATACGATCACCGATTTCGAGGCCGGACGCGACCGGCTGGACCTGTCCGGATGGCCCTTTCTCTATGACCCATCGCAATTGACCATCCAGCCGACCTTCAATGGCGCCTTGGTAATCTGGCGTAACGAGCTGTTGGTGCTCCAGACACAGATGGGCACGCCCCTGAGCGCGGCCCAAGTCATCGCCGCCGTGATCACCGCCCCCGATCGCAGCCCGATCCAATTCACCCTGCCAGAAGATCCCACCGGTCCGACGGAGGGTGCCGACAGCTTGGACGGCACGAGCGGCGCTGATGTGATCGACGGTCTTGGTGGCAACGACACGATCGACGGTTTGGGCGGGGATGACACCATAACGGGTGGGGCGGGTTTTGATCGGCTGATTGGCGGCAATGGCGATGACAGCCTGTCGGGCGGCGCGCAGGCCGATAATCTTTTCGGCGACGTGGGCAATGACACCCTCGATGGCGAGGCCGGCAATGACCGCCTCTTCGGCGGGCTGGGCCATGACAGCCTGATCGGTGGCGAAGGGGGTGATCTGCTGATCGGTGATGGCGGCAACGACACGCTCAATGGCGGGGCCGATGATGACCGGCTCTTCGGCGGGACGGGCTTCGACCTGTTGCACGGCGGTGCGGGCGCGGACCAGCTCGATGGCGGCGCGCAGGCCGACAACCTTTATGGCGAGGCGGGCAACGACACGGTCTTGGGCGGCGATGGCAATGACCGCCTCTTCGGCGGCGAGGGCGATGACAGCCTGTCGGGCAGCACGGGCAATGACGCGCTCTTCGGCGAGGCGGGCCATGACACGCTCACCGGCGATACGGGCTTCGACCTGCTGCGCGGTGGCAATGGCGATGACAGCCTGTCGGGCGGCGGGCAGGCCGACAATCTCTTCGGCGATTTCGGCGATGACACGCTCGATGGCGGGGATGGGTTCGACCGGCTCTTCGGCGGGGCGGGCCATGACCTGCTGTTGGGCGGGGGCGGGCCGGATGCGCTGTTCGCCGAAGCTGGAAACGACACGCTGATCGGCGGGGATGGCGATGACCGGCTTTATGCGGGCGGCGGTTTCGACCGATTGGAGGGGGGCGCGGGCAACGACCAACTCTGGGGCAATTTCAACTGGGATATCTTCATCTTCGCCGACGGGCATGGGCAGGACACGATCGGCGATTTCGAGGCCCGCAACCCGTGGGAGCGGATCGACCTTTCGCAGATCAGCGCGCTGTCGGGCTTTGCCGACTACACCGCCTTCGCCGCCACGGGCGCGGTCACGACCACGGCGGGCGGGGTGCTGATCGACACCGGCAGCGGCAATTCCATCCTCCTCTCAGGCGTCACCCTCGCCGATCTCGACAATACAGACTTCATCTTCTGAGGTCGGGTGCAGCGTGGCCCTTGATGCCAAAATGCGTTGGTAGATCGCATGGAGTTGATCCGTCTGTGCCTGCGCGGAACGTAGCGGGAGGCGATGGACAGGCGGCGACAAGAACCGGACAGGGTCGGCATCTATCTTTGCAAGTGCGTTCATCATCCCACGGTGATCAGCCACATCCACGACAAAGCCATTCTCGTTCTGCACGATATCTTGCCCGATGGCGCCACGGTCGGAGGCGACGACCCACAAACCTGCGGCGAGCGCCTCGCGCGTGACCAAGCCATAACTTTCGGGCCAGATCGACGGCGCAAGCACTACATCGAGTGCGCCGTAGAGTGTGCCAACCTGTGTTAGCGGAACACGCGGCACAAAGGTCACAGGGGTGCCGTTCCAATCCTCATAACGCACACGTCCGCTGGGAAGCGCGTGATCGACCACCAACAGATCGAGATTTTCGAACCGCTTTGCATGCAAGGCCGCACGCAGCAGATGGTACCCCTTGTGCCGCGCAGCGCCGCCGATATGGCCCAATCGCACCCGACCCGGTGGACCACTCACGCGCGCAACTGCAGTGGCCGCGGCCAGCCCGTTCTCGACGACCTCTACCCGATCGAGGCCCGCTTCGCGATGCAAACCCGCGAACGACTCCGACACTGCAAGAACGGCTGCAGCATCGCGCAGCGCGCGCGCGGCGATACCGCCACGTTCCGACAAATCGGCACGATCTTCGGGACGAAAGCTGTAAATCTCCGCCTCCCCCTCGGGCGACAAGATGAACTGGTGTGGCGAAACCCACCAACCGTCATGCAAGGTCACAACATAGGGAAGCCTGCGGCGACGCAGGCAATCGACCACCGAGGCAGTCAGACGCTGCAGGCAATGCAGATGCACAAGATCGGGTGCGATCCGGCCGATCAAACGGTCGATGACATCGGCCATGCGGTGATCGCGGATCTCCATGTTGTCGATCCCGTCGCGCGCGGTCACCGTCCAGATCCGGACACCGTCATGCGCGTGACATCCGATCTCGTAGGGGCGCTCGCCCCCCTCCAATGTGGCGAGGATGTCGATCTCGTAGTCATCGCCATAACGCGCGACCAAGTCACGGACATTGTCATGCACCACGCGCGTCGCGCCGCCGATATCCTGCGGCGGGTAGAAAACATTCACGATCAACAGCCGCGTCTTGCCACGGCCCGTTGGCGGGCGAATGGCGGCAAAGATCGCGTCGAATTGCGCGCCCATCGCGGGCAGCCCGTAATCCTTGACGACCACAGCCTGCGCTGCGGCCCCGATCCGACCGCGCAGATCGGCATCATCGATCAGGCGCAGCAATGCGGCGGCAAAGCTCTTGCGATCCTGCGCGAAAAGCCCCGTCTGCCCGTCGATGATCACATCGCGATAGGTCGCTGTCGGATTGACGACGGAAGGGATGGCGAACATCGCGGCTTCCATCCATTTGATCTCGCTCTTGGCATCGGTCAGAACCGAGGGTTCCAATACGGAGAGGTTGATATCCGCCTCGGCCAAGGCGGCGCAAAACCCTTCGAAATCCCAGATCGGGGCAAGCAGGCGAATATCGGGATGGGCCGGGTCGAGATGCTTGAAGGCGGGGAAATCGCCCATGATGCGGATCTCGACCTTGCCGGGCCGGGCGGCCAGCACATCGGCGAGGGCCGGTTCCAGCATATCGGTGAACACGGCCTTATGCGCCTTGGTGCCCGAACCGTAGAAGATGACGAGCTTTTCGCCCCTGTCAGCCGCCGCTGTCGCTTGATGCGCAAGTGCCGCCATATGCGCCCGGCCAAGCGCGTTGCGATGGGTAAAGGCCATGCCGCTGCGCACGATGCCCTCCATCGCGTCACGGATTGTTGGTGTCGAGGCGATGCCGTGGGAACACAGGCTCATCGCATGGCGGAACAGTGGCACACCGCAGGCTATGGCCGCGTGATCGCGCCGCGTGATCTGGCCCCCATAGCTGGCCAATGGCGGCGGAAAGACCGCCGGATCGAAGATCAGATCGTCGATGTCGTAAAATGTCGCCAGCCCTTGGCGTGCGGCATCCACAATCAGATCGATGATCGGCAGAAAGGCGGGAACCCGCATGAAGATCACGGCGTCATATTGATCGAGCCGCCCGCGCAAGAGATCGAGGTCGAGCCCCTGGAGATACAATTCGGTGCTGTAGCCCGCCGCGCGGAGCTGGTCGATTTTTTGATCCGCGCGATAGAGTTTGCACTGGTAGATATCGTCATTGGCCAAGATCGCCACCCGACGGATCGGCCCGCCGCGTTCCGGCGCGGTGAAGGGCGGCGTATAAAGTGCCAAGGCCTCGGCCAGCATCGCCTGCAGCTCGGCGATGGGGCGCCTTTCGATCCAGCTGGATAGATCGGACCAGATCGTGTTGAAGATGGCGCCGCCCAGATCCCGGCGGCGGCGCCGTAGGGCGACATCGCCGAACAATGCGGCGGGCAGATCGCGACACACTTCGAGCGCTTCGGACAGGCGGTTCTGGACGACCAGCCGTTCGGCCAATGTGATCTGATTTGCACCCGCGTCGAAGCCGTTGGGAACCGCGCGGCGCAGTTGCGTTTCGGACGCGATCCGGTTTTGGGGATGGATCAGATCGGCCAGATCGAGGCTGGCACGCGGATCGCCGGGCGCGTGATCAAGCACCCGCGACAAAAGCCATTCGGCCGTCGCCGTATCGCCACTGCGCCGCTTGTGGCGGGCAAGATCGGTGAAAAACCCGACCATTCCGGGCGCTTCCATGTCAAATACCGACGCACCCGGCATCGGCACTGTCGCAAGATGGGAAAGCGCCTCGGGCGTGGTGGCATCTGCTTCCAGATCGGCAGAGGCAGCGACGAAATCGGGCAAGCCCGCAACCACCGCAGGCACCAGATCGACACCGGTACACATTTTGAACCATGCGTGCGGGTTTGCATGCGCCCCTGCCCGCAACCCCACCCGCGCCCAATGCAAACGCAGCGCCACCTCATCGATATCGGGGGGCAAGGCGACCTCGGCCAAGGCGCAAGCATCACGATAGAAAGCGAGGTCAAGCCCATGCTCGGGGTGCGGCGCAATCCCATTGGGAAGTCCACGATCGCAAAAATGCGCAATCGCACCAAGCCGGTCATGCGTGCTTGGGGCATGGCCCGCAAGGGTGGCGGTCACCAAGTAATATTCATGGTCGAAAATCTGCGCAAGCACGGCGCCGTTCAGCCCCTTGCTTGCCCATAGATCACCCTCATGCAGCAAGATCTCCGAGTGGCAGAGTCCCGATTTTCGCAGCCGCGCCAGCGCTTGGCGCGCGCTTAGCCCGTCGGGCAGATCGACATTGTGGGCCAGACGCACAAAGGACCGGCTCCAACGGTCAGGGCTGGCATCACGGCCTTCGGCATGGCCGTATTCCAGATAGTGAAACACCGCCTCACCCGGGCTGGCGACGACATCGGCGACATCGGGATTGCGCGTCAGATAGGCCCCGACGCTGAAATCCTGGGCCAAGAGCGCCGCCTTTTCGTGGCGCCCAAGCACCGATGCCACGGTCCGCCGCCGTACCGCGTTACGATACCAGATTTGCCATTCAAAGGCCGAGTCGCCCCGCCCGGCCAGCTTGGCGATGCGACCACTCAAACGGCGCAAGACCTTTGTGGTTCCCAACTCGATCATGTCGCGCGAAAGCCCGCTTTAATCATCTAAAGTTTTGACTTAGCGTGACTTGGTCGTGCTGTCACCCATTCACGAATAGGTAGCGCGGCTTGCGCCTTGACCCGACGCTGCCTAGAACCGCGACCAAGGAGGCCATGATGCCGATTGATCGCCCATACAAACCCGTGGTGCTGTGTATCCTCGATGGCTGGGGCATCGGCCCAAGCGCGGTGGGTAACGCCCCCCTGCTGGCCCAAACCCCGTATTTCGACAGGCTGATGGCCGATTGCCCCCATGCGAGGCTGATCACCCATGGCCGAGCAGTCGGCCTGCCCGAGGGGCAGATGGGCAATTCAGAGGTGGGCCATACCACCATCGGGGCGGGCCGCGTGGTGCCGATGGATCTGGTGCGCATCGACGAGGCGGTGGAGACAGGCAGCCTTGGCACGGAACCCGCGCTGCTGGATTTCATCACGGCGCTACGCCAAAGCGGCGGGGCGGCGCATCTGTTCGGCCTTGCCTCGACCGGCGGGGTGCATTCGCAGCATCGCCATATGATGGCCGCCGCCAAAACCCTCGCCGGGGCAGGCATCAAGGTACATATCCACGCCATAACCGATGGCCGCGATGTGGCGCCGCGTTCGGCCCTCGACTATCTGGCCGAAATGACCGCCGCGATGCCCGATGGTGCGGGCTTTGCCACAGTGATCGGGCGCTATTTCGCGATGGACCGCGACAATCGCTGGGACAGGATCGCGCGCGCCCATACCGCCATGGCGCAGGGCGAGGGCAGCTTTGCCGCCGACACAGCGGCACAAGCGGTACAGATGGCCTATGCGCGGGGCGAGAACGACGAATTCATCCAGCCCACGATCCTTGGCGGTTTCGCAGGGATGCGCGACGGTGATGGCATCTTTTGCCTGAACTTCCGCGCCGATCGCGCGCGTGAGATCTTGTCGGCCTTGGCCGATCCCGATTTCGACGCCTACGACACCGGCCCGCGCGCCAAATTCGCCGCCGCCTTGGGCATGGTCGATTACTCTGCCGCCCATAACCGCTACATGACGGCGGTCTATCCCAAGCAAGAAATCCGCAACACGCTGGCTGAATGGGTCGCGGCGCAAGGATTGCGCCAGTTCCACATCGCCGAAACCGAGAAATACCCCCATGTCACCTTCTTCCTGAACGGTGGCAAGGAAAGCCCGGTTCCAGGCGAAGATCGGTACATGGCCCAATCGCCCAAGGTGGCGACCTATGATATGCAGCCCGAGATGTCGGCACCCGAGGTGAGCGATCACCTCGTTGCGGCGATCGGGGCGGGCTACGACCTGATCGTGGTGAATTTCGCCAATCCCGACATGGTGGGTCATACCGGTGATCTAGCCGCCGCGATCCGCGCCTGTGAAGCGGTGGATGCGGGGCTGGGCCAGGCGATGGCCGCCGTCGCCGCGGCGGGTGGCGCGATGATCGTGACCGCCGATCACGGCAATTGCGAAACCATGATCGACCCCGTCACGGGGGAACCGCATACTGCCCATACCACCAACCGCGTGCCGGTCATCTTGTTCGGCGGACCTGCGGATGCGCGGCTGCGCGATGGAAGCCTTGCCGATTTGGCCCCCAGCCTGTTGGCGCTGATGGGGCTACCCCAGCCCACCGAGATGACAGGGACATCATTGATCGAATGAGCTTGCGTGCCATCACCTTGGCCTTTGTGTTGTTGGCCAGCCCTGTTCGGGCAGAATTCGACGCCGGCCAAACCGCCGCGCAGGCGGCTGAGATGCTTGAGCAAGCGGGCTTTGCGCTGCTCGCGGCGCAAGGGGCGCGCGACCGGGTCGAGGCGCTGACCCAAACCGTGCGCGCCTATGAAGAGGGGCTCTTGGCGCTGCGCGAAGGCATCCGGCAAGCGGCGCTGCGCGAACGCACGATCTTGATGGCCTTCGATGCCGAAAGTGACCGGCTGTCGCGCCTGCTTGGGGTGCTGCAAAGCATCGAGGGCGCACCCGCGCCGGTCTTGCTGATGCATCCCGAAGGCCCGCTTGGCACGGCGCGCGCGGGTATGATCTTGTCCGAAGTCACACCCGCCGTCGCGGCCGAGGCCCGCGCGTTGCGCGCACAGCTCGAGGAATTGGCGGCCTTGCGCGCGGTGCAGGACAAGGCGTTGCGTGACTTGAGCGATGCGCTGCAACGCGCGCAGGACGCGCGCACACAGCTGAGCCAAGCCATCGCCGAGCGGCGCATGCTGCCCGAGAATTTCCTGAGCGATGACCTTGCCATGACCCAACTGGTCAATAGTGTCGACTCGCTCGACACATTGTCGAGCTTGCTGGCGCAAACGCCGCCGCCCGCATCCCCCGACTTGCCCGATTTCATCACGGCACGCGGTGTGCTGCCCCTGCCGGTGCTCGGCACACAGCTTCGTGCCTTTGGCGAGGCTGACGCCGCAGGTGTCGCGCGGCCCGGTCTGCTTTATGCCACGCGAGCGGGCGCATTGGTCACGGCGCCATGGCCCGCATCGGTGCGCTATGCGGGGCCGCTGCTGGATTACGGAAATGTCATTATCCTTGAACCGGAAGCGGGCTATCTGCTTGTGCTGGCCGGCCTCGATACCGTTTATGTGAAGACAGGGGTGGTCATCCCGGCAGCCGCTCCCTTGGGTCTCATGCCCGGGGGCGCGGTGAGCGACACCGAAGAATTGATCGTCGCGACCCTGCAAGGGAGTGGCGCTGCCCTCTCGGAAACGCTTTATATGGAATTGCGTGAAAACGGTGTGCCCGTCGATCCGGCGGAATGGTTCATCGGGAGCGGGCGCAACTGAGACGAAGGATGGATGCAATGAATAAGCTGATCATCGCCGCCATATGTGGCATCACGGGCGGGGTCGCGCTGAGCACGCAGGTCGCAGGGCCGCTGATCGCGCAAGAGGACCGTGCCAATGCCTCGGTCTATGAGCAGCTCGACCTTTTCGGCGATATCTTCGAACGCATCCGCGCCAATTATGTCGAGGATGTCGACGAGGCCGCGCTGATCGAAGCGGCGATCAATGGCATGCTTACCTCGCTCGATCCGCATTCCAGCTACCTGCCGCCCAATGACTTCAGCGATATGCAGGTCCAGACACGGGGTGAGTTCGGCGGTCTCGGGATCGAGGTGACGCAAGAAGATGGCTTTGTGCGCGTTATCACGCCCATGGATGACACCCCGGCAATGGAAGCCGGCGTCGAGGCGGGCGATTTCATTACCCATGTCGATGGTGAGGCGCTGCTCGGCCTGACATTGGAACAGGCCGTCGACATGATGCGCGGGCCGGTCGGCTCGGAGATCACCATCACCGTGGTCCGCGAAGGCCGCGATCAGCCCTTTGATATTACGATCGTGCGCGACCGCATCCGCCTGACGGCAGTGCGGGCGCGGCTTGAAGGCAATACCGCAATCGTGCGCGTTTCGACCTTCAACGATCAGACCTATCCCAATCTCGAAGAAGGTCTGCGCGGCTTGATCACTGATATCGGCGGCCTTGAGAATCTGAACGGTGTGGTGCTTGACCTGCGCAACAACCCCGGCGGGTTGCTGAGCCAGGCGATCCGTGTTTCGGACGCCTTTCTCGATCAAGGCGAGATCGTCTCGACCCGTGGCCGCCGCCCCGAAGATGGTGAACGCTACAACGCCACACCTGGCGACCTGATCACCGAACTGCCGATGGTGGTGCTGATCAACGGCGGCTCTGCCTCGGCATCGGAAATCGTGGCGGGCGCGCTGCAAGATCACCGCCGCGCCGTGGTCGTCGGCACCAACAGCTTTGGCAAGGGCTCGGTACAGTCGATCATGCCGCTTGCGGGCAATGGCGCGATGCGTCTGACGACATCGCTTTACTACACGCCCTCGGGCCGCTCGATCCAAGCGCTGGGCATTGCGCCCGATATCTTGGTCGAACAACGCCCCGCCGTGGAAACCACCGAGGATGAAGAAGAGGCCCAAAACCGCCGCAACGAGGCAAGCCTGCGTGGGGCGATCGAGAATTCGACCCTGTCCGAGGATGAATTGCGCCAACTCGAAGAGGAACAGGCAATCGCCGAGGCGACAGCCCGCCTGCGCAACGAGGATTACCAGCTGGCCTATGCCATCGACATCCTGACCGGCCTCAACGCGCTTGGCCCGCGGGGCAACTGACCCGGTGACACCCGAAGACATCGCGCGCCTGCCCTATCGGCCCTGCGTCGGCGTGGTCTTGACCCATGCCGATGGCCGCGTCTTTGCCGGCCAACGCGCCGATATGGACACCCCCGCATGGCAGATGCCACAGGGCGGCATTGATGATGGTGAAACCCCGCTGGAGGCCGCCTATCGCGAATTGCTGGAGGAAACCGGGGTAGGCCGTGATGCGGTGCGGCCGGTGGCCGAGACCGCCGATTGGCACCACTACGACCTGCCGATCGATGTCGTTCCGACCCGCTGGAAGGGCCGCTATCGCGGGCAAGCGCAGAAATGGGTGCGTTTCGAGCTGACCGCGCCCGATGGCGTGATCGACCTGACGCATCAGGATGTCGAATTCTCCGACTGGCGCTGGATGCGCGGGGCGGAATTGCTGGAACTGATCGTGCCCTTCAAACGCCCGATCTACCAAGCGGTTCTGGCCGAATTCGGGTTGCTCTGATCGCCACATCAAAAGCGTTGCGTGCCGTCAAGGATCGCGGGGTGCGCGCGTAGCATACTGTGCAGGCTGTTTTTCCATGTGGGGATGGGCCAACGATGGCGGCCCCCTCTCCGAAAGGGCCTGTCGTGAAGCTGATCGCCGCCGTGATTCTTGGTTTTTTTCTGATATGGCTGTCGGGTTGCGCCGCTACGCCGCCCACCCGTTACCCGATTTCGGGGGAACCCTGCGCGCCCGGCGATCCAGTTCACGACCTGCGTGCCGATATGATCCCACCGATCTAGCGGGGTGGTTCATGCCCCTCCACAAGAGAACAAAAGGTGAATATACTCCGCCCCATGGGATTCGCGGAACTGTCCATCACCTCCAATTTCACCTTCCTCACCGGCGGTTCGCACCCCGAGGAATATGCAAGGCGTGCGGCGCTTCTGGGGCTTTCGGCCATCGCGATTGCCGATGTGAACTCGGTCTCGGGCATCGTGCGCGCGTGGTCAGAGCTGAAAAAGATCGGGCAAGAAATCGCGGATGCCAAATCCGCCCGCGCCGATCCCATCGGTCCGCCCAAGCCCGCCCATCTGCCCCCGCCCCCGCGCGCGCCCATCGACCATCTGCCGCGCCTGATGCCCGCCGCTTGTCTGGTGCTGACGGGTGGGCTGACCCTGACCGCCCTGCCGCGTGACAGGCTGGGATGGGGAAACCTGTGCCGCATCCTCTCGGCGGGGCGGCGGCGCGCGAAAAAGGGTGATTGCCACCTGACCGCTGACGATGTGCTGGAATTTGCCGATGGTTTGGCGCTGTTGCTACATTCCCCTGATCAGCCAAGCGCTGAATGGCGGCGCGAGGCCGCGCGGCTTGTCGCCGCGCGAAAGCCACAGATGCACCTGTTAATGGCGCCCGCCTATGACGGGCAAGATGAGGGCCGTTTCACCGCGGCGCGTATGCTGGCGCAATCGCTTGACCTGCGGCCCGTCGCCTCGGCCCGGCCGATCATGCATCATGGGGGCCGCCGCCGGCTGACCGATATCCTGACCTGTATCCGGCAAGGCGTGCGGGTCGAGGATCTGGGCACCCATGCCCTTGCCAATGCCGAACAACGCCTGCGCGGCGAGGGCGAGATGCGGCGCATCTTTCGCGACCACCCCGACGCGGTGGACCGCGCGGCCCAGATCGCCGAAAGCCTGCGCTTCGACATCGCCAGCTTGCGCTACGAATACCCCTCGGAAATCGCGGATGGGGAAACCGCCGCCGACCGCTTGCGGCGGCTGGCGCAGGCGGGGCTGGCATGGCGCTATCCCCAAGGCATCCCCGAGCGCGCGCAAACCCAACTGGAACACGAGCTGCGCCTAATAGGTAAGCTGGGGTATGAGCCCTATTTTCTGACCGTGAACGACATCGTGGAATTTGCCCGGTCGCGCGGCATCTTGTGCCAAGGGCGCGGGTCGGCGGCCAATTCCATCACCTGCTATGCGCTGGGGGTGACCAGCGTTTCCCCCGAGATCGGCACGATGGTCTTCGAGCGCTTCGTATCCGAGGCGCGGGGCGAACCACCCGATATCGATGTCGATTTCGAACATGAGCGCCGCGAGGAAGTGATCCAGCACATCTATGACCGCTATGGCCGCCATCGCGCGGGGCTATGCGCCACCGTGATCCACTATCGCGGCAAGCGTGCCGTGCGCGAGGTGGGCCGCGCCATGGGCCTATCCGAGGATGTGCTGTCGGCGCTGTCCTCGCAAATCTGGGGGTCATGGTCCAAGACCGGGCCGGAACTCTCCCGGCTGCGCGAAATCGGGCTCGACCCCGACAGCCCGCGCCTGCAGCAGACCATGGCGCTGATCGAAGAAATCATCGGCTTTCCAAGGCACCTGTCCCAGCATGTCGGCGGCTTCGTCATTACCGAAGGGCGGCTGGACGAACTGGTGCCGATCGAGAATGCCAGCATGGAGGACCGCACCGTCATCGCATGGGACAAGGATGATATCGACGCGCTTGGCATCCTCAAGGTCGATATCCTCGCCCTTGGGATGCTTTCTTGTATAAGAAAGGCTTTCGACCTTCTGCGCCAGCATCATCAGGCCGATTACACGCTGGCGACCCTGCCGCCCGAAGACCCGGCAGTCTATGATATGCTGTGCAAATCCGACACGCTGGGCGTCTTTCAGGTCGAAAGCCGGGCACAGATGAATTTCCTGCCGCGCATGCGCCCGCGCTGTTTCTACGATCTGGTGATCCAAGTGGCGATCATTCGCCCCGGCCCCATTCAGGGCGACATGGTCCACCCGTTCATAAGGCGGCGCAATGGCGAGGAGGCGGTCAGCTTTCCCTCCGACGCGCTGGGCCGCGTCTTGGGCAAAACGCTGGGCGTGCCGCTGTTCCAGGAACAGGCGATGCAGATCGCCATCACCGGCGCGGGCTTCACCCCTGAGGAGGCCGACGGGCTGCGCCGGGCGCTCGCCACCTTCAAGAAGCATGGGCATGTGGCCGAGTTCCGCACCCGCTTCCTGCGCGGCATGCGCGCCAACGGCTATGATGATGGTTTCGCCGAACGCTGCTTTTCCCAGATCGAGGGGTTCGGCAGCTACGGCTTTCCCGAAAGCCATGCGGCCAGCTTCGCGCTTTTGGTCTATGCCTCAAGCTGGCTGAAACGCCACCATCCCGGCATCTTTGCCTGCGCGCTTTTGAATTCCCAACCGATGGGGTTCTATGCACCCGCCCAGATCGTGCGCGATGCCCGCGAACATGGGGTCATGGTGCGGCCAGTCTGCATCAACCGCTCGCATTGGGACAATGTGATGGAACGCACCGAGCGCGGCGATCTGGCGCTTCGTCTTGGGTTTCGCCAGATCAAGGCCATGCGCGAGGATGAGGCCGATTGGCTGATCGCCGCGCGCGGCAATGGCTATACCACGCTCGAGGATGTCTGGCGGCGTGCTGGTCTGGCGGCAAGAACGCTCACCATTCTGGCCGAGGCGGATGCTTTCGCATCGATGGGCATCAGCCGCCGCGATGCGCTTTGGGCCGCCCGCGCCTTGGTGCCGAAAAAGGAATTGCCGCTGTTCTCGGGCGATCTGGATGGGGAAGGAATCGTGGAAGCCTCGGCCCACTTGCCCGCGATGACCGAAGGCGAGGCCGTAGTCGAGGATTACGTCGCCATGCGCCTGACGCTCAGATCGCATCCCGTGGCGCTGATCCGCGACCGGCTGAGCCCGGGGATCGACGGGCGATTACTCACAAACCGAACTTCACCCGCTTTTCCCCGACCTGCCCCATCACGCGGACAAGCTCTTGGCTGATACCCGGCTCTGAAAGGGCATGGCCCGCCGCCTTGATCATATGCAGCCGCCCCGAAGGCCAACCGCTGACCAGCCGAAAGGCCGAAAGCGGCGGGCAGATCATATCGTAGCGGCCCTGCACGATGGTGCCGGGGATTTGCGCGATCCGGTGCAGGTCGCGCAAGATCTGGCCATCGACCTCCAGAAAACCCTTGTTCACGAAGTAATGGTTCTCAAGCCGCGCAAAGGCACGGGCGTAATCGGCCGGCCCCTCGCCACCGCCACCGTCGCTTTCCATCGAGGCCAGCGCATTTTCCCATGCCGCCCAAGCGCGCGCATAGCGGGTCTCGATCATCAGATCGCCGGAAAACAGCCGCCGGTTATAGGCCGCGATCAGATCGCCACGCTCTTCTTCGGGGATCATGGCGACGAACCGGCCCCATTGGTCCGGCCAGAATTGCCCGGCACCGCCGCCATAGAACCAATCCAGCTCGCGCTGCATCGACAAGAAGACACCCCGCAGCGCCAGATAGGCGACATGTTCAGGGTGCGCCTGCGCATAGATCAGGCCAAGCGTGGCCCCCCAACTTCCGCCGAAAACCGCCCAGCGTTCGATGCCCAGCGTGTGGCGGATACGCTCGATATCGGCGACGAGGTGCCATGTGGTATTGGCGCGCACGCTGGCATGGGGCCGCGATCGGCCACAACCTCGCTGATCGAACAAGATGATGCGCCACAGCTCTGGGTCGAAATAGCGCCGCATCGCGGGGCTACAGCCCCCACCCGGCCCACCATGCAGCACAATGACCGGCGCACCATCGGGGTTGCCGACTTGCTCGACATAAATGTGATGCCCATCACCCACATCCAGCATGCGCTGATCGAAGGGATCGATCGGCGGGTAAAGATGGGCGACTGCGCGCTTTTGGCCGGAGAACTTGTCCATGCCACTCCTATATAGACCGACAATGATGGTCCGCCGCGATCAAAGTGACAGAATGTGAGGGAAGATTCCATGCCACAGGTCAACCAAACCGTCGATGACGCCGAAATCGCCAAATTCGAGGCGATGGCCACCGAATGGTGGGATCCGAACGGCAAGTTCAAACCGCTGCATATGCTCAACCCCACGCGGCTTGATTACATCACCCGCCAGATCGCGGCGGAATTCGGGCGCGATCTGACAACGGCTTTGCCTTTCGCAGGGTTGCGCATCCTCGATATCGGCTGCGGCGGGGGGCTTTTGTCCGAACCGATGGCGCGGCTGGGTGCCGATGTGGTGGGGGCGGATGCCGCACCGCGCAATATTCCCGTGGCCCAGATCCACGCACAACAATCGGGGCTCAACATCGATTACCGCCACACCACCGCCGAGGCGCTGGCCGATGCGGGCGAGCAATTCGATGTCGTGCTGAACATGGAGGTGGTCGAACATGTGGCCGACCCGCTGGCCTATCTGACCGCTTGTCAGCAGCTTTTGAAACCCGACAGGCTGATGATCTGCTCGACCATCAACCGCAATCCGAAAAGCTTTCTCATGGCGATCGTGGGGGCGGAATACGTGATGCGCTGGCTGCCCAAGGGCACCCATGAATGGGCGAAATTCATCACCCCCGATGAGCTTTACGCGCTGATCCGGCAGGCGGGCCTCGACCCGGTGGATCGCAAGGGATTCGTGTTCAACAAGCTGACCTGGGGCTGGTCGATATCTACGCGCGACCTGTCGGTGAATTACGTCACGGCATCGGTGAAACGGGGCTAGGCGTCGTCTTCCAGCCTCAGGCGCATCTCGCGGATCACGGGAATGGCTTGGCGCACGCGCTCGGTGCCGATCTCGCGCACGACCTCCGACAAGATCGGAGCGATGACGCTGATGGCCGCTTCGCGCGCCCGCCGCCCTGCGGGGCTAATCGACACAAGCTTGCGACGCGCATCATCCCAATCAGGCCGGATATGCACATACCCCGCCCATTCCAGCCGGTTGAGCGTGTTGGTCATCGCCCCGCGCGTGACATGAAAGACCCGCGCGATCTGTGCGGGTGTCTTTTCCTCACTGGACGCGGCAAGGTGGTTCAGCACCGAGAAATGGCTCAACTCCATCCCCTTGGGCAGTGCACGGCTCAGCCGGTTCCGCGCCAGCTGGTCGGCCATGAACATCTCACTGAAAAGTGCGATGGAAAGGGGATCTTCCGTGCTTGCCATGGCGCGATCTAGCCACCCATCACCCCGATCTGGCAAGGGGGCGAAGGGTCGCAAGTCCCTCAATTCTCGGTCAAAAGCGGGTCGAGTTTCCCTGCGCGGTCAAGGGCTGCCATATCGTCGAACCCGCCGATATGGCGCGTCCCGATGAAAATTTGCGGCACAGTATGGCGGCCATTGGCGCGGCCCATCATTTCTTGGCGCAGCTTGGGGTCGCGCGAGACATCATATTCGACGAAACTGGCACCCTTGGCACTCAAAAGGCGCTTGGCTGCATGGCAATAGCCGCATAGCGGCGATGTGTAGATCTCGATATTCGGCATCCGCGCATCCCCTTAGAAGGCGTGATTTTCCCTTGATCTAGCCATCACGGGCCACGCGCGCCAGTGCGATCACGTCAACGGCCGCGGCCCCGGCACTGAAACAGGCCTGCGTCGCGGCCGAAAAAGTCGCCCCCGAGGTCATCACATCGTCGATCAACAGCACCCGGCGCCCGGAAAGTTGCCCGCCATTACGGGGATGGGCCCTGATCGCGCTGTCGAGATTGGCGAAACGCCCATCGCGGTCACGCCCATCTTGCGTGGCGGTGTGGTGCGGCCGGATCAACCCATCGGCCAACCAATCGCGCCCCGAAACGTTTGCCAAGGCCTTGGCAAGCAACGCTGCTTGATTGAATCGCCGCATCGCTAGCCGCCGCCAATGCAGCGGGACCGGCACGATCAAGGGATCATCGGCCAAGAGATCGGCCCCTGCCCGCGCCAACCAAGGGCCAGCGGCGCGGGCCACTTCGGCCCGGTCAGCATGTTTCAAGCCCAAGACGAGCTTGCGGCCGTTATCGGCGTAATGCAGCACGGCGCGTCCACGCGCCCATGGCCGTGCGACACCATGACAATCCTCGCAGATCAGGGCCTCGCCCCCAATCGACTGGCCGGGCAGCCCCACGCCGCACAAATCGCAGGCTGCCCCGAAGATGAAGGGCGTTTGCCCCCAACACGACCCGCAAAGCGCGAAGTCACTGTCCACCCGCGCGCCGCAACACAGGCATTCAGGCGGAAAGACCGCACGGAGCAACGTTTGCAATCTCATCCCATTCCCCTAAGTAGCAGCGAACACCGCGACAGGATCCGACAGATTTGGCTCAGAACAGCCCACAGCCTCGCCTTGTGGACCCCGCCCGCCTTGCACGGTCGCGGGCGCGCGCGCGGCTGGATGTTGCGGGCTTCCTGCATGACGAGGCCAAGGCCGAGCTTCAGGAAAGACTGATCGACGTTAACAGAAGGTTTACAAAGCCTGCGCTGGTGACGCCGTTTCCCGAATATTGGGCCGATCTTGTTCCCGGCGCGCGGCTTGTCGCGCCTGATGATGTGCTTGATCTGACGCCCGGCGCGCATGATCTGGTGATCCATGCAATGGCGCTGCATTGGGCCGATGATCCGGTTGGCCAGATCGTGCAATGCCGCCGCGCGCTTGCCCCCGATGGTCTATTCCTTTCGGCGGCTTTCGGCGGCGAAACGCTGGTCGAGCTTCGCACCGCATTGGCGCAGGCCGAGACCGAGGTGATGGGCGGGCTTTCGCCTCGCGTGGCACCAATGGCCGAGATCCGCGACATGGGCGCATTGTTGCAGCGCGCGGGCCTTGCCCTGCCTGTGGCTGACCGCCTGCCCAAGACGGTGACCTATCAAGATGTCTTTGCCCTATTGGCCGATCTGCGCGCCATGGGCGAGACCAACGCGCTGGCCGATCGCCACCGCCGCATCCCGCCCCGCGCCCTTTTCGCCCGCCTGTCCCAGATCTATGCCAGCCGTTTTTCCGTCATAGGCGATGAAAAACGCATCCGGGCCAGCTTCGAGATCGTATTCCTCTCGGGTTGGGCGCCACATGACAGCCAACAAAAGCCCCTCCGCCCCGGTGCGGCCAAGGCGCGTCTTGCCGACGCGCTTGGTACATCGGAGTTTGACGAAACTGCCCGGCCGGTCCTACACCCGTCCGATGATTGAGGCCCCATAGATGAACATGATGTCCGAAACGCAAGCCGCCGCGCCCGCCAACGACCTGCCCCATGCGCCCGCCGATCACCCAAAGGTGAGTTTCGGCAAGGTCGGCATCTTGCTTGCCAATCTCGGCACGCCCGATCACTACAGCTATTGGCCGATGCGCCGCTACCTGAACGAGTTCCTCTCGGATCGGCGCGTGATCGACTACTCCCCTTGGATCTGGCAGCCGCTGTTACAGCTGATCATTCTGACCAAGCGGCCGTTCTCTTCGGGGGCCAACTACAAATCCATCTGGAACGAAGAGCTGAACGAAAGCCCCTTGATGACCATCACCAAGGCGCAGACGGCGCTGATGGCCGAAAAGATGGCCGCCCGTTACGGCGACCGAGTCGTTGTCGATTTCTGCATGCGGTACGGCAACCCCTCGACCAAGTCCAAGGTCGACGCGCTGATCGCACAAGGCTGCACCAAGATCCTGTTTTTCCCGCTCTACCCGCAATATGCCGGCGCCACCTCGGCCACGGCCTGCGACCAGTTCTTCCGCAGCCTCGAGAATATCAAGTGGCAGCCGATCGTACGCACGGTCGAGCCTTATTACGAAAGCCCCGCCTATATCGAGGCGCTGGCCCAATCGGTCGAGCGCGCCTATGCCGGTCTTGAAAACCGCCCCGATGTGCTGGTGTGCAGCTATCACGGCGTGCCCAAGCGTTACTTGCTGGAAGGCGACCCCTACCATTGCCAGTGCCAGAAAACCACGCGCCTGCTGCGCGAGCGGCTGGGCTGGGACAAGACCGAGATCGTGACCACCTTCCAAAGTCGCTTCGGCCCCGAGGAATGGCTGAAACCCTATACGGTGGAAGAGGTGGCGCGGCTGGCCGAGCATGGCAAAAAGCGCATCGCGGTGGTGGCCCCCGCCTTCAGCGCCGATTGCATCGAAACGCTCGAAGAGATCAACGAAGAGATCAAGGAAAGCTTCGAGCATGCGGGCGGTGAGGAATTCACCTATATCCCCTGCCTCAATGATGATTCCGCCCATATCGATGCGCTGGCCGGTGTGGTCGAAGACAACCTCAAAGGCTGGCTGGAATAACGTTCCTCACACGGTGGGAAGTGGATTTGCTGGATGGCCTGTGAACAAGCGGTCGCCGACGCGCACCGTGATCATGCCGTTATCATGCCGCAGCTCCAATGTGCCTTGGATAAAGACACTGCTTCCCAAAACGATGGTCACAAGCACGGCTGTTTTCCCCACAAAAAGCAAGCTGCGCGCAAGGTAGCCGAAGGCAGAGGGATTTTCTTTTTAAATTCATCATCTTAGGTTTGCCTTATGGCAATCTTAAGTTTATCGACCAACCAACGCTGATCACAGCCAATCGCGCAGAATGGGGATCAGCGGAATATCGGCCGGCGGCATGGGATAATCGCGCAGCGCATTGGCGCGCACCCATGCAAGGCGTTGACCCTCGCGGGCTTGCGGGATGCCCTTCCACTTCCGACAGGCGAAAAGCGGCATGAGCAGGTGAAAATCAGGGTAGCTGTGGCTGGCGAATGTCAGCGGCGCAAGGCACGAGGTCCAGGTGTCGATGCCCAACTCCTCTTGCAATTCACGCACCAAGGCGGCCTCGGGCGTTTCGCCCGGCTCGACCTTTCCACCGGGAAACTCCCACAGCCCTGCCATCGATTTACCTTCGGGGCGCTGCGCAAGCAGCACCCGGCCATCGCTGTCGATCAACGCGACGGCCGAGACCAAGATCGTTTTCATCAGCGCCCCTCCGGATCGACCTTCAAGACCGGTAATCCGCGTTGATGTCGATATAGGCATGCGTCAAATCACAGGTCCAAACCGTGGCCTTGCCGCGCCCAAGGCCCAGATCGACCGCGATCAGCAATTCCTGACCCTTCATGTATCCAGCGACCGTTTCCTCGACATAGCTTTCGGCGCGCCAACCTTTTTCGGCCACCAGATGCTCGCCGAAACGGATGGTCAACAAATCGCGCTCGGCCTTGGCGCCCGATTTGCCGACCGCCATGACGATGCGCCCCCAATTCGGATCTTGGCCCGCGATGGCGGTCTTGACCAAGGGCGAATTGGCAATGGACCGCGCAACACGGTCGGCGTCACGGGCCGAACTTGCACCCGTTACGCGCACCTCGACCAGCTTGGTCGCCCCTTCGCCGTCGCGCACGATCTGCAACGCCAGATCCCGCATCACAGCACCCAAGGCGGTGGCGAAGGCGCGTGCATCGCGGCCGCGCGTGCTGGTGATGGGCGTATTGCCCGCCTTGCCCGTCGCAGCCACCAATACCGCGTCCGATGTCGATGTATCGCTATCGACCGTCACCGCGTTGAAACTTTGCTTGGTCGCCGCCGACAGCATGGCTTGTAACGTGTCTTGGGCGATGACCGCATCGGTAAAGACATAGCCCAGCATCGTCGCCATATCGGGCGCGATCATGCCCGAACCTTTGGCAAAGCCCGCGATCTTGATCGTGTTGCCGCCGACCACCGCCTCGGCCATCGCGCCCTTGGGGAAGGTGTCGGTCGTCATGATCGCGCGCGCGGCGAGCGCGGCCTTGCCCGCGTCCAGCCCATCGACCAGCACGGGCAGAATATCGGTGATCTTGGCGGCGGGCAGCGGTTCACCGATCACCCCGGTCGAGCAGGTAAAGACATGGCCTGCAGGGATCTTCAGCGCCGTCGCGGCCGCCGCGGAGATCAGCGCCACATCGCTGGCGCCACGTTGGCCGGTAAAGGTATTGGCATTGCCCGAGTTCACCACGATGCCGAAACCCTTTTTCGGCGCGGGGCCAAGGGCGGCCAGCTTGGCCTGACAATCAAGCACCGCCGCCGAGCGGGTGGCCGAGCGAGTGAAGACACCCGCCATCACCGAACCCGCCGCAACATGGGCCAGCATCACATCTGTGCGGTTGGCATAGCGCACTCCCGCCTCGCCCGCCGCATAGCGCAAGCCGGCGATGATCGGCAGGTCGGGAAAGGCGGCGGGCGCCAAGGGCGAGACCTTGAGCGGGGCTTTTGCGGCGGTTTTGGCCGGTTTGGCCTTTTTGGCGGCCTTGTCCTTGGACTTGGCCCTTTTCTTCTTGTCGTCCTTTGCCATCCTCAACGTCCCCTGATGACCGCCGTTATTCGGCGAGCAGATCCAAATCCCGGATCATGGCCGGGTCAATCTGAATCTCGGGGCGCACGATATCGGCGGCGGCCGTATACTCGTCCATCGCTGCCGTAACGCGCGCACGACGCAACCCATCCTCAAGCTCGGGCCGCACCGCGTCCAACGTGGGGGGGGCTTGTTCGCGGGTCTCGTTCAGAACGATCACATGCCATCCGAACTGCGTCTCGACCGGGGCCGAAACCTCACCCACATCAAGCGCGAAAACAGCCTCTTCGAAGGTCGGCACCATCATGCCCGCTGTGAACCAGCCCAAGGCGCCGCCATTCGGACCCGATGGGCCGGTCGAACGCTCGCGCGCCAATTCCGCGAAATCGGCCCCTTCGGCGAGGGACGCAATCACAGCTTGGGCATCGGCCTCGTTTTCCAGCAGGATGTGGCTGGCGTTATACTCGGTGACCGGTCCGACGCTGCCAAATTGCGCATCATATTCAGCCTGTAGATCGGCCTCCGAAACGGCGGCACTACCGATACGGTCGACCAACGTGGCGGCCAGAAAGGCCCGGCGCTCGTTCTCGAGGCCCAAACGCTCGGTCAATCCGATATCGTCCGCGGCGACGGCGGCCAGCACCTCTTGCTGCACCAACTGCTCGAGCAACCCGTCGAGAAGGACGTTATCGGGCAAGCCTTGGTACTCGGGCGGAAGCACGCTGAGCATGGCGATCACATGGCCCAAGGTGATCTCGGTACCGCCCACACTGGCCAAAACAGTCCCCGCATCGACACTGTCTTGCGCAGCGACAGGCATGGCAAGGAGGAGGGACAGGGCGGTGCCCGCGAAAAATCTCTTCATGGAAAGGGTTCCTTTGCTATGGCGCGAGGGGTGTCGCCCGCGTTGACACCCATGTGGCGGCCCCTTATGTCGCTTGTCGAATGACATCGGGGCGCGGTGTATTGGCGCCGTAGATAGACTGACGCGATGGGCCGAACAACCCGGATGCCCCACACGATCGTTTGAGTTTTACCGGCCCGCGCGAAAAAACGCGCATCGCGGCCACCACAAAAAGGCGCATCACATGCTCGGATTGGGTTCGCTGGCGAAAAAGGTCTTCGGCTCTTCGAACGACCGCAGGGTCAAATCCGCAAATCCTCTTGTGGCACAGATCAACGCGCTGGAGGCTGCACATCAGGCGCTCTCGGATGCCGAGATCATCGCCAAGACCCAAGAGTTGCGCGACCGCGCCCAAGGCGGCGAAGATCTGAACGCGCTTTTGCCCGAAGCCTTCGCCAATTGCCGCGAAGCCGCGCGCCGGGCGCTTGGGCTGCGCGCCCATGATGTGCAGCTGATCGGCGGCATCTTTTTGCATCAGGGCAATATCGCCGAAATGAAAACCGGTGAAGGCAAGACGCTGGTCGCGACCTTTCCGGCATATCTCAACGCGCTATCGGGCAAGGGCGTGCATATCGTCACCGTCAACGACTACCTTGCGAAACGCGACGCGGAATGGATGGGCAAGGTCTATGCCGCCCTCGGCCTGACCACCGGCGTGGTTTACCCCCGTCAGCCCGATGATGAAAAGCGCGCGGCCTATGCCGCCGATATCACCTATGCCACCAACAACGAGCTTGGCTTCGACTATCTGCGCGACAACATGCGCGCTAGCCTGTCGGACATGGCACAGCGTGGCCACAACTTCGCCATCGTGGACGAGGTCGACAGCATCCTGATCGACGAGGCCCGCACGCCGCTGATCATCTCGGGCCCGACGCAAGACCGCTCGGAACTCTATATCACCATCGACAAGATCATCCCCGATGTGCAGGACGACCATTTCACCATCGACGAAAAGGCCCGCAGCGCGACCTTTAGCGATGAGGGAAATGATTTCCTCGAAGAGCGGCTGCTTCAAACCGGCCTCTTGCCCGAGGGGCAAAGCCTGTATGATCCCGAAAGCACGACCATCGTGCATCACCTGACCAACGCGCTGCGCGCCCACAAGCTATTCTTCAAGGATCAGCAATATATCGTGCGCTCGGGCGAGGTGGTCTTGGTCGATGAATTCACCGGCCGCATGATGCCGGGCCGCCGCCTGTCGGATGGTCTGCACCAAGCCATCGAGGCCAAGGAGGGCTGCGCGATCCAGCCCGAAAACGTCACCTTGGCAAGCGTTACTTTTCAGAACTACTTCCGCCTCTACGGCAAGCTGGCTGGCATGACCGGCACCGCCGCCACCGAGGCCGAGGAATTCATGGCGATCTACGGGCTTGGCGTGGTGGAGATCCCCACCAATGTGCCGGTCGCACGCCAAGACGATGACGACGCTGTCTATCGCACCGCGCGCGAGAAATACGAGGCCATCGTCGAGGCCATCCGCGAGGCGCATGCCAAGGGCCAGCCGGTTCTGGTCGGCACGACCTCGATCGAGAAGTCCGAGATGCTGGGCAATATGTTGGCCGCCGCCAAGCTGCCCCACAACATCCTGAACGCGCGCCAACACGAGCAAGAGGCGCAGATCGTCGCCGATGCGGGCAAGCTGGGCGCTGTGACCATCGCCACCAACATGGCCGGACGCGGCACCGACATCAAGCTGGGCGGCAACGTCGAGTTCCGCATCATGCAAGCCATCGCCGCCGATCCGACCGGCGATCATGCCGCGATCCGCGCCCGGATCGAGGATGAGCACCGCGCCGATGAACAAAAGGTCAAGGAGGCGGGCGGTCTTTACGTTCTGGCGACCGAACGGCACGAGAGCCGCCGCATCGACAACCAGCTGCGCGGCCGCTCGGGCCGTCAGGGCGACCCGGGGCGGTCCTCGTTTTTCTTGTCGTTGGAAGACGACTTGATGCGCATCTTCGGGTCGGAAAAGCTCGACAAGATGCTGTCGACCTTGGGCATGAAAGAGGGCGAGGCGATCGTTCACCCCTGGGTCAACAAATCGCTCGAACGCGCACAGGCCAAGGTCGAAGGGCGCAATTTCGACATCCGCAAGCAATTGCTGAAATTCGACGATGTGATGAACGACCAGCGCAAGGTCATCTTCGACCAGCGCCGCGAAGTCATGGGAGCGGACGATATCGCCGAGGTCACCGCCGATATGCGCCATCAGGTGATCGAAGATCTGGTCGACACCTACATGCCGCCGAAATCCTACGCCGATCAGTGGGAAGTGGACGAGATGGTCACCGCCGTGCGCGACACACTCGGCATCGACCCGCCGCTTGCCGATTGGGCGGCCGAAGATGGTGTGGATCAAGAGGTGATCCGCGATCGCCTCGAAGAAGCTGCGGATCACTACATGGCGGCCAAGGCCGCGCAATTCGGCCCCGAACAAATGCGTTCGATCGAAAAGCAGGTCTTGTTGCAGACAATCGATGCGAAATGGCGCGACCACCTGCTGACGCTTGAACATCTGCGCTCGGTGGTGGGCTTCCGCGGCTACGCCCAGCGCGACCCGCTGAACGAATACAAGACCGAAGGCTTCCAGCTGTTCGAATCCATGCTCGACGGGCTCCGCACGGATGTGACGGGCAAGCTCGCCCGCATCCAACCGCTCAGCGCCGAGCAGCAAGAACAGTTGATCCGCCAGTTGCAGGCCCAGCAAGAGGCAGCACAGCGCCAACTCGAGGCCGCCACCGCCGGCCCCGTGGGCGACGCCACCGCTGGCCCCGCCAGCGCGGGCTTTGTCGAAAGCGATCCCACGACATGGGGCAACCCCGGTCGCAACGACGCCTGCCCCTGCGGGTCTGGAAAGAAGTTCAAGCACTGTCATGGGCGGCTGAGCTGATCGCGCGGCAATTGCATCGCGTTTAGTGCCGGAATTCGAACAATATGCGGGAATGATCGTCACTGTTCACAAACAGTGACAGATTTCACCCCGCTTTTGCCCCATTCCGCCGCTATCGCAAAGCGCATCGAATTGCGCGGAGGCGGAAGCCATGGCTACGAAAACGGCGATTTTGCGGGCAAGTGCCCTGACGGCCCTGTGTCTTGCCCTGGGGGGCGGGATCGCGATGAGCGGGCTGTGGCCCGCGCGTGGAAACTCACAGACGCAAGCATCCGTTCCCGCCGAACTGCCGGCACCCGGTGCCGTACAGGGGCAAGCCGCTCAGATCGCGGATGTCGCAACGCCGGATATGCCACCACGCGCGCCCGCCCCAAGCTTCAGCGCTCTTGGTCTGCCATGCGGTCTTTCCGTGACAGCGACAGCGATGCCCGGCGCGATGGTGGCGCTCGATGTGTTCGACCCGTGCCGCCCGGAAGCCACTCTCGAGATCGCGCACGCCGGACTGTCCTTTTCCGCGCGCACCGATGTGATGGGGCTATTGACGGTCGATATTCCAGCCCTCGAAACACCGGCCTTCATCACGATCATCAGCGATACCGGCGACGAGACGATGGCGATCGCGGGTTTGCCCGATCTTGCCGAATATGCGCGCGTCGCCGTCACATGGGATGGCGATCTGGGCTTGGAGTTGCATGCCTTCGAAAATGATGCCGATTTCGGCGCGCCGGGTCATATCTGGCAAGAAATGCCCGGCGATATGGCCGCTATGCTTGCCGGAAATGGCGGCTTTCTGACTACCCTCGGTGACCCGCGCCTGCTGGCGTCAGGGCAGATCCAGATCTACACGGTTCCCCAGACCCGCGCCGCGGATGTGCGCCTGTCGCTCGACATTCCGATCAAGCCCGAGACATGCGGCCGCCCCTTGCGTGCGCAGGCCAAACAACTGAGCCAGAGCGGCGGTGTCGATATCTGGCCGATCACGGTGACATTGCCGGGCTGCGACGGCGTTGGTGATTTTCTCGTGTTGCAAAATCTCTTCGACGCTCCGAGACTCGCCGCGAATTGAGTTCTCGAGGCACGCCTTATGCTTCTTCGGTGCGGGTTCGCCTTTCGGCTGACCTTGTTGAGTATGTTGAGTTTCCTTCTGGTCGCACCCGTTGCTGCCCAAGATGTCGAACTGCGTTCGCTTGACGGTGATGTCCGTCTGGAGGGCACGCTGACCGCCTTTGACGGCACCTATTACCAGATCGACACCATTTACGGCCCGCTGACCGTCGCCGCCGAAGGGGTGGCCTGTGCCGGGCCGGGATGCCCCGATCTGATGAGCTTTACCGCCGAGGCACGGATCGCGGGCGAGGCCAGTGTGACCGAGACCTTGCTGCCCGCCCTGTTGCAGGGATTTGCCACTGATCACGCGATGGTGCTGCGTGGCCCCGAGCCGCGCGATGGGGCGATCGCCTATGCGTTGCTGCGACAAGACAACAGTGTCGCGGCCCGTTTCCTTTTGTCGTCGGGCAATAGCGACACCGGCTTTCTCGCGCTTTTGAACAACGAGGCGGATATGGCGCTTACCTTGCGCCGTCCCACCCAAGGCGAGCAGCGCGCAGACCGCGCCAGCGCCCCTGGCGACCCGCCGCTTACCCGCCGGGTCAGGGTTATTGCGCTTGATGCCCTCGTGCCGCTTGTCGCATCGGGCAATCCGATCGACGCGATTTCTCTCGACCATCTGACGGCCGTGTTTCGCGGCGAGATCGACAATTGGCAGGATTTGGGCGGCCCGGATGCGCCGATAGCCCGGCATATGCTGCGCGCCGATAACGGGATGACCCAATTCTTCGCGACACTGGCGCTTGGCACATCCGATGGCGAACTGACCCCGATGATCACCTATCATGCAAGCACGGCCGCACTGGCCGTTGCCGTGGCGCGCGATAATTTCGCGCTTGGTGTTTCGGGTCGATCACGCGAGGGCGCGGTGCGCAACTTGCCGCTGTTGGGGGATTGCGGATTGACCCAAGCCGCTGACGTAGATGCAATCAAGGCCGAGGATTATCCGCTGACCTTGCCGGTACATGCCTATCTGGCGCCACGGCGTTTACCGCAACTTGTGCAAGATTTCCTCGACTGGACCGAAACCGCCGAAGCCGAAGCCATCGTCGCCGCAATAGGTTACGTCGATCAAAGCCTGACCCGCATACCGCTGGACCGCCAAGGTGTGCGGCTGGCCAATGCTATCGCCGCGGCAACGGAAGAGGTGCCGCTAACGCAGCTACAACAGCTTGTGACACGCATGCGCGGAACCGAACGGCTTTCTGCCACGATGCGCTTTTCCGACGGATCAAGCGATCTCGATGCGCAATCGCGCGCGGCGGTGGCCCGGCTTGCCGCTGCCATCGAAAGCGGTGCCTTCGACGGGCGGCGGCTGATCTTCGCGGGGTTTTCCGACAGCGCGGGGGCGGCGGCGATCAATCTGCGGGTAGCCGCGCGGCGTGCGGAAACCGTGCGCGACGCGGTGCAAGCCGCAGCCGACGCTGCCACGCCGGGGCGCGTCACCTTCGAAATCGCCGCTTTCGGTGAGGCGATGCCGATGGCTTGCGAAGAAACGGAACAGGGCCGCGCCGTGAACCGGCGGGTCGAAGTCTGGCTTGATTGACCGCGTGGCTGCGCGATCGCGATGAAACGACTACAAGTATCCCTCGGCCCGAAAGCTGACCTCGCGCGCCTTGCCGATGATCAGATGGTCATGGATCACAAGGCCCAGTACCTGCGCGGCGTCGCGGATCGCATAGGTCATTTCGATATCCGCTTGGCTGGGGGTCGGATCGCCCGAAGGGTGATTATGCACCAAGATCAAGGCCGAGGCGTTCAACTCCAACGCGCGCTTGACCACCTCGCGCGGGTAAACGGGCACATGATCGACAGTGCCATCGGCCTGCGCCTCATCGGCGATCAGCACATTCTTGCGGTCCAGATACAGCACGCGGAATTGCTCCAGATCGCGATGCGCCATCGCGGTCTGGCAATAACGCAATAGCGCATCCCATGACGACAAAAGCGGCTTGCCGATGACCTGTGCGCGCGCCATGCGATGGCCCACGGCCTCCATCAGCTTCAACTCCAAGATCACGCGCGCACCCACCCCCGCCACTTCTTTCAGGCGGGCGGGCGGGGCGGCCATGACATGGTTGAGATCGCCGAAACGCTGCAACAGCCGCTTGGCCAGCGGTTTGGTGTCGCCACGCGGCAGCGCGCGAAACAGCACCATCTCCAGCAGCTCGTAATCGGGCATGGCATCGGCACCACCTTGGGTAAAGCGCGCGCGCAGCCGGTCGCGATGGGCATGGCGGTGCAACTCCGCTCCTTTGGAAGGGCCGGCCGCCACGGCCCGCACCGCACGGGCGCCACCCACCGGCAAGAACCGGGGTGAGGCTTCATCGAAGGCGAAGGATGGCTGCTCGGACATTCGGGCAGCCTGCGCAAGAAAGGTTAACGGCGGGTTAGCGCCACAACCGTCAGCCCCAGGTCGGATGGAATTTCCCGGCAGGCGAGAGGGTGAAAATCTCGCAGCCTGTCGCGGTCACGCCGATGGAATGTTCGTATTGCGCCGAAAGCGACTTGTCGCGGGTCACGGCTGTCCAATCATCTGCCAGAACCTTGGTCTCGGGCCGGCCAAGGTTCACCATCGGCTCGATGGTGAAAAACATCCCCTCTTCAAGCACAGGGCCGGTGCCGGGGCGGCCGTAATGCAGCACATTGGGGGGTGCATGAAACACTTGGCCAAGACCATGGCCGCAGAAATCACGCACCACCGACATGCGGGCCGCCTCGACATAGCTTTGGATCGCAAAGCCGATATCGCCGAAGCGATTGCCGGGGCGCACCGCCTCGATTCCCTTGAACAGCGCGTCATGCGTGACCTGCACCAGCCGCTCGGCCTTGCGGCCAAGGGTTCCGGCCACATACATCCGGCTGGTATCACCAAACCAGCCATCGACGATTACAGTGACATCGATGTTGAGGATATCGCCATCCTTGAGCACCTTGGCCCCGGGAATGCCGTGACACACCACATGGTTCACGCTGATGCAGCTTGCATGCTGGTAGCCGCGATAGCCGATCGTGGCAGATGTGGCCCCGGCGTCGGTCACCAGCCGCTCGATCTCGGCGTCGATCGCCTCGGTCGTCTGGCCGGGAAAGACCAAGGGCGCCATGGCATCCAGAATGCCCGCCGCAACCTGACCGGCGCGGTGCATGCCGGCAAAATCATCGGCGTCATGGATGCGGATGCCATCCCGTGTCAGGCGGCCATTGAAATCGTCCAAACCTTGGAGCCTCCAAATTTGCTGCAACTAAATTAGGCCCGGATCACACGGATTTCCAGTCAAGGAGATGTGACAAATCCTTACGCAACCCATTCCTGCCACGGCGATTTACCGACCCGACCGGCAATGGCGACATGACAGGGCTTGGAAAGCGCCGTTGCAGGGGCCTATACCGAGGCCCAGACAGAAAAGCGAGGCGCGCATGCACACCCCTACGGCCGCGATGCTGGTCATCGGCGACGAAATCCTCTCGGGACGCACCCGCGACAGCAATACGCACTTTCTTGCGCGCGCGCTGACCGATCACGGCATCCAGATGCGCGAGGCACGCGTCGTCAGTGATGAGCATGACACGATCAAAGCAGCCGTACAGAGCCTTTCGGCCAGCTATACCCATGTTTTCACATCCGGCGGGATCGGCCCCACCCATGATGATATCACCGCCGACGCAGTTGCCGATGCGATGGGGGCCGCGATCGGCGTGCGCGACGATGCCCGCGCCATCCTTCAGGCCCATTACGATGCCCGTGGCCAAGAGCTGAACGAGGCGCGCCTGCGCATGGCGCGCATCCCCGATGGGGCAATCTTGATCGACAACCCGATCTCGGCCGCGCCCGGCTTCAGCATCGGCAATGTCCATGTCATGGCTGGTGTGCCCACGATTTTCGAGGCGATGGTCGCCAGCCTGATACCGCGCCTGACCGGCGGGCCGCCAATGCTGTCGCAATCGATGCGCCTGTTGAAGGGCGAGGGCGATATCGCGGGGCCGTTGGGCACGCTTGCAGCCAGCCATCCCGAGGTTTCGATCGGTTCCTACCCGTTCCACCTCAACGGGGTTCACGGCACGAATATCGTGGTACGTAGCCAAGATGGTCCGGCAATCGACCGCGTGATGGCCGCCTTGTCGGGTCTTTTCGGTCCCGAAGCCTGAGGTATCGTGATGCGGCTCTGTGATCTTATGCCTGTGATCGCCGCGACATGGCCTACCGCCGAGCTTCATCAGCAAGGCCCGTTCATCGTGCCCGATGGGGCGGGCGGCGGCCAAAGGGTCAGCGCCGCGCGGCTATGCGATCCCTTGGCCGAAGACGCCACCGAGGCCGAGATCGACACCGCCATCGGCGGTCTTGCCGCACTTGGCCAGCCGCCGCTGTTCATGCTGCTCGACCATCAAGGCGCGCTGGATGCGCGACTGGCCGCGCGCGGCTTTAACCGCCGCGACGAGACATGCGCCATGACCGTACCAACGGCCGACATAGCCGCCCCACCGCCACCGATCACCTGTTTTCCGATCTGGCCGCCCTTGGCTATCCAGTCCGAGATCTGGGCCACAGGCGGGATCGGGCCGGCGCGGTTGGCGGTGATGGACCGCGCGCCATTGCCCAAGGCATCCTTTCTGGGCCGCACCCAAGATCGCCCTGCAGGCACCGCTTTTGTCGCAATCCACGACAGGATCGCGATGCTGCATGCGCTGGAAATCCTGCCTGTCCATCGTCGACGCGGCTTGGGCGCGACGATGATGCGCGCAGCCGCCAATTGGGCCTTGGACCAAGGTGCCGGGCATTTCAGCCTGCTTGTGACCGTTGAAAACAAACCGGCCTTGGGGCTTTATGCTTCCCTCGGTTTCTTGCCTGTGGGACAGTATCACTACCGAGCCAAAACCATCTGACGGGCCCATGACAAACCCCTTCCGCGGACGGCGGATCTTTCCTATCGCGGTCTTCATCCTCTGCGCGCAACCCGTCGCCGCCTTGGATGTGGTTTGGCCGTCAGGCGCGACGCAAATCATGGCCCAAAGCGCAAACACCGCCGATTTCCACATCGCGACAGGCCCCGCCGATCGCGGTGGCGCACCACCGGTGCGCAATGTCTCGGGTGTTTTGTCGGAAGAGATTTGGCGATTGCCCGCTAACGGTGCGGACCCCGCGGCGATCATGTCATCGCTGCGCGCGCAGCTGATCGCCCAAGGTTACGCGGTCACCTTTGCCTGCGCCGATCGCGCTTGCGGCGGCTTCGATTTCCGTTTCGCCCTGCCTATCGCGCAAGCGCCCGAGATGTTCGTCGATCTGGGCAACTTTCACTATCTCGCGGCCCAGCGCGGCTTGGACGAGGCGGCCGAGGATATCGCACTGACCGTATCGGTCGGTGGCAATGCGGGATATGTGCATCTGGCGCGCATCGGGGGTGGCGACAACGCCCCTACCGCCTTGATCCCAAGCTTCACCGCGCCGCAAAGCGCCGATCTGAACGATCTGATCGCACGCCTGATCGCGACCGGGCATGTCGTGCTTGAGGATCTGACATTTGAAACCGGGGCATCGGCCCTGTCGGGCAATCGCTATGACAGCCTCGCGGCCTTGGCGGAATGGCTCGCTGGCGACAACGGGCGGCGGATCGCGCTCGTCGGCCACACAGATGCAGAGGGTGCGCTGGATCGCAACATCGCGCTGAGCGAGGCACGTGCCGCGGCGGTGCGCCAATCCTTGATCAATGATCACGGTGCCGCAGCCGATCAGATCAGCGCGGCAGGTGTCGGCTATCTGTCGCCGCGCGCCACAAACACAACGCCCGACGGTCGCGAAGCGAACCGCCGGGTCGAGGTGGTGCTGTTGGCACAGTAACCGGGCCGACTTACCAGTCGTTGGGGCCCTTGTCCCGGAAGGCGTCGACAAGGAAATCGATGAAAGCACGCACCTTGGGCTGGGTATAGCGACCGGGCGGGTAGATCGCATAGACCCCTTGGATATCGACCGGCAGATCGGGGATGACGTCTTCGACCAGACCCGCGCGAAGCGGCTCGGCGTAGAGAAAGCTTGGCAAAAAGGCGATGCCAAGCCCACCGACCGCCGCATTCAACAGCGATTGCCCATCATTCACCGTCAGCCAGCCACCGCTGCGAACCTGACGCTGTTCGCCCGAAGGCGCCATCAGCTTCCAAACATTTGCGTTTGAGCTGTTGGAGTAATGCAAAAGCTTGTGCTCGTTCAGATCGTCGATCTTTTCCGGACGTCCGTATTTCTCGAAGTAGGAGGGTGCCGCGATCATCCGGCGCTGGGTCTCGCAAATCTTGCGCGCGCGCAGGCTGCTATCCTCCAGCTCGCCCACCCGGATCGCCATGTCGAACCCTTCCGAGATCAACTCCACATAGCGGTTGTTAAGCACCATGTTCACGGTGACATCGGGAAAGCCATGCAGGAACCGGCCCAGAATGGGCGAGATGTGGTTGACCCCAAAATCGGTCGCGACCGATACGCGCAGCGTACCCGAAGGGGCCGACTGCATCGCGGTGACCAGCGCATCTGCTTCGCCTGCATCGTTGAGGACACGCCGCGCGCGGTCGTAATAGGCAAGCCCGATTTCGGTGGGGCTGACCCGGCGCGTGGTGCGGTTGAGCAGGCGCGCGCCTAACCGTGTTTCAAGGCTTGAGACATGCTTGGAGACGGCGGATTTCGAAATCCCCATCTTGCGTGCCGCATCCGTGAAACCACCTTGGTCAACGACCATGGCGAAGGCTTCCATTTCAGTCAGACGGTCCATTTTGAATTCCTGCTCGGGCTTATGCGTCCCCCTCGGTGTCGCCCGCAATTGCGGCATGATTGGGGAGTAGCGCGGGCCAAAGGCAGGTAATTACGCGGATCGTTCATGACCGCGGATCAATTTTCGTTCCTTCGCACTGGAACGCGGCAGGGCTGGTTTGGGGCGTTCAGATCAGGCGCGGCGGGCCAAGACGATCAGCCGATATTCATGGTTGCGCGCGAATACCGCGGCGCGGTCGGTATGCCGGCCCAGTTTGTTCAAGCTACGCCCCAACATCTTTTCCATCAGCCAAGCGCGCCACGGATATGCGCGCTTCAACTCCGCCCGGAAGCGTTGAACGAACGGGCCGACCTTTTCGTTCTTGAGGTATTCATGGATGACGAAAGTGGGCGTGATCGCATCGGTCATGTCCTCATCCGAAATGATGTCGAACACGCCTTGGCGCGCGATCTCATCGACAAAGGCCGCATGGGTGCCGCGCGTGCCATCATCATGGGCAAAGCCGGGGCGGCGGAAGTAGTCGAAGATCACCACACCCTTATCGGCCAGATCGCCCGCCTTGGATAAAGCTGTGACCAGATCGATATAGTGAAAGCTTTCGGCGAAAAGACAGATGTCACGCCGCTGAGAATGATCGAAATCCTCGAACATTGCATCCACGACAAGCGTGCCCTCAGGCAGCTTGGCGCGCGCCATCTCGTTCATCTGGTGCGAGGGCGAGACACAGGCAACCTCAAAACCACGCGCGATCAAGGCACGCGCATTCGACCCCGTCCCCGATCCGACATCGAGGATCGACCGCACCCCGCCCGGGACGGTTCCGATCGCCGCAACGAGCTTTTCGAAATAGGCCATCTGCGCCCGGCCCAGCGCCTCGGCGGTCAGTTCGCCGGGGGTGCCATCGGGGAAATAGCCGTAATGGGCGAACCCATGTCCGAACATCACTTCGGACATGAGAGCGGCAGCTTCGAGTTCGACGAATTTAATTTTCATGCGCACGCCATAGCCGAGCTTGCGACCCGCGCCAAGCGCCCACGCGCCACCTTGCGCACAAGCACCTTGGTTTCACCCACCCAGAAAGGATAGTCTTTCCGAAAAGAGCAGATACGCCCGAGGCGACATTGATCCGACGACCCGAAAGCGACAACGGCGCCGAGCCGCCGGTGACATCACGGCGCAAGCGCAAGAAGGCGGCCCAGCGCCCAACGTCGCGCTTGCGGCGCGCGGCCCTGCGGTTGCGCCGATGGATGGTGCGCGGCCTGGCCTTGGGGCTGGTGGTAATCATGGGCTGGATCATCGCCTATGGCTTTGTCCCCGTTCCAACCACCGCGCATATGATCGCTGAAAGCCGCCGCATGGGCGATGTCACCTATGATTGGGTGGGCATGTCAGACATTTCGGTGCACCTGCAACGCGCTGCCGTTGCCGCAGAGGATGCGAATTTCTGCCTTCATTGGGGGTTTGACATGGCCGCGATCCGCGACGCCATCGCCGCGGGTGCGACACGCGGCGGATCGACGATCAGCCAACAAACCGTCAAGAATGCCTTTCTGTGGCATGGGCGTAGCTGGCTGCGCAAAGCGATGGAGGCCACGATCACCCCCGTTGTCGAGCTGACCTGGCCCAAACGCCGCATATTGGAGGTCTATCTCAACATCGCCGAATTCGGGCCGAGCATTTTCGGCGCCGATGCGGCGGCGCAGCATCATTTCGGCGTGACCGCCGCCGATCTCACACCGCGCCAAGCGGCACTTTTGGCCGCGGTCTTGCCCAACCCGCGCGAACGTAACGCAGCCGCGCCCTCGGATACGCTCGACCGTCGGGCCAGATCGATCGCCGACGGCGCCGCAACGATCGCCGCAGATGGGCGCGATTCCTGCTTTGCGAATTGAAATCGGACAGGGTTTCGCGTCATAGAGAAGCAACCCAAAACGGATCGAGCAAAGCAATGGCGCGCCTCTACCATTTCGCCCTGTCTCCTTTCTGCCGAAAGGTCCGCCTTGTGCTGGCCGAAAAGCGGATCGAGGTCGAACTGATCGACGAGAAATATTGGGAACCCTCGACCGAGTTTCTGCGCCGGAACCCAGCCGGCAAGGTGCCGGTGCTGAAAATCGACGGCATGATGCTAACCGAGTCGAGCGCCATCTGCGAATATCTGGAAGAAACACGCCCCGAGCCGGCGCTGTTTCCCGCCGACCCCAAGGCGCGGGCCGAGGTGCGCCGCCTCATCAATTGGTTCGATGACAAGTTCCACCACGAGGTGACCGCCAATCTGGTCTATGAGCGCGTGAACAAAAAGATCATGCGCGCGGGCTATCCTGATGGCAAAGCGGTCAAGACCGGCGCGCAACAGATCAAGTATCACCTCGATTACATGGCATGGCTTCTCGATCACCGCCGCTGGTTGGCCGGTGATGCGATGACGATGGCCGATTTCACCGCCGCCGCGCATCTGTCCTGCCTCGACTATATCTCGGACGTGGATTGGAACCGCTCCGAGGTGGTCAAGGACTGGTATGCCAAGGTAAAGTCGCGCCCGGCCTTCCGGTCGATCCTTGCCGATCAGATCCCCGGCTTCATCCAGCCGCCTCACTACGCGAATCTCGACTTTTGAGCGATCTCAAACATGCCCTTTTGACCGAGGCCCGCGCGGCGGGCTTTGCCAAGATGGGCATCTGCCGCCCCGACGCGATCCCGCAGGCGGCGGCGCGCCTTGCGGCCTTTGTCGCCGACGGGCGGCACGGACAGATGGGGTGGATGGCCGAGCGCATGGGCTGGCGCGGCGATCCAACCGCGCTTTGGCCCGATGCGAAATCGGTCATCATGTTGGCCGAACCCTATACCCCCGATGATGACCCCTTGGCTGCGCTGGACCGCCACGACCGCGCCACGATCAGTGTCTATGCGCAGAACAGGGACTATCACGATCTGGTCAAGAAGCGGCTGAAACGGGTGGGCCGCTGGCTGCTCGACCAAGCGCCGGGGCACGAGATCAAGGTGTTCGTCGACACCGCCCCCGTGATGGAAAAGCCGCTGGCGCAGGCCGCCGGGCTGGGCTGGCAGGGCAAGCACACGAACCTTTTGTCGCGCGATCTGGGCAACTGGTTTTTTCTGGGCGCGATCTTCACAACCATCGCGCTGCCCCCCGACGCGCCCGAGGAGGAGCATTGCGGCAGCTGCACCGCCTGTCTCGATATCTGCCCCACGCGCGCTTTCCCCGCGCCTTTCCAACTCGATGCACGGCGCTGCATTTCCTACCTGACGATCGAGCATAAGGGGCCCGTCGACCCAGAACTGCGCCCGCTGATGGGCAACCGCATCTATGGTTGCGATGATTGTCTTGCCATCTGCCCGTGGAACAAATTCGCCCAAGCGGCAAGCGAGCATCGCTATGCCGCGCGCCCCGAACTGGTGTCGCCACCGCTTGCCGAACTGGCCATGCTCGACGATGCCGGTTTTCGCGCGATGTTCGCGGGTAGCCCGATCAAGCGCATCGGGCGCGACCGCTTCGTGCGCAACGTGCTATATGCCATCGGGAATTCGGGGCAGGCGCAGCTTGCGCAGGTTGCCCAAAGGCTTGTGAATGATCCCGACGAAGCGGTAGCGGACGCCGCGCGTTGGGCGGTCGAGAGGGTGCGATGAAGCTATTGATCTTCGGCTATGGCTACAGCGCCCGGTTCCTTTTGGCCGAAATGCACGCCGGGCCCGGCACCGTGCGCGTCACCACGCGCAGCCCCGAGAAGGCCGCACAGCTGATCGCAAAGGGGCTGACGGCCCGCGTCTTTCCCGGCACAGACATGGCCGCAGACATCGCGTGGGCAAGCCACATACTGATCACCGCTGGCCCCGAGGACGGGTACGACCCGGTGCTCGCCCATGTCCGCGATTCCATCGCCGCCCATGCCAAGCGGCTCGAATGGGTTGGGTATCTGTCCACCACCGGGGTTTACGGCGACCATGCCGGCGCTTGGGTGGATGAAACGACACCCCTCACCCCCTCGACTGAGCGGGGCCGCGCACGCGTAGCCGCCGAAGGTGAATGGATGGCGCTTTTACGCGACCATGGGCTGGCGTTGCATATCTTCCGGCTGGCGGGGATCTATGGGCCGGGCCGCGGGCCCTTCGAAAAGGTCCGCGATGGCACTGCGCGACGCATCATCAAGCAAGGACAGGTGTTTTCCCGCATCCATGTCGCCGATATCGCGCAGGTGTTGATCGCGTCGATGAACCGGCCCGATCCGGGCGCGATCTATAATCTATGCGATGACGACCCGGCCCCGCCACAAGATGTGATCGCGCATGCCGCCACGCTTTTGGGCCTGCCGCTACCGCCCGAGATGCCATTTGATCGCGCGAAACTGAGCCCGATGGCCGCCAGCTTCTATGCCGAATCAAAGCGCGTCGATAACCGCCGCATCAAGGCCGATCTGGGCGTGCGCCTGCGCTATCCCGATTACCGCGCAGGTCTGTCCGCACTCTTGGCGCAAGAGCAGTAAAAATCGCCTCTAAACAGGTTCAAGAAATTGCTCTAGAACAGCACGAAACAATGATAAGAGCAGCGTTATGGGCACCCTACTGAATCGGCGATCAACGCTATTACTTCTGCTTGCGGCGGGCGTGACGGCTGGCTGCGAACAGCCGAAATTCGCTAGTTATTCCGGCCCTGAAGTAACCCGGATCGAGGTGCATAAATCCACCCGCCGGATGTATCTGCTGCATCATGAGCAGGTCTTGCGCGGCTATGATGTCGAACTGGGCTTCGCCCCCGATGGTCACAAGGCCCAAGAAGGTGACGGCCGCACGCCGGAGGGGCGCTATTATATCGACCGCCGCAACCCCAACAGCGCCTTCTACCTGTCGATCGGCATCAGCTATCCCAATACCGCCGATCGCGCCCAAGCGGTCACGCGCGGTGTCGATCCGGGCGGCGATATCTTCATCCACGGCACGCCCCGTGCCTTTCGCCGAAAGCATGACTGGACGGCGGGCTGCATCGCTGTGACCGACCGTGAAATGCGTGAGATTTATGCCATGGTTCCCATGCGTACGGTGATCGACATCTTCCCCTGAAGGGCGCTATCCGGCGGGCACAGGGCCGGGCCCGGTCACGCCGCCGTCACCGGCGACCAGCGTCCACCAGATTTTGCCCGATGGTTCTTGAAAGAATGCAACGCCAAGGTCACGCGCCGACGCATCGACGATCACGGCGCGCGTATCGCTGCGCGCCATCCAGGCGGTAATCGTCTCAAGCTCTGATTCGTAAGTCTCGGAGATCGCCTCACCCAGAACGCGGCCGCGATAGCCCGCCCTGCGCGCCCGGTCGATCGGCGAAGACCCGTCCGAGCCGAAATGCCAAGGCCGGTTTTGAACCGCCATGTCGCGCGCATGCGTTGCCGCGGCGGCGATCAATTCCGCATTCAGCCGCAAGGCGGGCACACCGGCGGCCGCGCGCAGCGCATTCACACTGTCAAGCATGCGAAACTGGATTTCAGGGGTATCGGCGGGATCGATGCGATAGACCACCGGCGCGGCAGTCCGATCAGGCACGAGGGTGGTTTGCGCTGTCGGCACGATGACACATCCGGCCAAAACCAGCGCCAACATCGGCCATGCGAAAATGGAAAACCGGATAGGTATCATCATATCGCCCATGATTAACGAAAAACTCTTGTTAATCGGTTTACAACTCCACTCGGGACGCAATGCTGCGCCAGAACCACATGCGTTGCCAAATCGACGCAAGGTCACGCCACATTTCGCTGATTCGTGTTATCTTTCGCGCAAGAGGCCGTATAGGCCCAATCGACATGAGGCAGAGATGACCGATTTTGACCGGCCGCGCATGGGACGGCGCGCTGTGCTTGGCGGCGTGGCCAGCATCTTGGCAAGCCCCGCTTTTTCACAGGCCACACCGGGTTCGACAGAATTCGAAACCCGCATCGAACAAGGTGCACAGCGCAATATTTCAAGTTTTCGGGCGCTGGACTGGCGACCGTACTTCGCCGACACGAAAAATGGCGCGATCTTGGTCGATATCACATCGCGCGTGCTGCATTTCTGGAGCGCGGATCGCAGCGTCTACCGGCTGTATCCCACCTCGGTGCCGATGAGCGAAGACCTCACGCGGCGCGGCCGAACCGAGATTACACGAAAAGTTGAAGGCCCCTCGTGGAGCCCGACGCCCGCCATGCGGCAGCGCAACCCGGAATGGCCCGATTTCGTGCCGCCGGGGCCTGATAACCCCTTGGGTACCCACGCATTGCACCTGAGCTGGCAGTATTATCGCATCCACGGCACCCATGATACGCGAAAGATAGGGCGAAGATCGTCGAATGGATGTGTGGGCCTGTACAATCACCATATCGGCGAGCTCTACACGCTCACGCGGATCGGCACGCAGGTGTTGCTAATTTGACGACAACGCGCCAATCCTATGACACGTGGGATCGTGGGCACATTGCATTGCGACGTCTTTGCTGCTTATACAAATCGCACGAGGTACAGTCTTAGGTGCCCCGACCTTGCGCATGTCGCGTGAAACGGGGCGTATCTTGGAGGATACAATGAAGAAACTCGCTCTCGCTGCTGCTCTTTCGATGGTTGCCACTGGCGCTTTCGCGGGCGGCGTTGCTGGCTCGGCAGTCGCACCCGTCGTCATCGCAGAAGATACGTCTTCTTCGGCCGGCGGCATCCTGGTTCCGGTTTTGGCGCTCATCCTGATCGCCGCAGCCGTCGCCGCGAACGACTGATCCGATCGTCATCGACGTTCAGGAAAGGGCGGTCCGTTTTCGGGCCGCCTTTTTCATTTCAGCCATCAAGCCCGGCTTCGGCAGCGATCTCGGCGCGTGATTTGCGCGCGCGCTCGGTGGCCGATTTCAACTGACCACAAGCGGCCATGATATCCTCGCCGCGCGGTGTGCGAATGGGGCTGGCATAGCCGGCCTTGTAAACGATATCGGCGAAACGCTCGATCCGTTCCCAATCCGACCGCTGATACGGTGCGCCGGGCCACTCGTTGAAGGGGATGAGATTGATCTTGGCCGGAATCCCCGCGATCAGCTTGACCAGACGCCGCGCATCATCGTCGCTGTCGTTCACATCCTTAAGCATCACGTATTCAAAGGTGATTCGCTCCGAATTGCTGGCCTTGGGATAAGCCCGCAGCGCATCCAGCAATTCCGCGATGTTCCAGCGCTTGTTGATCGGCACAAGGCGGTCGCGCACCGCATCGGTGGTGGCGTGAAAGCTGATCGCCAGCATGCAGCCGATCTCATCGGCGGTGCGCGCGATCTCGGGCACCACGCCCGATGTCGACAGTGTGATCCGCCGACGCGACAGGGCAATCCCCTCGCCATCCATGGCGATCTTCATCGCATCGCGCACATTGTCGAAATTATAGAGCGGCTCGCCCATACCCATCAGCACGATATTGGAAATCAGCCTTGGCCGCTCGCCCATGCCCTCGCCGGGTTCGGGCCATTCGCCCAGATCGTCGCGCGCCATCATCACCTGACCGATGATCTCGCCTGCGGTCAGGTTGCGCACCAGTTTTTGTGTGCCGGTATGGCAGAACGAACAGGTCAGCGTGCAGCCGACTTGGCTGGAAATGCACAGCGTGCCGCGATCCACCTCGGGGATATAGACCACCTCGACCTCGTGGCCGCCCGCGATCCGCACCAGATACTTGCGCGTCCCATCGGCCGAGATATCGCGGCGCACCACCTCGGGCAATTCGATCACGAAATGCTGGGCCAGTTCCGCACGATAGCCCTTGGCCAGATTGGTCATCACCTCGAATTCGCGCGCGCCCCAGATATAGATCCATTGCCAGATCTGGCTGACCCGCATCTTGGCCTGTTTTTCCGGAGTACCCGCAGCGATCAGGGCCGCGCGCATGCCGTCGCGCGTCAGCCCGATCAGGTTGATCGGCCCCTCGGGCAGCTTGCGCGGAATGGTCAAAACATCCTGCGTGATGGGCGCAGAGGCGGACATAGGCGTATTCCTTTGTGGACCCGCGCCAAATACAGGCATTAGACGCCCCTGCAAAGGGATTTGCGGGCAGGCCAAACGCAGGACGCGGGTTTAGCCCGAACAGCGCGCCTCGGCATCCTCGACAGCGGCGGTGAAACCCATCAGCGAAAAAGTATCCTGCGTCTGGGTACCCCGGCTGGAACGCGCGGTCATGACCGCATCAGCGCCCCGCTTCATCGCCGTAATGATCCGCTGATCATCTTGTGGGGAAGCTGCCCATGCCATTTCAGCATCGGTGAACAACTCGAAGCTGGCATCACCGATCCGCATCGACACGGTAGAGCCATCGGCGAATGGATAGCCACCAGTGAACGAGACCTCACCCAGCCGCTCTTGCCCGGGCCAAAAGCTGACGAACATCAGGATCTCGCCGCGATTGACCGACACGACGCGCCCGTCGCGGGTGTTGACCGTTTCGCGTGGCATCGACACCACCCAGCATTGCGTGGGGTTGTCTTCGACGAAAACGGACCAATCCGTCTGCGCGCCGACGCGATTTGTAGACGTTTCTTGAGCCAAGGAGGGAACAGCCGCGATCGCCAGAACCGCCCCCGCCAGAATACCGACAAGCCTGTGTTTCATCTCTCTCAGAGCCTCCGCCCCATCTGCCTCTGGTCTGCGCCCGCTTTTTGGTTCACGTAAATGGGGGGCGGCATACCGTATCGTGTATGAACCTAAAGGAAACCGCGCCACAGAAAAAGCCCCGGCAGCGGAAAATCGCCGGGTCGTGAAGCAAAGAGAGGCAAGAACATGAGCGCAGAGCGGTTGGTCGAGGTTTGGCGCGGCGATTTTTGCGAAAGCCTCCATCACGGGCATGTCGCGGTCTGGCATGCCGATGCCGGTCTGATCTGGGGCTTGGGCGATGTTTCCGCTGCGATCTTGCCGCGCTCCTCCTCCAAGATGGTGCAGGCCTTGCCGCTGCTCGAAAGTGGCGCTGCCGATGCGTTCGGCCTGCGCGATGCGCATCTGGCGCTGGCTTGCGCGTCGCATCAGGGGGCGGCGGTGCATACCGAGATGGTCACGCGCTGGCTGGCCGATCTGGGCCTATCCGAGGCCGACCTACGTTGTGGTGTGCAATGGCCAAACGACACGCCTGCCCGCGACGATCTGATCTGTTCCAAATGCGGCCCCGACCAGCGCCACAACAATTGCTCGGGCAAACATTCGGGGTTCTTGACGCTGACCAAACACCTGCGGGCAGGCCCCGAATATGTCGACCCCGATCACCCGCTTCAGCGCGCCATCAAGGCCGCATGGGAAGATGTCACCGACGAGGCGACACCGGGTTATGGCATTGATGGCTGTTCTGCCCCGAATTTCGCCGCCAGCCTGTCGGGCTTTGCCCGCGCGCTGGCGATGTTCGCCGCCGCCAAGGACGGCGTCGATTCGCGCCAGAGCGCGATGGTGCGGCTGCGCAACGCGATGATGGCCCACCCCCATCTGGTCGCGGGCGAAGGGCGCGCCTGCACCAAGCTGATGCGCGTCATGGGCAACCGCGCCGCGATCAAGACCGGGGCCGAGGCGGTCTTTGCCGCGATCGTCCCCGAGCATCGGATCGGGGTGGCCCTCAAGATCGCCGATGGCAGCACCCGCGCGTCCGAGGCGGTGATCACCCAGATCCTTGGCGCGCTGGGCGTCATCGACCCGAAAGACCCCATCGCACAGGCCTATACCCATGGGCCGATCCGAAATTGGCGCGCGGTCGAAACCGGCCATTACCGCGTGACCGAGGCCGTCACCCGCTGGCGGCCTTGAGCCCCGCAACCACGCCGATATCCGGCGGCGCATAACGGCTGATCACGGCATGCAACTGCGTCTTGTCGAGCGGTTTGGTCAAACATTCATCAAACCCCGCGGCCAGAATCCGGGCGCGGTCACTCTCCATCGCATGCGCGGTCATCGCGATGATCGGCAAACGGGACAGACCTTGTTCGGCCTCATGGGCACGCACTGCGCGGGCCAAGGCCAGCCCGTCCATCTCCGGCATGGAAATATCGCTTAGGATCATATCGGGCCGTGCGTCGTGATAATGCGCAAGGCAAAGCGCGCCGTTCTCGACGACATCAAGCTCGAGAGCGACATCCTTGAGCATGGCGCGAAAGACCAGCTGGTTGGTCTTGTTGTCCTCTGCCGCCAGAACGTGGAATTCGCGCTTGGGCGGCAGCGCCAGCGCCACGGGTGGCGTGGGCGCAGGCAAGGCCGCGCGGTCCAGCCCGAAAAACAGCGACACGCCAAAAGACGATCCCACGCCCAAGGTCGAATCGAGCCAGATTTCACCCCCCATCAGCGCCACAAGCTGACGCGTGATGGCCAAGCCCAAGCCGGTGCCATCGAAGCGGCGGGTCGTCTGCGCCTCGACCTGATTGAACTCACCGAAGACATGGGCCTGCATCTCGGGCGCGATGCCGATGCCGGTATCGGCGACAACGATCCTGACCTGCAGCTTGTCGGCCTGCACCGGATCGGGCAGGCCGACCACATGCAACATGACCTGACCGGCTTCGGTGAATTTCACCGCATTGCCGATCAGGTTGGTCAAGATCTGTCGCACCCGCCCCGGATCACCGATCAGGCGCGGCGGCATGAAGATGTCGTAATCCAACACCAGCGACAGATCCTTCCCCTCCAGCCCGGGACGCATCAGGCGAAAGATTTCGTCGATCAGCGCCCGCAGGTCGAAGCTTTCGGCATGCAAGATCATCTTGCCCGCGTCGATCTTGGAATAGTCGAGAATGTCGTTGATGATCGCCAACAATGCCTCGCCCGAGTTCTGGATCGTCTCGGCATAAAGGCGCTGCTCGTCGGTCAGGTTCATCTCGCGCAACAGCCCGGCCATGGCGACCACACCATTCATCGGCGTTCGGATCTCGTGGCTCATATTGGCAAGAAAAGCGGATTTCGCCCGTGTCGCGGCCTCGGCCCGATCACGGGCGCGTTCAAGCTCACCCTCGCGGCGGATCGTGTCGGTGATATCCAGCGACAGGCTGACCATGTCGCCCTGTGGGGTGCACTTGTCGATCAGCCGCACATAGACGCCGTTGAACAGCCGAATATCGGCCTGGGCGATGCTTGCACCCTCCCAACGGGAAATCATCCGATCGACCCAATCATCGGCATCCTCACCCTGCAGATCGATCAGCCCCTCTTCGACGGCGATGCGCAAGATCGCCTCGTAGCTGGCGCCGGGGGCGACATCGACCACCCCGTCGAATGCGCCCATCCATGCCGGATTGGCGACGACCAACCGCCAATCACGGTCGAAAATGGCGAATCCATCCTCGACCGCGCTCAGCGCATCCCACAGGCGGCGCTCGGCGATCACGGCCTTTTCGGTCGCCACCTCGAGCGCGGCTTGCGTGCGGGTCGAACGCCCGATCAGGGCGGCATTCTCTTCGCGCTGGGCGATCACGGTATGCGACAGCGCATGGGCGTGTTCGGCCAGCTTCTTGTTGGCGGAATACAACTCCTCCGAGCGTTGGGCGAGAAGACGCTCGGCCTGTAGCCGGGCGCGGCGTTCGCGCGCCAACCGTTCATCGAACCCTCTGATACTCATGCCGCCGCGTGCCTAGATGCCGATAGGCGTCTTGTGGCAGCGCGGGCTGAAGAAGCGGTTAATTCAGACGCGGCAATGCGGCGATCACAGCCGTTCGATGGCCAGCGCGATGCCTTGGCCACCACCGATGCACATGGTGATCAGCGCGCGTTTTCCGCCGATCCGCTCCAACTCATAGAGCGCCTTGACGGTGATGATCGCGCCCGTCGCGCCCACCGGATGGCCCAGCGCGATGGCCCCGCCATTGGGGTTCACACGGGCGGGATCAAGGCCAAGCCCCTTGTTCACAGCCAAGGCTTGGGCGGCAAATGCCTCGTTCGACTCGATGACGTCGAAATCGGTGATCTTCAGCCCCGTGCGCGCCAACAGGTTCTCGACCGCAGGCACCGGGCCGATGCCCATCACCTCAGGCCGCACACCGGCATGGGCATAGCCCAAGACCCGCGCGCGGGGTTTCAGGCCGGCCTTTTCCGCCGCATCAGCGCGCGCCAGCACAAGGGCGGCGGCCCCATCATTGATGCCGCTGGCATTGCCCGCGGTGACGGTGCCATCCTTCTTGAACACCGTTTTCAACCCCCCCAGCGCATCGAGGCTGGTGGCCTTGGGATGTTCGTCGGTGACGAAGGGCACCTTTTCGCGCTTCACCATCACCTCGACCGGCACGATCTGGTCCGTGAAACGCCCCTCGGCAATCGCACGCGCGGCGCGGCTCTGGCTTTCCAGCGCAAAGGCGTCTTGCGCGTTTCGGCTGATGTCATGCTCGGCGGCGACATTTTCCGCCGTTACCCCCATATGCCCGGTGCCAAAGGGGCAGTGCAGCGCGCCGATCATCATATCCAGCGCGCGCACATCGCCCATCTTCTGCCCGAACCGCGCCGCAGGCAGGATATGCGGCCCGTTCGACATGCTTTCCGCCCCACCGGCGAGGCCGAAATCGGCATCCCCCATCGCAAGCGACTGGATCACTGAAACGATCGCCTGCGCCCCCGATCCGCACAGGCGGTTGACGTTCATCGCGGGCGTGGTGTCGGGAATGCCCGCCTCCATCGCCGCGATACGCGAAAGGTACATGTCGCGAGGTTCGGTGTTGATCACATGGCCAAAGACGACATGCCCGATCTGGCCGCCCGCAACGCCGGCCCGCTCCAGCGCGGCAGCAGCGGCGATTGCACCCAGCTTGGTGGGCGGCAGGGCAGCCAAGCTGCCCCCAAAGGTACCGATTGCCGTGCGCACGCCCGACAGGATGACGATTTCGTCCATCTGTTTCTCCCCCTCATGCCGGGCAGCACAAAGGGCGGCCAGCGAAAGACATCTTCGCCTTTTGTGGCGCAGAGTGGCCGCCCGCCGCAAGTCAATGCGACGGGCGGGCCTTTCAAGCGCGGATCAAACCGCGTCGAAGACCAGCGGGCGCACCTGTTGGAACACACCCGTGGCCCGCAGCGCGCCAAGCGCCTCGGGGGCGGGTGCCTCGTCCAGATACAGCAGCGCGATGGCATCCCCATCCCGGCCAGACCGGCCAAGGGTGAAGTTCGCGATATTCACCCCATGTTCGCCCAATGTGCGGCCCAAAGCGCCGATGACGCCCGGCACATCGCGGTTCGTAGTGTACAGCATATGCGCCCCGATCTCGGCATCGATATTGATACCCTTGATCTGGATGAAGCGCGGCTTGCCGTCCGAGAACACTGTGCCCGCGACGGACCGCGTGCGCTCATCGGTGACCACGACCAGGCGGATATAGCCGTCGAAGACGCCGGTCTTGTCTTGCGTCGTGGTCGAGATCTCGATCCCGCGATCCTTGGCGATGATCGGGGCCGAGACCATGTTCACATCGGGGTTCGTGGCCTTCATGATCCCCGCGATGGCCGCACAGTTCAGCGCCTTGAGGTTCATATCCTTGGCGATCCCGTTATAGACCACCTCGATCGACTGGATCGCCTCTTCGGTCAACTGGCCGACGAATGCGCCCAGATGCTCGGCCAGCTTCAGCCACGGGCCCATGATCCGCGCCTCTTCTGCGGTGACCGACGGCATGTTGAGCGCGTTCGAAACCGCCCCCGTCAGCAGGTAATCGGCCATCTGCTCGGCCACCTGCAGCGCCACGTTTTCCTGCGCCTCGGTGGTGGCGGCACCCAGATGCGGGGTCACCACGACATTGGGCAGGTTGAACAGCGGGTTTTCCGTCGCCGGTTCCTCGGCAAAGACGTCGAAAGCGGCACCGGCGACATGGCCCGATGTGATCAGCGCGGCCAAGGCCGCCTCATCGACCAGACCACCGCGCGCGCAATTGATGATCCGCACGCCCTTCTTGGTCTTGGCGAGGTTTTCCGCCGACAAGATATTGGCCGTCTTCTCGGTATAGGGGACATGCAGCGTGATGAAATCGGCGCGCGCCAAAAGCTCGTCCAACTCCACCTTCGTCACGCCGATCTGTTTGGCGCGTTCCTCGGACAGGAAGGGGTCATAGGCCACGACTTTCATCTTCAAGCCCAAGGCCCGCGCGCAGACGATCGCGCCGATATTGCCAGCGCCGATCACGCCCAATGTCTTGCCGGTCAACTCCACACCCATGAAGCGCGACTTTTCCCACTTGCCATCATGGGTCGAGGCATTGGCCTCGGGGATTTGGCGCGCAACTGCGAACATCATCGCAATGGCATGTTCGGCGGTGGTGATCGAATTGCCAAAGGGCGTGTTCATCACGATGATGCCCTTTTTCGACGCTTCGGGAATGTCGACATTGTCGACCCCGATACCCGCGCGCCCGATCACCTTGAGGTTGGTGGCCGCAGCGATGATCTTTTCGGTGACCTTGCTGGCCGAGCGAATGGCAAGACCATCGTAGTCACCGATAACGGCGAGCAGCTTGTCCTTATCCTTGCCGATGGAGGGGTCGAAAGTGACGTCGATCCCACGATCTTTGAAAATCTGAACGGCGGCGTCCGACAGGCTGTCGGAAATGAGAACTTTGGGGGCCATGGTTTTGGTCCTTTGTTTTGGAAACGGGGCGTGTGCCGGGCTGAAGCCCGGCCTACGGCGAAATGTTGGGACAGGTGGTAGGCCGGGCTTCAGCCCGGCACACCGTCAGGCGGCCTTTGCCAGCGCCGCGATCTCGGTCTGGAAGGCCCAGTCAAGCCACGGCAGCATCGCCACCACATCGGCGGTCTCGACCGTGGCACCGCACCAGATGCGCAAGCCGGGGGGTGCATCGCGATAAGCGCCGATATCCAGCGCCACACCCTCGCCCTCCAGCCGCTTGGCGATTGCCTTTGCAAAGGCCGCCCCATCGGTGATGCGCGGATCGGTGAATTTCAGACACACGCTGGTGTTCGACCGTGTCGCCGGATCGACGGCCAGATTGTCGATCCAATCGCGCGCGGCACAGAAATCGAAAATGGCTTTGGCATTGGCATCGGCCCGCGCCATCAGCGCCGGCAGCCCACCGATGGATTGGCCCCAATCCAGCGCGACAAGGTAATCCTCGACCGCCAGCATCGAGGGGGTATTGATCGTCTCGCCCACGAAGATGCCTTCGATCAGCTTGCCGCCCTTGGTCATGCGGAAGATCTTGGGCATCGGCCATGGCGGGGTGTAGCTTTCCAGCCGCGCGACAGCGCGTGGGGACAAGATCAGCATACCATGCGCGGCCTCGCCACCCATCACCTTTTGCCAGCTGAATGTGGTGACATCGAGCTTGTCCCACGGCAAATCCTGCGCGAAGGCGGCGCTGGTCGCGTCACAGATGGTCAGCCCCGCGCGATCCGCCGGGATCGCGTCGCCGTTGGGAAGGCGCACGCCGGAGGTGGTGCCGTTCCACGTAAAGACGACATCGGTGTCGAAATCGACCTGCGCGAAATCGACGATATGACCGTAATCGGCCTTGCAGATGGTGGCGTCGAGCTTGAGTTGCTTCACCGCATCGGAAACCCAGCCTTCGCCGAAGCTTTCCCATGCGATCATGGTGCAGGGCCGCGCACCCAAAAGTGACCACATCGCCATTTCGACGGCGCCGGTGTCCGATGCCGGCACGATGCCGATTCGGTAATCGGCCGGCACACCCAGAATGGCGCGTGTCTGTTCGATCGCGGCCTTGAGCTTGCCCTTGCCCACAGCGGCGCGGTGCGAGCGGCCAAGAGCTGCATCAGCCAGCTTGTCGAGCGTGAATGTCGGGGGTTTGGCACAGGGGCCAGAAGAAAAACGCGGGTTTGCCGGCCGCGTCGCCGGAGCAGTCAGTGCCATGATGTGATACCCTCACAGATATGTGCCCCTCGTTGGGGAGGGGTGTCCCACCGCTGCAGATACGGCCAGCACCCGTCCTGCACAAGCCGGAAACTGATGCTGGAGCGTCGTATTCACGCTTTCACATATCTCAAGGTTGCCGATCGGAAACCGCCTTTGGCTCCCGTCCTCACAGGGGATTACACCCAACTGTCTAGCTGACCTGACAAATTGCTTGCCGAATGCAATGAGTCCGCATTAAACTTAAACGCGAGCGCATCAAGCGACACTCTACTCAGGATTGGACGGCGCGTGAGAGACCAAGCACAGACCCTTCCCTTTGATCTGACGGATTTCTTGCCGTTCCAGATGTCGGTGATCGCCGGCCGTGCCTTCCATCAGATCATGGAAAGCGCGGGCATGCAGGTGCCAGAATGGCGGATCATGATGGCGCTGCCGCGCCATCAGCCCTGTTCCAGCCATGATCTCTGCATCTTGACCGCGATGGATGCCGCCCGCGTCAGCCGCGCCCAGCGGCGACTCGAAGATCTCGACATGATCTCGGTGGTCCGTGACACCGCCGACCGCCGCCGCCTTGTCGTCCAACTGAGCGACAAGGGCACGGCCGAGGTTGCACGGCTGAAGTTCGTCGCCCGCGAGATCGAGACCGCGCTGCTTTACGAGTTGGGGCCCGAGGACCGCTCGAACCTCAAGACCGCGATCGGCGGGCTTTACGAAAAGCTCTGATCCAACAATGCGCGGGTCAGCACCCCCGCGGGGTCGGCCAGCGCGTCGATGACATCGAAATGATGCTTGCCCGCAAGGTGCATCACGCGGCTGTCAGCCCCTAGACCCCGCCAGATATTCGCTAATAGATCGTTTTGCCTAAGGAATTCAGGCCGTTCGATGCCGCCCACGGCACAGGTCAGCCGCAGCCCGTCAAGCGGCGACTGCAATGCCGGGCTTTCGGCCAGCACCTCGGCCGAATCAAGGCGCAGCGTCGCGTTCATCTGGGTGCGTAGAAGCGGACGTAAATCATGCACCCCAGAGACCGAAACGATATGGTCGATTCGCGCGGCGACAGCGGCGGGCAGCACGCCCCTACAACCCATGCGTGTGACAAGATGCCCCCCGGCGGAATGCCCGGTCAGCCGGATGGGGCCAGGGACAGTGGCCGCGGCAAGGGTGACAGCCTGCGCCACCTCGGCCGTGATCGCGGCAATGCGCGCTTCGGGGGCGAGTGTATAGCTGACCATCGCCACGCTTTGCCCCCGCGCCAATGGCCCGGCAGCAAGAAAGCCGAATTCCTCGGGCGAGAAGCGCATCCAATAGCCGCCATGCACAATCACCGTTAGACCCTGCGAAGCGGTTTTGGGTCGATAAAGATCAATGGTTTGGCGCGCACCGCTCCCATAGTGCAACCGCTCGGGCGGGGATGCGGCCCGCAAGGCAGCGGTGCGCATGGGCCACTCGCGCAAGAATTCCTCGGCCCCCGGAATATGGGCGGCATTGGCATAAGCATCGTCCCAATCGGTGATCGGCATGGCGTTTCCTCCGGTTCCGAGAGCAGCAAGCCCCAAGCCGATAGCGGATGCAACGGGGGATGGCGGAATTCGCGATCAGCCCATGACAGGTCGCCTCTGGGCTTGCCTTGGGCGGCGAACCGCCGCTATCAAGGGGGTGCTTCGGTCCGGGTGATACAACCATCCGGTGAAAAGGGAACGCGGTGAGACTCCGCGACTGCCCCCGCAACTGTAAGCGGCGAGCGTGACCGGCATATGCCACTGGGGCCCAATTGCCCCGGGAAGGCCCGGCCCACGCGATGACCCGCGAGTCAGGAGACCTGCCGGAGTGATCACCCTGTCCGGGCGCGGTGGGCGCTATGGGCAACGGACCCTTCCGTCGTGGTGACACCTCCACCGTTCGCGGGGGGTCACATGGCGTGCATCCCCCAAGAACATCTGTGACCACAACAGGGCCGCGTTCCGGCCCGCATCGGGGGACCGATCATGAGATACCTATCCGCCGCGCTGGCACCAGCGCTGCTTTTTCCCGCCATTGCACCGGCGCAATCCGTTTTCGATCTGGGCGAGATCGTGTTTTCGGCGGGTTTCGGTGAAACCACTCTTGAAGAAACCGGCGCGACCGTTTCAGTCGTCACGCGCGAGGAACTCGAAGCCTCGGGCGAGACCCGCGTGATCGACTATATCGCCCGCCTTCCGGGGGTCGATGTGCGCGCCCGAGGCCCCATCGGTTCGCTCACCTCCGTCAGCATTCGCGGCGCGGGTCAAAACTATGTCCGGGTGCTGGTCGATGGGATCGATGTGTCGGATGTGTCTGGCCCGCAAAGCGCCTTTGACTTCGGCAGCCTCACGACCGCCGATGTCGCGCGCATCGAGTTACTGCGCGGCGGCCAATCGGCTGTCTATGGCTCGGAGGCGATCGGCGGTGTCATAAGCATCACCACGCGGCGCGCCGAAGATGAGGGCGTCAGCCAATTCGTCGATGTCGAGGCCGGTAGCTATGAAACCTTCCGTGGTTCTTACGGCGTAGCCGCCGATCTGGGCGCGTTGGATTATGCTTTCACCATCACGCGCACCCAGACCGAAGGCTTCTCGGCCGCCGACGAAAACCCCGGCAATACCGAAGCGGACGGATTCCAATCGAACCGCCTCAGCTTTGCGCTCGGCTATGATCTGGCGAATGGCGGCAAGATCGGACTGAGCGGTTTCATCGAGGATGCCCGCCTCGAGTTCGACGAGCAATTCCCCGTCAGCGATGGCAGCCCGGATGAGGTGTCGTTCAACGACGCGCGCGGGCTGCGTGCCTATCTGGATTTGCCCACCGGCACGATCGACAGCACATTTGCCGCCACCTACTATGAGATCGAGCGAGATGTCAGGGGGTCAAACATTAGAGACTTTGGCACCGGCCCCACCCTTAATCTCGCCAACAATCTCTACAAAGGCGAACGGATCGGCCTGAGCTATTTGGGCCGGACCGATATTTCCGCCACGGCACAGCTGCGCTTTGGTCTGGATATCGAGCGCGAGGATTTCTCACAATCAGGCGATTTCGGCCCTGGGTCCGGCAATATGGATACCCGCGGCATCTTCGGCGAGGTGGCATGGACGCCCGCGCCCGGCCTCGATATCGCAACGACGCTGCGCTACGACGACCACTCGCAATTCGGTGGCCTGACCTCGGGGCGGATCGCGGCATCTTGGCGGCCCAACGCGGATTGGATCATCCGCAGCGCAGCCGCGCAAAGCTATCGCGCGCCGTCGCTTTATGAGCTTTATGGCCCATTCGGCACACCCACTTTGACACCCGAGGAAAGCCGCTCACTCGATCTGGGTTTTGAACGCCGCATCGGCGAAGATGCGTTCCTACGCGC